>CAZBNG010000069.1:5206-11724 GCA_964493095.1 uncultured Pseudobdellovibrionaceae bacterium
CCACGGCGGCGCTCATTTGCAGCGGCGTGGTGGCAACGCCGTGACCGTAAGAAGCCGTAAGCGTATTCACATCGCGCCACGGAGAGGGAACAAGCGGCGTGCCCGTTTCCGGGATTTCCCAGTCCAGTTTGGTCAGCAGCCCCAGATCGTCATAAAAATCTTCCAGCGCGGCGGTGCCGACCATCTCGCCCATGCGCGCCGCGCCAATATTAGAGGAATACATGAACACTTCGGGCATCGTGAGAATGCGGTTTTGCGCGTGGTAATCATTGATGGTAAAGCGCCCGACCGTAATGGGTTCGCGCACATCAAAGGTAGTGCTCATCGGCAAGTTGCGGAACTCGATCGCCGCCGCCGTCGAGAAGATTTTAAACAGCGAACCCAGTTCGTAAACGCCCAGCGTCAGGCGGTTAAAACGCTGTGCCCGGCTGGCGTTTCCCGCATCATATGGTTCGAAATCGGGCAGAGAAACCCCGGCCAGCACCTCCCCGTTTTGCGCATCCATGATCAGCCCCGCCCCGGCACGGGCGTTAAAATCGCTGATGGCTTTAGCCAGTTCCCGGCGCAGGGCATGCTGCAACCTGACATCCAGAGTGAGCCTTATATCGTCGCCTTTGGAAAGCAGCTTGTCGAAGCTGCGTTCAATCCCGGCGAGGCCGTGATTATCGACATTGGTATACCCCAGCAAATGCGCTGCCAGATTCCCCTGCGGATATATACGCTTATATTCGTCCTGGAAATTCAGGCCCGGCTGGCCCAGTTCCAAGACCTTATATTGTTCCTCCGGCGTCAGGCTGCGCTTGATCCACACGAACCGGTTTTTGCTCTGAAGGCGTTTAAGCAAAGAGCCGTATGACTCGCCGGGCAGGATGTCGGCAAGGCGCTGCGCGACTTCCTGTGGACCGGTGATCAGCTTGGGATCGGCATAAAGCGAGGCAGTTTTCAGCGTGGTAGCCAGCAGCACGTCGTTGCGATCATACACATCGCCGCGCCGGGTGTTTTCCGCGGATTGCTCCACCGACATCCCGTCATACATGCCGCGCGCGCCCTGAATAAGACTCAGGTCGACCACCCGCGCAGCCACCAGCATATATATAAGTGCAAAAAACGCGCTAACCAGAACGAGACGCCCACGCGCAAGATTAAAGCTCGTGCCGCGTTCGCCCTCGATTTTAAGAACAGCACTGCGCAGGTGTTTATTGAACATCGCCACCCTCCCCGCTCAGGTTTTCGAGCAGCTTTTGGAAATTGCGCGGCTGGTATTTTTGCGGCACAGGTGGTTTGGCCTTTGGCGTTACCTTCGGCGATTTGGGCGCTTGCTGCGCTTCGGTCCCTGCGTTCACAAAAACCGGGGTGGCGGAGACCTCGCGCCTATCCGGCACCCTCGCAGGAACGGGCACGTCCATTTCAAGCGGGATATCGGACGGGCTTGAAACCATCTGACCGGATTCGGGCGGCCGCAGATCGAGATATTTTTTAGACAGCGCTTCCAGATTGCCAGGACGATTCAGATACGCCCATTCCGCGCGCAGGACACGCAGGCTTTCTTCCTCTGCGGCAACGGTTTCGCGCAAAGCGTCCAGCCTGCCCTCTGCCTGCTCCACGCTCTGGCTGGTCTTAAGCAGCACCGCACCAAACAATGCGGCCACCCCGAAAATAATCGCATAACGGCGCCAGAGCTTTTTCATGCGGCCCCCACAAATTCTGCGGCGCGCAGCTTGGCCGAACGCGAACGCGCGTTTTCCCGCACCTCTTTTTCCGAAGGCAGGACAGCCTTTTTGGTCACGATTTTTAAGGGAGATTTATCGGTCTTTCCCACAGGCACAGGAGCATGGCGCGAACCTCCCGCGCCCTTCCCGGCACCGCCTTTGAAAAATTCCTTTACGATGCGGTCTTCAAGGGAATGGAAGCTTACCACCACCATACGCCCGCCGGATTTCAAAATTTTCGCGGCGGCGGCCAGCGCACGCTCCAGCTCACCGAGTTCGTCATTCACAGCGATGCGTAGCGCCTGGAACGTGCGGGTCGCCGGGTCGATGCCGTCCTTGGAACGCGGCACGCAGGAGCGCACAGCATCCGCCAGCTGCGCGGTGGTTTCAAATTTTTCTTCGGCGCGCCGCTGGACAATCACTTTGGCAATGCGGCGGGAGAGGCGTTCCTCGCCATATTTGTAAATCACATCGGCAAGTTCTTTTTCCGCCATCGTATTGACCAGATCGGCGGCGCTTTGCCCTTCCTCCCGGTTCATGCGCATATCCAGCGGCCCGTCCGCACGAAAGGAAAACCCCCGCGCCGGCTCATCGATCTGCATTGAGGAAACACCAAGATCGAGCACAAACCCGTCCACCTTGCCGCAACCCGCCTCTTCCAGAAGCCGTGCCACATCGCCGAAACAACCGTGAATGAAAGTCAGACGTTTGCCGTATTTATCCTGAAGCACCGCCGCGCGCCGCCGCGCATCAACGTCGCGGTCAATGGCAATTACCCGGCAATCAGGCGCGGCGTCGAGAATGGCCGCCGTGTACCCTCCCGCACCGAACGTACCATCAACATATACCCCGCCCGGCAGGGGCCGGAGAAATTCCAGCACCTCCGGTAACATCACCGGATAGTGGGCGGTTGCAGTCATATTTTTAACACCTTTGCCGGAAAATTAGCAAAAACAAAGAATTAAACGAAAGTTTTAAGTCCAGAACTGAACTATGCCATATATTATGATTCTGTGCGAATCGCTGGTCAAGAATCCGAAGAGTCAACTGATTCGCTTACACACAGGAAATGTGCTCACTGATTCGTTATTTCGTGTATAAATAGAAAGGCCGCCCGGATTTCCCCGCGCGGCCCCTCACAAAATAAACTTCGAAAAATCTATAAGCCGGGTTCTGTACCTGCGAAGCAGGCGATGACCATTCCTCTGGGATGCCTGTTGCCAGGCACCTCTAGCGACCTACCCGGATCACGATGCGGAAATCCATCATGTGCGATCCCTATTTGGTCTTGCTTCCGGCGGGGTTTACCCTGCCACTGCCGTTACCGGCAGCGCGGTGCGCTCTTACCGCACCATTTCACCCTTACCCGCAAGCGGGCGGTATATTTTCTGTGGCACTTTCCGTAGACCTGTAAACAAGCCCCCCGGCCGTTAGCCGGCGCCGTATTTCCGTGAAGCCCGGACTTTCCTCCGGCGGGCAAGCCCGCCAGCGGTCATCCGATTTTCCAAAGTGGCGCCACTATGATCTTTTTGCCGGGAAACTTCAAGTTTTTGCCAACCCGGCAGCGCGCAAAAGCGCCGAAAGCCGCGCATGGCTTTCCTTATCGGGCGGCGGAACATGCTGCGGATCCCCGGCCTTTTCCGGGTAAAAATGCTGGTAAAAGGCGTAAAGCCGTTCCTGCGCCCCGGCTTCGGGGTTATAGCCGTACGCCAGAAGCCATTCGTCGAAATCCCCTTTCGCGTCAAAATCCTGCGGCTGCGGATCGGGCCACAGACCAATTCCTTTGCGGGCCAGCGCCTGCCAGGGGAATTTCTCGCCCGGATCAAGCTTACGCCCCGGCGCCACATCGGAATGCGCCAGAACCCCGTCCGCAGGGATATTATATTTTCTCATCATTTCCCGGCATAAATCTACCAGTGACCGAATTTGCGCCTCTGAAAATTCCTCATACCCGAATTCATGGCCTTTATTCACCAGCTCAATCCCGATGGAATGGGAATTGATATCCGTTTCCCCGCGCCAGTAAGAGCGTCCGGCATGCCAGGCCCGCTTATCATGCTTGACGAGATTTAAAACCGCCCCCGCCTCACCGATAAAAAAATGCGCACTGACCTTGCTTGCCGGGTCGCAAAGCCGTTCCAGCGCCGCCTTACCTGTCTCCATCCCGGTATAATGGATGATGATGAGGGATGGCTTTGCGCCGTCCGCCCGCTCGCCAAAATTCGGAGATGTGATTGTTTTAAAATCCATGCTCTATGTAACTTTTGGAAACCGTGACCGAATATAGAATTATGAAAGCATTAAACATCATACTTATATTAACGGTTTTCGCGGCTGGCGCAGCATTTTTTATGGGCAGGTCAAGCCAGGCCATGACCGTGGGAGAGGACATCATGAGCACAAAACCCGAAGGTTACCCCGTTGCCACGCTGGCGGGCGGCTGTTTCTGGTGCATGGAGTCAGAGTTCCGGGCGCTGGACGGGATTTTATTCACCCGCTCCGGTTATACGGGCGGGCATCTGGACAACCCGACTTATCAGGACGTCAGCACGGGCAGGACGGGTCACGCCGAAGCGGTGGAGATCACGTATGATCCGGAGAAAATTTCTTACGAAGAACTGGTAAAATTCTTCCTGACCAGGGCGCACGACCCCACGCAGGTGGATCGTCAGGGCGTTGATGTGGGCACGCAATACCGCTCCGAAATTTTCTACCACGATGAAGAGCAAAAACAGATTGCTGAAAACGTAATCAAAACGCTGGAGGATGAAAAGCGCTTCAAAAAGCCGATTGCCACGAAAATCAGCCCGGCGTCAACCTTCTGGGAAGCGGAAGGCTACCACCAGCAGTATTACGAGAAGTATGAAGAGGAAACCGGCAAACCGCATATCCGCGTGCTGCTGAAAAAAGCGAAAAAACTCGGACAACTTTAAAAGTTTCTTCGTTACTCTTATTCTGTTTCTGTCACCCCGGCGAACGCCGGGGTCCATTTATCGGGTTTCTGCAATGTTGAGAAATGGATTCCGGCCTGCGCCGGAATGACAGGTATGAAAATACCCCCCTCCATCACACACCTCTCCAACATTTCGAGCCGAAGGCAAAGCAATCTCCGGAAGATTGCCACGTCGGCCTGACGGCCTCCTCGCAATGACGTTCTTTCATTACTAATGTGCGTTGACACTTCAACCGGCTTTCAGGCAAGCTTCAGGCTTCACAAACACAAGAGGTAAGAGTCATGCCGGCACCCTTAAGCGTTATCTTTGCCCCCAACCAGCCGCACTCCAGCGACATATCGCCCTTTACCCGTTACACCGACATGCTGCGGCGGTTCGAAACCGCGCTGGCTACCGGCGATGTCAGCACGCGCGAATGGCTCCAGCTTATCCGCGGGTTTAAAAACCTGCCGCCCATCGTGCAGATCATGCAGGTCAACGAGGCGATGAACCGGCGCCCTTACGTTCCCGAAATTCAGGATTACTGGACCACGCCCGGCGAGTTTTTGAAATATGGCGGGGACTGTGAAGATTTTTGCATCGCCAAATACCTCGCCCTGCGTGACCTCGGTCAGGAGGAGGAAAACCTGCGCATCGTGATCGTGAACGACCTGCAACTGCACATTCCCCACGCCATTTTGGCCGTGCAGCGTGCGGAGGGCGGCGACCTCGTGCTCGATAATCAGGATAAAGCCCTGCGGCTGGCCGGTGAGGTTCACCGCTATTCCCCGATTTACTCCATCAACCGTTTGGGGTGGTGGGTTCACGGCAAACCGCTGACCTCCTAGCCCCAAAAATCGTCATTGCGAGAAGGCCGTAAGGCCGACGCGGCAATCTCTAACAGATTGCTTCGCCTTCGGCTCGCAATGACAAAGGGGTTTAAGCCGCTTTCTTCACCCGCTTCACCGCATCGGTGCAGCGGTTGCAAAGATCGCCGTTTTCCGCAACTTCGGGCAGGACCTGCCAGCAGCGCTCACACTTCTCACCCGGCGCTTTTTGAGAATTCCACGAAAGAGCCATACCTTCCAATTCTGGCGCTTTTATAAACTTAGCTTCAGCTTGAGAAACAATACAAAGCTCAGCCCAATCAATATCTTTAAGTTGATCTGCGTGTTCTTCATGCAAATCAATTTTAATATTTGCCTCAAGAGACGAACCTATAAGTTGTTCTTTTCTCATTCGTTCTAGATTTTCAAAAATGATGGATCTAAATACTTTGACCTTTTCCCACTTATCCGCCAGCGCGTCATTCTTCCACCCGTCCGGCACCTGCGGGAATTCGCGCAGGTGAATGCTTTCTGCATCCTCGAATACGCCTTCGGGCCTGTGGCTCCACGCTTCTTCGGCGGTAAAGCACAAGATAGGTGCTAGCCACGCGGACAGGCAGCTAAAGACCTGCGCCATCACGCTGCGGCAGGCGCGGCGACGGTCGCTGTCGGGCGCGTCGCAATACAACGAATCTTTGCGGATATCGAAATAAAACGCCGAAAGATCGTCATTACAAAAATCGTGCAGCGCCTTGGCAAGCTTGGTGAACTCGTAATCTTCAATGCAGCCGCGCACCTTTTTATCCATCTCGAAAAGCCTGTGCAGCACAAGCTGCTCCAGCTCCGGCAAAACTTCCGGCGAAGAAGAAAACTCAACCGCCTCGGCCTTGCTATACCCATCCAGCGCGCCGAGCAGGAACAGTGGCGCGAGCAGGCTCATCGCTACTGGCGCCTCTGGCGGAACAGCAGGTAGTTGCGCAGCGTCTGGTCGAGCGAATCGCTGGTCCTGACCAGTACGTGGTCGGCGCCGATGCCCGACGCCGCGCGCG
>CAZBNG010000070.1:0-11679 GCA_964493095.1 uncultured Pseudobdellovibrionaceae bacterium
GATCAGGTAATAGGTGTCCTCGACATTGGTTACCCAGTCGCGCATGGCTTCGTTCATGGCGTCTTTCAAAGTACCCGCGCCGCTGGTTACGGGCACAACTTCGGCTCCCAGTAATTTCATGCGGAAAACGTTGGGAGACTGGCGGCGCACGTCCTCTTCGCCCATGTAAACCGTGCAGGGCATATCGAACAGGGCACAAACTGTTGCTGTGGCCACGCCATGCTGCCCTGCGCCGGTTTCCGCGATAATGCGGGTTTTCCCCATACGGCGCGCGAGCAGGATTTGCCCCACGCAGTGATTGATTTTATGTGCTCCCGTGTGGTTTAGCTCGTCGCGTTTGAAATAGACTTTGGCGCCGCCGAAATACTCGGTCGTGCGTTTTGCAAAATAAAGCGGTGAAGGGCGGCCGATATAATGTTTGGCCAGATCGTCAAACTCCGCCCAGAAAGTAGGGTCGTTTTTGGCGGCGTTGTATGCTTTTTCTACCTCAAGGATAAGAGGCATAAGCGTTTCCGCCACATAGCGCCCGCCATAGGGGCCGAAATGTCCGCGCTCGTCAGGGCCGTTTCTAAAACTGTTTGCTTTCATTGTTACCTCAACTGTCATCCTGAAGGAGGCAAAGCCGACTGAAGGATCTCAAAGCTTGTTCAGGAGATCCCTCGCTAACGCTCAGGATGACAAAAGTTTTTTGTCACTTTATGCCGTTTTTACAGCCTGAATAAAAGCTTTTATTTTGGCGATGTCTTTTACGCCCGGCGCAGATTCTACGCCGCTGGAAACATCCACCACGGCCGGGGAAAGAATTGAGAGCGCTTCCGCTACATTTTCCGCCGTCAAACCGCCCGAGAGCATCCACGGTTTTGTAAATGTGCGCTGGGCCAGGATATCCCAGTCGAATGTCTGCCCTGTCCCGCCCGGCAGGGTAGCACCCTGCGGTTTGGAATCGAAAAGAAGCCAGTCCGCCGTTTCCTCGTAACCGTCCATATAAAGCAGGTCATCATCGGAGGCTACCCTGATGGCCTTCATGACAGGTATATGGGTCAGCCGCTGGATTTCACGGATGCGGCTGGCGCTTTCATTGCCGTGAAGCTGGATCAGGTCGAGATTCATTGCGCCGATAGCGTCCAGAAGCGTGCCGTCGTCGGGATCGACGAACAGCCCGACCGGATATAATTCGTGGGGTATCCTGCCCACAAGCCAGGCAGCGGCATCGATGGGAACATAGCGCGGCGAGGGCTTATGAAACACAAATCCCAGGTATTTTGCTCCGGCATCTATTGCTGCATCGACAGTTTCCGGGGTGCTTAGTCCGCATATTTTTACGTCAGTCATGAGCTAGTTATACAGGGCACGGCGCGCGAGATCACGAGGAAAAACTTATAGCGAAGTAATACTGTCGACGATTTTTTGCGCCGCTGCCACAGGGTCGTCAGCGCCGGTAATCGGGCGGCCAATGACAAGATGCGTGGCGCCGGCTTCCAGTGCCTTTTCCGGCGTCATGACGCGTTTCTGGTCCTGTACGTCGCTGCCTTCGGGGCGGATGCCCGGTACCATGAGAGTAAAATCAGGCCCGAATTTCGTTCGCAGCGTTGCGATTTCCTCCGCCGAACACACAACGCCGTCCAGCCCGCAGGAATAGGCGAGGCGGGCTAGACGCTCTACCTGCACCAGCGGCGGGGAATCGATTCCCGTATCGCCCAGCTCGATGTGGGAAAGGCTGGTCAGCACGGTTACAGCGAGAAGTTTTGTCTCCGGCTCGCATGCATCGCGCGCGGCTTTCATCATCGTAGCGCCCCCGGCGGCATGTACGTTCAGGTAAGCGGGGCGCAGGCGTTTGGAGAGGGTGCGCACCGTTCCGGCCACTGTATTGGGAATATCATGGAATTTCAGGTCTATAAACAAGGATGCCTGGGGGCAGGCGCTCATGACATCCTCCACGCCGGAAGGGCCGAATGTATTAAAAAACTCCATACCCAGCTTGATTCCCCGTGTAATGGGGCCGACGCCGGCCACCAGCGCCCGCGCCGTTTCCAGGCTGGCGGTGTCGATGGCACAGAAAATTTTGGGTCCTATATCGCGCATGTCGGGAGGAATCTTAGTCCTTTTTAAGGGGGGCTGGCAAGCTTGGCTGAGTGGAAGTTGTCTTTTCCTTTAGCAGTTTTTGCAGGGCCCCGACCTGATTTTTATAGTTGCGGCGCTGACGGCGGGTTTCGCCGCTGTTAAACCAGACGCATAGCGCGCCCAGGCAAAAGCCGCCGGCCATGAAGACTATAAGCGGTATATATAAAGGCAGATTTTGCGGAGGCTGGAAGGGGCTCCAGGTTACCGAAACGATTTCACGGTTGAGGAGCGCGAAAAAAATAACGGCGATAGTTACGATAAAACCGGCAATTCCGCGAAGCAGGGCCATAAGCGCCAATTTTAATAGTCTGTGCCGTAGGTTTCTCCCTGGCTACTGTTCAGGCGCTCGCGCAAGCCTTTACCGGTTTTGAAAAACGGGAGACGCTTGGCTTCAACATGGACGGTTTCGCCTGTGCGGGGGTTGCGTCCCTGACGGGCTTCGCGGTGTTTAACGGAGAAAGCCCCAAAGCCGCGAAGCTCTACACGGTCGTCATTGGCCAGCGCCTCGCTGATTTTATCAAAAACGGTTTCGACGATCTTTTCGATGTCGCGCAAAAACAGGTGCGGATTTTTTTCGGCCAGTTTTGCGATCAGTTCTGATTTGGTCATAGCGCAGTATCCCTTCGTTCTAAGAATCATAAGCCCGTGTGAGGGCGCATGTCATTCAAAATCCTTGTATATTTTTACTCTGCCCTAACGGGGGGCAGGCGTCAAGAAAAACACGCCGGGCGGATTTTATCGGCGAGGACAATAAAAAAGCCGGGAACGATGTCCCGGCTTTTGTAAAATCGTTTAAAAGACTTATTCGGAATCTTCTTCGGAGTCTTTCTTTTTCGCGGCGGCAGATTTTTTCTTTGGCTTTTCCTCCTTGGCTGCGCCTTCTTTTTCCTGAAGGGCTGCGCCGAGGATATCGCCAAGGGACGCGCCGGATTCGGTAGAGCCGAATTCCTTCATCGCCTGCTTGTCCTCGTCGATTTCGCGGGCCTTAATGGAAAGGCTCAGCTTGCGTGTTTTCTTATCGACATTGACGATCTTCGCATCAACTTTCTCGCCCACAGCAAAGCGGTCGGGGCGCTGCTCTGAGCGCTCGCGGGACAGATCGGCCTTCTTGATGAAGCCTGTCACGTTGTCGTTCACGCTTACCTCGATACCGCTGGACGTAATTTCCGTGACGGTGCCGGTGACGATAGCGCCTTTGGCCATACCGGACAGGGAGCCCTGGAACGGATCGTCGGTGAGTTGTTTGATACCAAGGGCGACACGCTCTTTCTCGGGGTCCATGTCGAGGATTTTAACCTTGATGACCTCACCTTTCTTGAAGGATTTGAGGGCTTCTTCGGTCTGGTCTTCCCATGATACGTCTGAGAGGTGGACCATGCCGTCGATATCTTCACCGATCGCGATGAACAGGCCGAATTCCGTGATATTGCGGATTTCGCCTTCGATGGTTTCGTCGACTTTATGCTCAGTAGCGAATTTCGCCCACGGATTGTCCTGACATTGCTTGATTCCAAGGGAAATGCGGCGTTTTTCGCTGTCGACTTCCAGGATCATCACTTCTACTTCCTGAGAAGTGGAAACGATCTTGCTTGGGTGAACGTTTTTCTTGGTCCATGACATTTCAGAAACGTGCACCAGGCCTTCGATGCCGTCGCCCAGTTCAACAAACGCGCCGTAATCGGCGATATTGGTGACGCGGCCTGTCAGTTTCTGGCCAACGGCGAACTTGCTTTCCACTTCCGTCCACGGATCGGATTCAAGTTGTTTCATGCCCAGGGAAATACGCTTTGTTTCCTCGTTAAAGCGGATGACCTGCACCTTCACGGTCTGGCCGATCTGCAGGGCTTCGGAAGGATGATTGACGCGCTTCCAGGAGATGTCGGTCACATGGAGCAGGCCGTCAACGCCGCCCAGATCAACGAACGCGCCGTAATCGGTAATGTTTTTCACAATGCCTTCAACGACGGCGCCTTCCTTAATGTTTTCCAGCAGGTCGCTGCGCGCTTCCTCGCGGGATTCCTCCAGAACGGCGCGGCGGGAAACTACGATGTTGCCGCGGGCGCGGTCCATTTTCAGGATGTGGAAAGGCTGGGGCGTGCCCATCAGCGGAGAAACAT
The DNA here is from genome assembly GCA_964493095.1 of uncultured Pseudobdellovibrionaceae bacterium. Taxonomy (GTDB): domain Bacteria; phylum Pseudomonadota; class Alphaproteobacteria; order Micavibrionales; family Micavibrionaceae; genus CAYXSX01. The sequence continues at coordinate 4,239 of CAZBNG010000070.1, forward strand.
CACGCACGGGGCGGATGTCAACCTGTGAGCCGGGCAGGAACGCCACAGCGCCGCCAAGGTCAACGGTAAAGCCGCCTTTGACACGACCGAAGATAACACCGGTAACGCGCTCTTCTTTCTTGTGTGATTTTTCAAGGTCTATCCATGATTCTTCACGGCGGGCTTTTTCGCGGGACAGGACGGTGTCGCCATTGCGGTTTTCCATGCGTTCCACGAAAACCTCGACCACATCGCCGGATTTGATCTCTGTTTCTTCACCGGGCTTGGAGAATTCCTGCAGCGGAATGCGGCCTTCGGATTTCAGGCCCACATCGACGATAACGAAATCGTCCTCCACGTTGATAACGGTGCCGTTCACAACGCTGCCGGTAAAGCTGTCCTGACCCTTCATGGATTCGGACAGGAGCTTTGCGAACTCCTTGGATTCAGTATTGTCTTTAAGATTTGCGGCTATTTTTGCCATGGTGTTTTATTCCCTTCTTCATTCAGGTTGTCTTAGCAGGGAATGTTAGGGCTATAGGTTATGAAAGCCCTTCAAGATCATATTTAAAAGCCGGAGCCCTTTTGCAGGGTTTCGAAGCACCATGCTCCGAATTCTACTCATCCCGTCTTTTTCTGGATCATTGCCAAAGCCTCTTGCAGCACCAGTTCGAAAACTTCTTCTGCGCTGATTTCCGATGTGTCGATCACGATCGCATCATCAGCGGGCTTCAGGGGTGCAGAGCTTCTATCCCGGTCACGGGCGTCTCTGGCACGCATATCCGCTAAAACGGCGTCATATGTAACGGATATGCCTTTGGATTGCAACTCTTTTAAACGTCTTTGGGCGCGCACTTCCGTTTCGGCGGTGATAAAGAGTTTCAGGTCGGCATCGGGGCAGATGACAGTGCCGATATCCCGCCCGTCCAGAACCGCGCCGCTATAGGTGCTTCCGGGGTTTTGCGCGAAGTCGCGCTGCAGGGTGAGAAGCGCTTCGCGCACGGCAGGGATTGCGGCCACTTTAGAGGCGGCGCTTCCTGTCTTTTCAGTTCGTAATTCCGGGTTTTCAAGAATCTCGGCGGGACTTTCTGCTTTTTCCAGTTTTGTTTTAAGCGCCTGCGCCCCTTTTGCTGCGGCATCGGAAAGTTCCGGGTCATCCCCCGCCGTTAAAACCTCGAAGGCCACGGCGCGGTAAAGTGCGCCCGTATCAAGAAATGCGAAATTCAGGCGCTTTGCGAGCGCTCTTGCCAATGTCCCTTTGCCGCTAGCGGCCGGGCCGTCTATGGCGATGACAGGTTTATCCATTATGGTTTCCCTATTTTACAACCCAGCGTGTTCATCAATCCGGCAAAATCCGGGAAGCTGGTGTCAATCGGTGCGGCATCGTCGATGGTTACGGGCTCCTGCGTTACGCTGCCCAGCGCAAGGAAGCTCATGGCGATGCGGTGATCAAGCGCCGTTTCGATTGCGGCCCCGCCTTTTGGCGGGTGCCCGGTGCCGTGGATGGTCAGGCTGTCCGGCCCTTCTTCCAGTTTTACGCTGCAGGCTGCCAGTCCCTTTGCCATCATGGCAAGACGGTCGCTTTCCTTGACGCGCAGTTCTTCCAGTCCGGTCATGGTGGTTGTCCCGGAGGCGCAGGCGGCGGCCACGGCAAGGGCGGGAAATTCGTCGATCATCGAGGGTACGCGCGCAGCGGGGACTTCGATGCCCGTCAGCGCAGAGCCGCGAATACGCAGGTCGGCAACCTTTTCGCCGCCCTGTATGCGCTCATTTTCAAAAGTAATGTCTGCACCCATCTCTATAAGAGTTTCATATAAGCCGGCGCGGCGGTCGTTCATACCGATATTGGTAAGGGTAATATCGGAGCCGGGGTTAATGGCCGCGGCCACGACCGGAAAAGCGGCGGAGGATGGGTCGGCGGGAACGTCAATATGGCAGGGTTTCATCTCCTGCTGTCCTGTTACCGTGATTTTTGTGGCGCCGTCATCGGTTTTCTCCACGCTGACCGGAACACCGAAGGCCCGCAGCATGTTTTCCGTGTAGTCGCGGGTGGGCGTTTCCTCGATCACTGTGGTATGCCCCGGGGCGTTAAGCCCCGCCAGCAGGATGGCTGATTTAACCTGCGCCGAGGCTACGGGCAGGCGGTATTCAATGCCCAGCGTATCCACCGCACCGTGTACGGTTAAGGGCAGCTTATCGCCGCCGGTCGCCTCAAACCACGCGCCCATCTGGGAAAGCGGGGTTATGATCCGCTGCATCGGGCGTTTGGAAAGGGACGCATCACCCGTAAAACGCACCGTGATCGGGTGGCCTGCCACAAGGCCTATGAGAAGGCGTGTGGACGTGCCGGAATTGCCCATTTCCAGTGGCTCGTCGGGTTCATGCAGGCCGCCGATGCCTACGCCGTGGACGTGCCAGATTCCGGCGCTATCGCGCTCTACCTTCGCGCCCATAGCCCGCATGGCGGTGGCGGTATTTAAGACGTCTTCGCCCTCCAAAAGGCCGCTTACGGTCGTTTCGCCGATGGCCAGCGCACCGAAGATCAGGGCGCGGTGCGAAATGGACTTATCGCCCGGGATTTTAATGCTGCCGGTCAGGGCCGGGGATTTTCGGGATATTAAAGGGTTTTGCGAAGTCATGTCTTTGATTAACCTGTCTGTGATCCGAAAACAAGTCTGTGAGAAAGAGAACGGTAGACCGGTTTTCTTGACATATTACGGAAAAAGCAGTAGAAAATCTAAAAATTATGAAAACTTAAGGTCGCTATATCAAAAAATGCCCGAAACAAGAAAAGATGTTGTGGACCGCGCACGGCGCAATTTCAGAGAGCTGGTTCTCACCCGTACGGCTGACTCTGTCTTTCTTTTTCGTGCCTTGCCACTTTGGCTTAAATATCTGCAAGGAAATTTTCTGACCGACAACTTTCCAAGCGTTAGTGGTTACGACAGGTATGGGCTGGTTGTACAGCTTATAGATTGCGCTAATGAACTTCTCAGTAGTTCTGATTTGAACACACGGAAAAGGGTCGCGGAATTTATACTGTCTGCCCGGCAGTCGTTGCCAAAACAATATAACGGGGTTGGAGCTGTCACGGCGTATGCTAGAAGAGCGGCCCGCATTATAAGGGATGATCAAAACGGTGCCGCTGGCGTTGAGCAGCAGTCTGATGCGGGTCTTGCGGCTTTTTTCAGAGAGGCCCTTAAGGATAGCCCTATACCCTCAAATATACCAAAAGAGCAGGTGGAAAGCGAATATAGGAGAGCTTTTGGCCTGTTTGCTGTGAAAACAGATTTTACCGTTTTTATTGAGAATATCTTTCCTTCTTTATCTTCGCCCGAGGAAGATAGCCAGGCGGCAGCAAGAGATATAATAAAAATGGCCTTAAAAAGTGAGTCAATAAAGCCGTGGGATGCTTTTCAAACAGCGCAGAACGCAATGGTACAAATGGATGCAAATCGCCGGTTGGCTGGACTACGCCTTGCCGAGATTGTTGCCAAAAATTATTTTGGAATCCTGAAAAAGCAATTTCCTCTCCTAATGAAGCCGATTCAGAAAGCACTTCTTGATGAAACCAAAACGCTTCGCACAGAAGCCTTTCGACTCTTGCTGTATATAGAAACGCAGGATGATGCGCCTCGCTACGCAGCTTCTTTGATAAAGGCGGCAGAACATATTCAACAGGAATACACCAAGCTTGCAAGGATTCCCGAAGAGCAAAGACGGGGAGATTATGCTGCTCGCCGTTCGAAGATGGAGCTTGGGGTTGAAGCCGCCATTAGTTTTCTCGGCTCAATTTTGGCATCCGAAGATAAAGATAAGCGAAGAGAAACCATAGATTCTTTTAAAGCGGAAATTGGAAGAAATATGGGTCCAGAGGGGAAAGGGATCCCCACTTCTAAATTGATTGGTGTTGTACAGGCTGCGAGAGAAGCTCGTGAACAGTATCTGGAAAGCCTTAAGGCCAAGATTTTCGATGATTTAGACATTTTAAGCGGGCGGAGTTTGAAGCTTACAGATACCCCTTCAGCTCAGTGCAGCTAGCTACCAAAACTTTCCAGATCGTCTTTATAGCCGTTGATGAATTCTATAAATTTCTCGGAAGGCACGGGGCGGGAATACCGGTATCCCTGCACTTCGTCACACTGATGGCTGATCAGGAATGTTTCGTGTTCCTTGGTTTCCACGCCCTCCGCGATAACGCTCAGGTTTAGGGAATGGCCAAGGCCAATGATCGTGCGGGTAATGGCCGCATCGTCGTTGTTGTTCAGCGCGTTGCGGATAAAGCTCTGATCGATCTTCAGGCGGTCGATCGGAAACTGGCGCAGGTAGGAGAGCGAGGAATAGCCCGTGCCGAAGTCGTCAATCGCCAGTTCCACACCAAAGCCGTGCAGTTCCTTTAGCGTTTTGACTGTGTGATCGATGTCAACCATGAACACGCTTTCCGTGACCTCAAGTTCCAGGCGTTTGGGATCGATGCCCGTTTCATCGATAGTTTTTTTCACGAAGGCGCAGATATCGCTTTGGGAGAACTGCGCCGCAGAAACGTTTACCGCAATGCGGATATTGTGTCCGTGTTCCGATGACCATTTTACGGCCTCTTCGCAGGCCTTGCGCATGACCCATTCACCGATGGGAACGATCAGGCCGGACTGTTCGGCGATCGGGATAAATTCCGCCGGTGAAATGAACGTGCCGCCGTTTTTGCTGTTATCGGGTTTGAACCAGCGCAGCAGCGCCTCCGCACCTATAACCTTGCCGGTTTTAAGGTCAAGTTGCGGCTGGTAATGCAGGTCGAGCTGGTTTTGTTCGAGGGCATCGCGGAGATCGCGCAGTATCTGGAAACGCTGTTGTACGGCTTTGTCGAAATCCTCGGAGTATTCCTTGACGGTATCGCGGCCTTCTTCCTTCGCGCGGTTAAGGGCGATATCGGCGTTTTTCAGGACCTGATCCGGATCGACAGCATCATCCGGGAAGGTGGCGACGCCAACGGAGGAGCGTACCTGGAAGGATTCGTTAAATACCTTGAAGGGTTCGTTGCGGATAACGTTGATCAACGTTTCACCGACTGTTCTCGCGTCCGGAATACGCGCGCCCAGCTGTACGGTAATGGCGAACTCATCCTCGCCTGTGCGGGATACCATCGCGGAATCGGGCAGCGCGGACTTCAGGCGTTTGCCAACCCCTCTCAAAATGGCATCGCCGACATTGTGACCCATGGAGTCGTTGATATCCTTGAAGTGGTCAAGGTCCAGCGCCACAACGGCATAGCGTTTTGTAACTCCGCCTTCCGTGATTTTATCGGCACGGAAACGCTCGCTAAGCGTCTGCAGGAAGAGCGTACGGTTGGGCAGGCCGGTAAGGGTGTCATAGTAGGCAAGTTTGTGAATCTTGTCTTCAGCCGAACTTTTAATCTGTTTCAGGTTCTGGGAATTCTGGCGGATCAGCTTTTGGGCAATGTCGATGGCGCTGCCGATTTCATCGGACGTATCAAAGGGGGAGTCGGATATTTCAGGATCTTCCGGATTTTTGGAGGCGGCAAGCAGATTATCGCGCATGAATAAAATCGGCTCCAGCAGCCAGCGGCCCAGTGCGATCATCAGAACTGTGGTCACGAAACCTGACATCAGCATCATAACCAGGATGGTTTGCTTAACATAATCAAAAACCATGTTTTGGACAATCGAAGAATCAAGACGCGCGGCCACGAGGTAAGGGCGGCCCAGGTCGGTGGCCCGCAGCACAACCTCATAGGAGCTTCCGTCATTGCTACGATACGTTTTGGAAAGATTATCCTGATCGAGCAGGACAAGGGTCATCGGTTCACCATAAGTGGAAATCAGGTCGAGATGGTTCGAATAAATCGTTATGCCGTCGACAATAGTGGTTGAAAATAGTCTTTGTACGTCCTGTCCTTCAACGGGGGAGGCCAGCAGGTCCATCATTGCCGGTTTCATAATCGGAGCGATAGCCGCCCGGGCGATGTCGCGCAAATGATCCAGTTTTTCGTTTTCAACCTCTTTCAGCGTAAAATTAAGAATCGTCGCCTGCACGGCAAGAATAGTCATGAAAACGGCAAGGGCAATCCGCCAACTAATCCGGCTACGCCAGATTTGTGTCGGGGATGACAAAAGGCTGCTTTTGAAAGCAGCTTTTCTGTGTCTTTCTGTGCTCACTTTGTCGTGTGATTCTGAACGAATACTGCTAAATACGGATGGCATAAAAACCCACTACTCGCCTATTCTATTTTCTAGTCACAAAAATCGCAAGAATCTAACTGTGCTCTCCACAGAGTTCCTTCTTCATTTTAAGTTACCAAGGGTTAAGGCGGTCCTAATGAACGGCCTGTCTTTTGCGGTGCAATATTTTTAATATATTGATTTTTAAACAAAAAATGACTTTTCTATATTTTTCATAAAATTAATTTAAATTTTGTGGCAGTGAAGCAGAATTTTACGTTCATCGGCAAGCGTACAGGCGAAGAGGTAATCATCACCACCCTCTTTAAGTTTGAGTTTTTTGAGTAAATCCGGGGTTTTCGCAGGAAAATTGCGCACAGTAAGATGGGCTTGCTTAAAGGGCAGGGCTTTCGCGTTTACCGGGAAAGAGCCCAGAATTTTGAATTTTCGGCCCGGAAAGCCGGGGCAGAGTGTGTCCGCCGTGTACAAATGCGTGTGTTTATGAAGTTTGGCAACGCCGAATTGGGAAGCCATCACGTTAAACCCTCCGGCTTTCTGGAAGGCAGGGCCGGGTTCGAAAAGATAGGTAAGAGGCGGGCTGAGGCCTGCCGGAGACGCTACTTCCTGCGTTTTTGAAAATGTCAGGCTGTTCACGGCCTTACCTTCATCATTCAGGCAAACGGCGGTTATCGGGATATCGGCAGGATCCATTTCGCCGGCAAAGTCCAAAATATATAATACCTCCCTGCATTGCCCCTGCCATTCCACAACATGGATAGCGCATACATGCCCAAGCGTCTGGATACCTGTTTCAATATCGAGCATCGGCGAGGTTTTAATTATCGCCCGTTTTGCTCTTTTTTGTAACAGGGGGAGCATGGTGGTAACATCCGGGCTGCACTCCTCCAGCCGATACAATCCTTTGCGGGCATTATTGCGCCGCTGTGGGTCGAGGTAAATAACATCAGTTTCGGGCATGTGCTCAATATAGCTTTCGGCGCGGCTATGAATGACTTCCCAGTTATCAGGTCTAAGTAACGATGCGTTGTGTTTCAATATGTTAGAAAGGTTTTTATCCTGCTCAACACTGGCAACCATGGTAAAAGAAGAAGTGAAAGCAAGGGAATCCACCCCGGCACCAGCCGTCAGGTCACACAGGGTTTCTCCGTTTAGCACAGAGGCCTTGTAACGAGAAGTAGCAGTCGAGGATGCTTGCTCGATTATATCGGCAGGGGGAAAAATAATATCTTTTTGCTCCAGCCACTCCGGAATTTTAAGAGCAGCCT
>CAZBNG010000071.1:0-11303 GCA_964493095.1 uncultured Pseudobdellovibrionaceae bacterium
CCTCCGGGGTGAATTTGATGGCGTTGCCGACCAGGTTCATAATGATCTGGCGCAGGCGCTTGGGGTCACCAATCACCACAAAGGGCACTTCCTGCGCGATATCGTCGCGCAGCGCCACATTTTTGCCGTGAACCTTGACGGAAAGCGCTTCCAGCGTACCGCGCACCAGCATACGCACGGGTACCTCGAAAACATCGAGCTCCATTTTGTTGGCGTCCATTTTGGCGAGATCGAGAATATCGTCGAGAATTTCCAGCAACCCACTGGCGGAATTTTGGGCGATCTGGATCATGTCCTCGACTTTTTCGCCGGGCTTTTCATCGCCCATCAGCTCTAGCAGGCCGTAAATGGTTTGCATCGGGGTGCGGATTTCATGACTCATCGTCGCCAGAAAGTTTGATTTCATCTCCGCTATGGCATCGGCTTCCTCTACGGCGGCTTCCAGTTGTTTTTCCGCTTCCTTGTTGGCGGAAATATCCGTGGCCCAAAGAGTAAAGCAATCCTCTCCTTCCCACTGGTCATGAGTTATATCTAACTTGATCCAGCGCTGATTCCTCGTTTTTTCATTTTGCAGCGGCAGGATATAAGAACTGGGAGGTGTCGGGCCTTTCAGCAACGATGTGAACTTTTCGCTTTCTTCATGGGGCCAGCATTCATGGAAACTCAGGCCTTTGATTTGTTCTTCATGAACGGCGCCTATGAGGCTCAGTATGAAAGGGTTGGCGTAAAGGATATCCATATTCTTGCGGTCCTGGCGCAGGATGCACACGCCAAGGGGAAGATCGTCGTAAAGGTCTTTGATATGCATGACAGGAAACTTAAAGAATTACTTGCGTTTTTACCGTGTTTTAGCTTATCACAATAGGCTCGATTTGAAAGAAAAAGGACACATTAAAAATGGGTTATAAAGTTGCAGTTGTTGGCGCCACCGGGAATGTCGGGCATGAAATGCTTAAGATTCTGGACGAACGCAATTTCCCGGTCGACGACATTATCGCTCTGGCTTCCGCGCGCTCCGTCGGCAAAGAAGTGTCTTTTGGCGACAAGGATGTCAAAGTGCAGGACCTGGCAAAGTTCGATTTCAAAGGCGTGGATATCGTTTTGTCGTCTCCAGGGGCAAAAGTATCGGCGGAGTATTCCCCCAAGGCTGCCGCTGCTGGTGCCGTAGTGATTGACAATACCAGCTATTGGCGTATGGATCCCGACGTGCCGCTCGTGGTGCCGGAGGTAAACCCGAAAGCCGTGGCCGGACACGCGAAAAAAGGCATTATCGCCAACCCGAATTGCTCCACCATCCAGATGGTCGTGGCGCTCAAACCCCTGCACGATGCGGCGACAATCAAGCGCGTTGTGGTTTCTACCTATCAGTCCGTATCCGGTTCCGGTAAAGCCGCAATGGATGAGCTTTTCAATCAGACCAAAGGCGTTTACATGAACGAAACGCCCGAGCCTTCCGTTTATCCGAAACAGATTTCTTTTAACGCCATCCCCCAGATCGACGTGTTCATGGATGACGGTATGACGAAGGAGGAATGGAAGATGGTCGTGGAAACGAAAAAAATCCTCGATCCCAAAATCAAGGTTTGCGCGTCTTGCGTGCGTATTCCTGTTTTTATCGGTCATGCCGAGATGGTGAATGTTGAGCTGGAAGATGATCTGAGTGCCGAAGAAGCCAAGAAACTGTTCCGCGCGGCACAGGGAATTACCTTGGTCGATCTGGAGCAGGAAGATCTGCGCTTTGTTACGCCTGCTGAAATTCAGGGTGAAGACGATGTGTTCATCTCCCGTGTGCGCGAGGATATTTCCGTTGAAAACGGTCTGAATTTCTGGTGCGTGGCCGATAACCTTCGTAAAGGCGCGGCCCTGAACGCAGTGCAGATCGCTGAGGTTCTGATCAAGGATCATATGAAGGTCGCCGCGTAACAATCTTTCTTTGTGTGACTAAAATGTAACGGTTTCTTATAAAAGTTAAGAAAACGTTAAATTTGCTTGAAGTTATCCACAGGTTGGTGTATATGTGGACTCATGCAAATTAGAAACAGGTCTCAAATGGCCGGCAGAGCCTCCGGGTTTTTGCCGCATATAGCGCCCATAATGGGCTCCGGGCCGGTGACAACGAAAGAGTCGCCGGGCGGTGAAGACCTGCTCAATCATTATTTCATGGAAGCTCTGATCCGCCGTCTGGAAGAACTTGAAAGCCGTGAGCATGAGCGCAACCAGAAGGAAAGCGAACGTAAGCAGGTTTCTACCGAGAATTTTGACGCATGGCTGCGTGTTCCCGCCATTGAGCAGGATACCGCTCCTCCGGCGAACAACAAATACACACGCGAGCGCGCGATTGCCAGCTACCGCAAAATTGCCGGTATCGAATAAGGTACGCGCGCGCCTCTCTTTTTTTAACAGCGATCCCTATTGGCTTTTTGGCATTTTGTGCTAAGTCCTTCCTGTTGTTATCAAAACAGGAGCCCTTGTATGCCGACTGACTTTCCCGAAGATCACCGTGAAAATCCTCACCCCGATATGGCTCTTTTGTTCAGTCCGATTAAAATCGGTGCGCTGGAGTTGCCGCACCGCATTGTGATGGCGCCGTTGACAAGATCGAGAGCGGGGGAGACGCGCACGCCCACCGATATGATGGCGCGGTATTACGGTCAGCGCAGTACGGCGGCCCTGATTATTTCCGAGGCGACAATTATATCCCCGACTGCGGCGGGCTATGCCTGGACGCCGGGTATTTATAATGAGGGACAGGTAGAAGGATGGAAGAAAGTCACGAAAGCCGTCCACGATAAGGGCGGGCGCATTGTCTGCCAGCTCTGGCATTGCGGCCGCGTGTCTCACCCCGACCTTTTGCCCGGCGGCGTGCTCCCTGTCGGTCCGTCGGCGAACGTGCCGGCCAAGGGGCAGGCCTTTACGGCGCAGGGGTTTAAGGATTTCGTGGGTACCCGCCCGCTGGAAACATCAGAAATTTCCGGCATTGTCGCCGATTATGTGCAGGCCGCCAAAAACGCCAAAGAGGCGGGGTTTGACGGCATAGAGGTGCACGGGGCGAATGGCTACCTGCTGGAGCAGTTCCTGATGGACGGTGTAAACAAGCGCACGGACGAATATGGAGGCAGCATAGAAAACCGCGCACGGCTTTTGCTCGAAGTTCTGGATGCTGTGCTAAAAATCTGGCCCGCGGACCGTGTGGGTTTGCGGATATCCCCGTGGGGCGGCTCTAACGATGTGTATGACAGCAACCCGGCGCCTTTGTATGAATATCTGGCAAAGAAACTTAACAAGCTCGGCCTTGCCTATCTTTCCCTTGTCGAACGTCAGTGGGAAAGCGCGCAAGAGCGCGAAGCTGCCGATGCGCCGCCCTCCATTACCGCTTTTATCCGCCAGTTTTACGATGGCCCCATCCTGTCCGCCGGGGGATTTGGCGGGCAAAGTGCGGCATCCATCCTTCAGGCTGGGGATGCCCAACTCGTGGCCTTTGGTAAACTTTACATCTCCAATCCTGATTTGCCTGAACGCCTGAAGGCGGGGTTCCCGCTGGCCATGGCCGATCCGGCAAGCTTTTACGGCGGCGGAGAAGAAGGCTATACCGATTATCCGTTTATGGCTGAAAGTTAAGCGAACAAGGGCTTGAATTCGTAGGGATTGGCCCTATTATGGGGTGCTGGATTATTCGGCATTTTCAAGAAGGAATTTCCCATGTCCAACGAGACAGTGAAAAAGATAGAGCGCCCGCTATCTCCCCATTTGCAGGTCTACCGGCCGCAGATGACATCGGTTTTATCCATCCTGCACCGAGCCTGCGGTTATGCGCTGGCGGTGGGTGCCATCATGGTGATCTGGATGCTGGTGGCCGGGGCAAGCGGGTTTGGCGCTTTTGAAACCTTTACGGATTTTGTGGGGTCGCTGCCCGGTAAAGTGATTGTGTTTGGTTGGTCTGTGGCCTTTTTCTACCACCTGTCAAATGGTGTTCGTCACCTGATCTGGGATACCGGGCGTCTTTTCAAAATTGAAAACGCATACCGCGCCGGTTATATCGTGCTGGCATCCACCGTTATTTTAACTGCGTTGTTCTGGTGCGCGGTCTGGGGAGGTAATCTATGAATCTGAAATGGGAAAATCACGGGCTTAAATCGCCGCTGGCGCGGGCCCGCGGTCTTGGTTCCGCCAGGGAAGGAACCGACCACTGGTTTATGCAGCGCGTAACGGCGATTGCCAATATTCCTCTTATGCTCTGGCTTATATGGTCAATTGTACAAATGCCGGGATGGAGCTACGCCGAATTCACCTCATGGCTGGCGCAGCCGGTAAACTCCATTTTGATGATCTTGGCAGTGCTTTCCACCTTTTACCATGCGGCGCTGGGCACGCAGGTGATTGCGGAGGACTACATTCATCATGAGGGCCTGAAAATATTTAAGCTGATCGGTATAAAACTGTTTTATTTCGCCGGGGCCGTGGCCTGCATTTTCTCTATTCTTAAAATCGCCCTGACGGCAGGAATTTAAAAAACGGAAGTAAAAAATGACAAATACCTACGAAATAGTGGATCACGAATTTGACGTCGTCGTTGTCGGCGCGGGTGGTGCGGGCTTGAGAGCGGGTTTCGGCTGCGCGGAAAAGGGTTTGAAAACGGCGTTTTTATCCAAGGTTTTCCCGACGCGTTCCCACACAGTGGCGGCGCAGGGCGGAATTTCGGCGGCGCTGGGCAATATGGGCGAGGATGACTGGCGCTTTCACTTCTACGACACCATTAAGGGCTCCGACTGGCTGGGCGATCAGGATGCGATCGAGTATATGTGCAAGGAAGCCATCCCGGCGATTATCGAGCTGGAACATTACGGCGTTCCTTTCTCCCGCACGGCGGAAGGAAAGATTTACCAGCGCGCCTTTGGCGGCATGACCACCCATTACGGCAAGGGCACGGCGCAGCGTACCTGCGCCGCCGCCGACCGGACGGGCCACGCGATTTTGCATACGCTTTATACGCAGGCGCTCAAGCATAGCGCCGAGTTCTTTATCGAATATTTTGCGCTCGACCTGATCATGGGCGATGAAGGTGAATGCCTTGGCGTGATGGCGTGGAACCTTGATGACGGTAAAATCCACCGCTTCCGTGCGCATCAAACGATTTTGGCAACGGGCGGCTATGGCCGCACGTTCTTCTCTTGTACCTCCGCCCATACATGCACGGGTGATGGCAATGCTATGGTGTTGCGCGCTGGAATTCCGCTGCAGGATATGGAGTTTATCCAGTTCCACCCCACCGGCATTTACGGCGCGGGCTGCCTGATTACCGAAGGCGTGCGCGGCGAGGGCGGCTATCTGACCAACTCCGAAGGGGAGCGCTTTATGGAGCGCTACGCGCCATCGGCGAAAGACCTCGCGAGTCGTGATGTGGTTTCCCGCTCCATGACCATTGAAATCCGTGAAGGCCGCGGCGTGGGCAAAGACAAGGATCATATCCACCTGAATCTTATGCATCTTGATGCGGATATTATTCACTCCCGCCTGCCGGGAATTGCCGAGAGCGCGCGTATCTTCGCGGGCGTTGATGTGACGAAGGAGCCGATTCCCGTCCTGCCGACTGTGCATTATAATATGGGCGGTATCCCGACCAATTTCCGCTGCGAAGTGATCAATCCTACAAGGAAAGATCCCAACGCCATCGTGCCCGGCTTGATGGCGATTGGCGAGGCCGCCTGTGTTTCTGTGCATGGCGCCAACCGCCTGGGTTCCAACTCCCTGCTGGATCTCGTGGTGTTTGGCCGCGCCGCCGCTATTAATGCCGCAAAAACGGTTACCCCCGGCGCGGCACATAAGCACCTTGGCGGTGATGACGGCAGCCGCGCTCTCGCGCGCCTTGATAAAATCCGCAATGCTTCGGGCGGTACGCGCACCTCCGTGCTGCGCGGCAAAATGCAGCGCACGATGCAGGATCATGCCGCGGTTTTCCGTACCGGCGAGACTTTGAACGAGGGCGTAAAGAAAATCGATGAATGCTTCCAGACTAAGGCCGATCTGGGCGTTTCCGATCGCTCTATGATTTTCAATACCGATCTGGTTGAAGCGCTGGAGCTGGACAACCTCTTATCTCAGGCCGTCGTGTCCATGCATTCCGCCGCCAACCGTCAGGAAAGCCGCGGTGCACATGCGCGCGAGGACTTCCCCGAACGCGACGATAAAAACTGGATGAAACATACCGTGACATGGATTGATGAGGCGGGCCGCACGGCAATCGGCTACCGCCCGGTCATCATGACCACTCTGACCGACGAGGTTGAACCCGTTCCGCCCAAGGCGCGGGTTTATTAAGGTCTGGAAAAGGCATTTAATGACATCAACCATTCGTATCATTATTGGGCTGATATTGTGCGCAACGCTCGTGTTTTTACCCATCGGCGTCGCCCTGATCCGTCAGCACAATAATTTTATGCCTATTCTTTTGGTGAATATCCTTTTGGGGCGACTGGCATCGGCTGGATTGTCGCGCTGATCTGGTCTTTTACGTCGAATGTAAAGGATTCCCGCAATATAAAAGAGCTGCTTCAGGCACTTAAAGACGGTTCTTTGGACAGCTAAAGCCATTCACGTATAACCTGTAAATTTTATTTCTCAGCCTGTGTTCCGGGTTGAAAATGGCTGGTTTTAGCCTAACCCTCAGTATAGCCATAAAAAAATTGTAATTTTATGTAAATTTATGTAGTGTTGCGGCATGACAAAGTCAAACCAGCCATTGATAGAGCGTTTTGATGAAATTGCTGACCCTGATGTGCGGGAAGGCGAAAAAGCCATATCTTTGGCTGAGCGGCTTGCTCCTTATCTGCCTGGTATTGACCCTGATACTCTAAGAGACGCTTTTAGAAATTCCGGTATTCCTGCAGATCAGGTGCTTCGGGACGATGAAATGGAGATGCTTAGAGCAAAAAAAACAGCTGATGGTAGGCGCATCACCGAGCTAGAAGAGAAAAACGCACAGCTTGCTAAAGATGCTCTTACCGATGGTCTTACAGGGTTGCCAAACGAGCGTGCCTTCAAAAAAGCATTAAAAGCAGAAATTATGCGTATGTACCGTGATAAGGATGAGCAGATCGCCATCCTCTACATGGACATTGAAGATTTTAAAAAAATCAATGACACCTATGGGCACGACGCAGGGAACAGGGCGTTACAGGCATTAGCAGCGCTTCTTGAAAGGTTTAGAAGAGAAGAAGAGATTGCGGCGCGTCTTCATGGAGACGAGTTTGTAGTGGTGGTGCATGATAAAACCACTAATCCGAATTTCCCGAAACAGGCAAAGAAGAGGCTATCTGATATGATTCAGGAAGGGCTTGAGATTGTTGCCACCAATAAAAATACAAGAAGAGTAGAGCGTGTTACAATTGGAATTAATATCGGGCATCAAACACTTAAGCTTAAAGATCTAATCTCAATAACGGATCCAAATACCAACAGACTGATACCTGAACAACTGGACAGGAAAATTACAACTCTGTTAGATCAGGCTGACGAAAGTATGTACAAGGACAAGGGTAGGGGCAAGAAGAGCACTCGCCGTAGACGCAGAGGAACCGATGTTTCAGCTGCGCACGGAGCCGATACAATAATGGGCGGAGAACCAACGTAAACGCTCTTCCCCTTTTAGCATTTTCCGCTTACACTTAATTCTTCGATTCTTCCCCATACAAAAAAGAGGGTATTGGACGATGGCCGGGTTTTCGGGCGCGCAGCGTTATAGTATTTCTCAAGGGTGTCAAGCCCTTCGCCCGGCTTTGGCGTTTTTTGAAACCTGCTTTGAATCCCGCTAGGCAGGTTACACATGAATATTTACATAATTAAAATTATGCGCTATATTTCCTTTAATAAAGATCAAGGGAGAGTAGCGCTTTGAGTTCTCTGAGTACATTACACCGCAGGTCTGCCCGTCCATTTGCCCGGATGCAGATTGGTCCTTCCGGCAAGCCGCGCGTTACGGGCGAAGACTTGCCGCGCGTAAAAGCATTCTGGGAAAATCATATGCCCTCCTCCCTGACAGATGGCAATCGGCGCATGTCTCCTGCCGAACTTTATGATGTGCTTACAAAAGGCATTCCCCCCGGCGCGGAAATTACTCTGGATTTTTTAGAAGGCGGCCGTGCCACTTTTCATCTTTTGTATCAGGATCAAAATCAGCAATGCTTTTACAATAAAAAAACACTCAATTTTCCTGAAAAATATATAAGTGGTGATGGCTATGCCAATTGTGATGACGGTCTTCGTGGCATCGGGTTAGGAAGGAGAACATTTCGTAACTTTACAGAGCTGGCGGTATTATGTGGGTTAACTCAATTTAAAACACTCGCTGCTGATGAAAACGGCGCTTATACATGGGCAAGATTTGGGTTTTTACCGGATATAGAGCGCTTTGATGACACAGATATGAAAGATTTAATGTGCGATGTGGCCAAAAGGCTTTCGGTCTTGCAGGGGTATATTCCTGATGGGGTAATAGAAAGTGTTACGGGTATTATAAAAGATCCTGTAAGGGAAAGTCTATGGGCGATAGCGGACGACCGCTATAATGTTTTACCTGTGCTGCAGGGAATGGATCGCAGGGCCATTAGCGCTTTGTATCAGGCTATAAGTGAAAGTTTCCCTCAACTTTTTGATTTTAAAGGCTTAAATTCTGGAAAAGCTTTTTTTACTATGTCACGTGGGTCGGATTTTTTGCCTTTGGGATGTTTGCTGCTGTATGCATCCAGATGGCCCGGCGTTATAGATTTCAGCAATGCGCGGCAGATGGAGCGGGTGCGGGATTATTGCGGCGGCTGGGGAACGCTGCGCGCTTTACCGGGTGAGGACCGCATAGGAAAGCCGGCCGGCGAAGTCGTCGTTCTGGAGCCGGAATCCAGCGCCTCTTTTATGCTGCAGCAAGATGGAGCGGCCGATACAGGCAATCAGCCGATTGCCGTCGTTCCCGCGTAATTTTCCTCAAACAAGCCTCTTCCCTTTTGGCTTGTAACCTATTACCTTGATGGCGCTGGTTTTTATCTGAAAGAACGTTAGTTAGAATAATGGCAGAATTTACACTTCCCCGGAATTCAAAAATCCGTCCCGGCCGCAAGGTTGATGCGGCGGGCGGCGCGCAAAACCGTAAAACCCTGAAAATTTACCGCTGGAGCCCTGATGCGGTCGATGCGGAAGGCAACGCCGAAAACCCCCGCCTTGATGAATATAGGATTGATCTGGATGAATGCGGGCCGATGGTGCTGGATGCGCTTATTTACATCAAGGATCACGTTGACCAGACCCTGACCTTCCGCCGTTCCTGCCGCGAGGGCATTTGCGGGTCCTGCGCCATGAATATCGATGGTACCAACACGCTGGCCTGCACCAAGGCGATTGATGATGTGAAGGGCGATATCAAGGTCACGCCGCTGCCCCATATGCCGGTGGTTAAGGACCTCGTGCCCGACCTGAACCATGTTTACGCGCAATATACCTCGATTGAGCCGTGGATGAAGGCTGACAGCCCCGCGCCGGGCCGCGAGCGCCTGCAAACCGCGGAGGACGCCAATCTCCTGAACGGGGAGGACGGCCACGGTCCTGCCGGGTGTATCTTATGTTTCTGCTGCTCTACCAGCTGCCCGTCTTACTGGTGGAATGGTGATCGTTTCCTCGGCCCTGCTATCTTGCTGCAGGCTTACCGCTGGATCGCAGATAGCCGTGACGAGGCGACCGGAGAGCGTCTTGACGCGCTGGAAGATCCCTTCCGCCTCTACCGTTGCCATACCATCATGAACTGCACCAATACTTGTCCCAAAGGTCTGAACCCGGCCAAGGCGATTGCGGAAATTAAAAAGCTGATGGTCGCGCGGCGCTAGAAAGCCTGCTGGCGCGCTAAGTTAACGTTTTACCCTAAAGCTAAAGAGGATTATCGTCGATAAAAGCGATGGTTGTCGTACACTGTGCGCTGAGCATCTGGATTATACCGCTTTTGCTCAGCATGATGTTTTGCGTGCAGGTAGATTCGCCGATAACCGGTACATCTTCGGATTTCGCATCCTCCAGAGGGACCGGCAGATCGATATCCTCATTGCTCCTCGTCTCGACGATGGCGCTGCGTCCGTTGGAAGATATCCTGATGTTCAGGATATTAACCGCGCTTTCATATTTATCGACGGATTGCGCGCTTTCCTGCAGGGCTTCCATGAATTGTTGCTTGTCCAGGCTCATGGCCGTTTCCTGCATGGGATAGCCGGGCACGTTATACTGGACGATCGTTTTAAACCGCGCTTCGTCATTCAGGTGTTGTTCCAGGTAGGTATTAATTTCGTCTGCCCTCATATCAAAGGCATGACCTTCGGTTATTTTTGTGGTTTCTGTGATGAAATCGGTAATATTTTGTTCTGTCAGGCGTTTTACCTTTTCGGCATGCGCCGGGGAAGGAAATCCGCTCATGGCAAAGGCAGCTAATAATAGTAACATGCCAGCGTTTCTTTTTGTGGAAACACGCGAAAGAAAAGTGCCGAAATTCATAATGCTCAACGCCCTCAACCCCTGTCTGTGCCGTGCCGGGAACAGACTTTTTAGAAATTATCATATAATTATCGCTCAAAAAAGTGAATGTAAGCCTAACGTGAGACGAAAAACATAAAAAATCACCGTTTATAACGGCGTGTCACCAGTAATCTCTTGAATTTCAATGGTTTTTATCTGGCTTGTGGCACCGCGCAGGATGGAGATATCGCTTTTGGAACACTTAAAGTAAGCAGCAAGAAGTTCGGTTAAGGCTTTGTTTGCCTTTCCTTTTTCTGGCGCGGTAGTGACTTTTACCCGCAGGATTCGCTGCTCGCCCTGTGTTTCCCATCCCAGAACCTCGTTCCGGGAGGCTTTGGGCGTGATTTTGACGGTTATAATGGCCATGAAGGGCTTAAATCTCTATATCCAGCGCGATATCAAGGGCCGGAGCGCTGTGGGTGAGGGCGCCTACAGAAATATAATCCACACCCGTTTCGGCGATTTTTCGCACATTTTCCAGTGTCACGCCGCCTGATGCTTCGGTAATGATCCTGCCTTGGCACAACGCGACTGCCTTTTTCAGGTCTTTGAGGGCGAAATTATCCAGCATCACGATATCGGCGTTGCCGCTGGCCAGAACTTCCTCAAGCTGCTCCAGCGTATCGACCTCGATCTCGATTTTGACCGTATGCCCGGCCAGCAGTTTCACCTGATTAAGCGCTTCTTCGATGCTGCCCGCCACGGCGATATGGTTGTCCTTGATCAGCACGGCGTCATCCAGTCCGAAACGGTGGTTGGACCCG
>CAZBNG010000072.1:0-11116 GCA_964493095.1 uncultured Pseudobdellovibrionaceae bacterium
GGAAGTAGGAAGAAGGAAGAAGGAAGGCAATATAGATACGCCGGAAAGGCCCTTGGCACCCCAAACGCTGGCGGCATAAAAAAATCCCGCCACGAGGGCGGGATTTTAAGAATTCTTAAAGTGTGAAGCTATTACTTGTTTACAGCTTCTTTCAGCTCTTTACCTGCCTTGAATTTAGGCTGCTTGGAAGCCGGAATCTTGATCGGCTCGCCTGTGCGCGGGTTGCGGCCTGTTGTAGCGGCACGCTTGGCAACGGAGAAAGTACCGAAGCCAACGAGACGTACATCATCGCCTTTTTTCAGGCTTGCTTTGATGGCGTCGATAACGGCATCAACAGCCTGAGCTGCTTTTGATTTAGAGATATCTGCTTCCGCAGCAACTTTTGCAACGAGATCTTGTTTGTTCACTGGGAACCCCCTTTTAGGTTTACAAGGTTACTAAAACAACCTTTTGAATAAATTTTATGAAAAAATATTCATCAGGTCCACAACGGGAAAATTTCTCTGTAAGCAAGAGATTCTCCCGACTCATAGGAATCCTTGTAAGCCTTTTCAGGGGAAGATTCAATGGCGAATTACGTCCTGGCCCTTATTTTCTGCACTTTCTGCGGCAATTTGGTCGATTTTTTCGCTTTTTTCAGCAATTTTGGGCTGGGGCATGCTCACCAGGGCATGAGAAAGCACTTCGTCGATAGTCCGCACCGGCACGATCTCAAGACCTTTCTTGACGTTCGCGGGAATGTCCGGAAGGTCTTTTTCGTTGTCCTGCGGTATCAGAACCTTGGTGATTCCACCGCGCAGGGCCGCCAGGAGTTTTTCCTTCAGGCCGCCGATCGCCGTGACGTTACCACGAAGGTTTACCTCCCCGGTCATGGCGATGTCCTTGCGCACCTCGATGCCCGAAAGCGCAGAGGTAATCGCCGTCACCATCGCCGCACCGGCGGACGGACCGTCTTTGGGGGTTGCCCCTTCCGGCACGTGGACGTGGATCTGCTTTTCCTTCAGGTCCTCATAATCAAATCCGTATTGCACGGCGCGGGATTTAATCAGCATCTCGGCCACGGTGATGGATTCTTTCATAACGTCCTTCAGGTTACCGGTCATGGAAACCTTGCCATCCTTACCCGGCATGGATACCGCCTCGATGGAAAGCAGGTCGCCGCCCGATTCCGTATAGGCAAGGCCGGTCACAACGCCAACGCGGTCTTCCTCGTCAATCTCGCCGTAACGGAATTTTTTCACGCCGGCATATTTTTCAAGACTTTTGGGCGTAACGCTGATCTTGGCTTTGCCCTTCATCAGGATATCCTTGATCGCCTTGCGGCACAGATTGGCCAGTTCGCGCTCAAGGTTACGTACCCCCGCCTCTCTCGTGTAATAACGGATCAGGTGGCGGATCGCCGCATCGCTGATAGCAAATTCCCCGGATTTGAGGCCCGCCGCCTTCATCTGCTTTTTCAGCAGGTGACGCTTTACGATTTCCAGTTTTTCATCCTCGGTATAACCGGAGATGCGGATAACCTCCATCCGGTCCAGCAACGGACGCGGCATATTGCCAAGCGAGTTCGCCGTACAGACGAACATCACGTCGGACAGGTCGTAATCCAGCTCAAGGTAGTGATCCTGAAACGTCGAGTTTTGCTCGGGGTCCAGCACCTCCAGCAGCGCCGAAGACGGGTCGCCCCGGTAATCGGAACCCAGCTTGTCGATCTCATCAAGAAGGAAAAGCGGGTTGCTGACCTTGGCTTTTTTCATGCCCTGGATAATCTTGCCCGGAAGCGCCCCTATATAAGTGCGCCTGTGGCCGCGAATTTCGCTTTCATCGCGCACACCGCCCAGCGACATACGCACGAACTTGCGGTTCGTGGCGGCGGCAACCGATTGCCCTAGCGACGTCTTACCAACGCCCGGCGGACCGACGAGACACAAAATAGGGCCTTTGACCTTTTTCGTGCGTTGCTGCACGGCAAGGTATTCCAGAATGCGCTCTTTCACCTTTTCAAGGCCGTAATGGTCCTTATCGAGAATTTTCAGGGCGTTTTTAATGTCCTTTTTAACGCGGGTATGTTTACTCCACGGAACATTCAAAATCCAGTCGAGGTAATTGCGCACCACGGTGGCCTCGGCGGACATCGGGCTCATCTGGCGGAGTTTTTTCATCTCGGCCTTGGCCCGTTCATGTGCTTCCTTGGAAAGCTTGGTGTCCTCGATTTTCTTCTCAAGCTCACCCATCTCGTCAAGGCCGTCTTCGCCCTCGCCAAGTTCCTTCTGGATCGCCTTCATCTGCTCGTTAAGGTAATACTCGCGCTGGGTTTTCTCCATCTGGCGCTTCACGCGGTTGCGGATGCGTTTTTCGACCTGAAGAACGCCGATTTCACCCTCCATAAAGGCGTAAATCCGCTCCAGCCGCCCTAACGTCGTCGGAATTTCGAGAAGCTCCTGCTTCTGATCAAGTTTCAACGCAAGGTGCGAGGCAACCGTATCCGCCATTTTGGATGGTTCCTCGATCTGGTTTACAGATACGATAACCTCGGGCGGAATTTTCTTGTTGAGCTTCACATACTGTTCGAACTGCGCCATGACGGCCCGCGCCAGCGCTTCCAGTTCATCGTCCACGGTTGTGCCGTCCTTGATTTCGGTGGCCTGCGCCTCCAGATAATCCTTATCGCCCGTGGTAAATTTGGTGATGTTGACGCGCGCGCCGCCTTCGACCAGAACCTTAACCGTGCCGTCAGGCAGTTTTAAAAGCTGGAGAATCGTGCCCACCGTACCCACGGTATAAAGGTCGGAAGGACCCGGATCATCTTCGGAGGGGGATTTTTGCGTCACCAGCAGGATTTTCTTATCCGCATGCATGACATGCTCAAGCGCCTGCACGGATTTTTCCCGGCCGACAAACAGCGGCACGATCATATGCGGAAAAACAACGATATCGCGGAGGGGTAAAACAGCGTAAACAGTGGCTTTAGGGGCACCCAACATTAAAAATCACCTTAATTTTATAATTCTGATACTATTATGGCGCTTTTATGCGGGGTTTTACACCTATTTCTGCATAAAAATACGCCGGTACAGCAAATAAAGTCGTCCGCTCCCGAAAAAAATCAAGAGCCGGGCGCCATACTACCAGAAAAAGGCTTTATTTTTTCTTGTCTTCGGATTTTTCATCACCGGCAGGATGCGGATTGTTCTGCACCACTTTGTCGATCAGGCCGAAATCGAGCGCCTCTTTGGCTCCCATGAAATTATCACGATCCATTGCCTTTTCAACGGTTGCCAGTTTCTGGCCCGTGTGATGGACGTAAATTTCATTCAAACGGGCGCGCAAACGCAGGATTTCCTGGGCCTGAATTTCAATATCCGCTGCCTGCCCGCGCGCACCGCCGGAGGGCTGGTGAATCATAATACGGGCATTGGGAAGCGCGTAACGCTTGCCCGCCTGCCCCGCCGCCAGCAACAGCGAACCCATGGACGCCGCCTGCCCTATACAAACGGTGGACACTTCGGGCTTGATGTATTGCATGGTGTCGTACATCGCGAGGCCGGAGGTCACGACGCCGCCGGGGGAGTTAATGTAGAAGGAAATGTCCTTTTTCGGATTTTCCGATTCAAGGAACAAAAGCTGGGCGCAGATCAGCGAAGACACATTGTCGTTCACCTCCCCCGTCAGGAAAATGATGCGCTCCTTAAGCAGGCGTGAATAAATATCGAAAGCGCGCTCCCCGCGGTTTGTCTGCTCGATAACGGTCGGGACGAGGTAGTTGTTGTATACTTCAAAGGGATCGCGTTCGCTCATTATGGTACCTGTTTATTTATGTAGGGTTGGAATCTCTAAATGCATACAAACCGTAGCCGAGAAGGCACGGTTTGTTCAAGTCCGAATGTTGATTGATGCACGTCATTGCAAGGGGCGCTAACGGCAAAAAAATTTATCCCCCCAACGCTTCCCTCGCGAAAGCGGGGGTCTTAATAGGCATTTAAAAAAGATCCCCGCTTTCGCGGGGAAAACAAAAAGCAGAAAAGGTTATTTCTTCGCCGCTGCTTTTTTCTTGGCTGCCGGTTTTTTGGCGGCGGGCTTATCGCCCTTTTCGTCTTTATCGTCGGCGGCTTTTTTAGCCGCAGGCTTCTTCTTCGCCTTTGGCTTGGATTCGGCCTCATCATCAGCGGTCAGCTCTTCCGGCGTTACGGATTTTTCCGTTACGTTTGCCAGCTCAAGGATAAAATCGACCACTTTTTCCTCGAAAACCGGAGCGCGCAGGGATTCCAGCGCCTGACGGTTCTTGGAGTAATAATCGAACACTTCCCGTTCCTGGCCCGGGTATTTCTGGGCTTCGTTGATCACGGCCTTTTGAAGCTCGGGGTCGGAAACCTGGATATTGTTGGCGTTGCCGATTTCCGCAAGGATAAGGCCAAGGCGCACGCGGCGACCCGCAATGTCCTTCAGCTCGTCTTTTTCCTCATCGCTCAATTCGCCTTTACCGCCGGCGTGCTGGTGTTCCATTTCCACCTGGCGGATGATGCTGCCGTATTCCATTTCCAGCATGCCCGGAGGCACTTCGAAATCATGGGCTTCATCCAGCGCATCCATCAGTTCTTTTTTCAGGCGCAGACGGGAATGACCTTCCAGTTCCTTGCTCAGCTGTTCTGAAATCGCGTTTTTCAGGGCGGAGAGGTCTTCCAGGCCGAGAGACTTGGCAAATTCGTCATTCACCTCCGCTTCTTTGGTTTCATGGATTTCCTGAAGATCGACATCGAAAATAGCTTCGCGGCCTGCCAGCTCTGGTGCGCCGTAAGCTTCGGGGAATTTCACTTTCACTTCCACCTTGTCGCCCGCATTCTTGCCGGTAAGCTGCTCCTCAAATCCTTCGATAAACTGGCCCGAACCAAGTTCCAGCTTGTGGCCGTGCGCGTGCATACCCGGATGTTCCTTGTTGTCGTCCGCCGTGCGGCCGTGGAAATCGATCACGACGATATCGCCCTTTTTGGAAGCGCGTTTCGTCTTGACCGGCTCCGACGTTTTATTCGCGCCTGCAATGCGCTCAAGCGCTTCGTTAATAGCCTCATCGCCGGGCTTGGCAACCATGCGGGTCAGCTTCAGACCCTTGTAATCGGCGAGTTTGAAATCCGGCATCACTTCGACCGTCATGCTGTAAACCAGATCCTTGCCGTCGTCGAAGGACTTCACCTCGATTTTAGGCTGCAGCGCGGGCTTGAGTTTTTTATCGTTCAGGACTTTCTGGGACGTCTCGTTCACGGCGCTTTCCAGCACCTCCCCCATGACCACGCGGCCATATTTTTGCTTCAGAAGCTTCATGGGAACCTTGCCCTGACGGAAACCGGGCATTTTTACGGTCTTGCCGACTTCCTGCAGCTTCGCGTCCACACGCCCGTCAATATCCTTGGCGGTGATCGTTACTTCCATTTCGTGGCTCAGGCCGTCTTGTTTCAATTCTTTAACTTGCATATCTCTCACGTCTTCTTTTGCTCGGTTTTATCGGGTCTGCCTTACGGGGCGGATGGTGCGGCTGGAGGGACTTGAACCCCCACGCCTTACGGCACCAGAACCTAAATCTGGCGTGTCTGCCAATTTCACCACAGCCGCGCCGCGTTTTATGGTGGCCTATTGTGTAATCGCTCGGAGGCGAGAATTCAAGCGAAATCCTTAATGATTTCAGGGATAATGTCAGGCAGGTCACTCGCCACCAGCCCTGCCCCCGCTTTTATGCCCGCCTGCGCATGGATCCATACGGCGGCGCAAGACGCGTCAAACCCGCCCATACCCTGCGCCAGAAGGCCCGTAATCATGCCCGCCAGCACGTCGCCCGTTCCCCCGCTGGCCAGATAGGGCGAGCTCTGCTCTTGTCTTACAATCCGCCCGTCCGGCGCCGCGATTAAGGTTTCAGCGCCCTTCAAAACTACAACCGCGCCGGTTTGCGCGGCTGCCGCAAGCGCTCTTTCCTCCCGGCTGCCTGTTATATCCGGAAAAGCGCGGGTAAATTCCCCCTCATGCGGCGTGAGTACTATGTTTTCATGTAAATCCCCGGGCAAACAAAAAAGCGCGTCCGCATCCAGAACCGCGGCACGCGCCGTTTTTATCTTCACCCCCCTCGCCAGCCCGCCGGACCCGTATAATCTGGCCGTAATTCGGGCATCATTCCAATTCAAATCATCACGTACCATGATATGAGCGGGCAGGCTGGAGCGGTAGATTACGGTCGTTTCCAGGCTGCACAAAACGGTGGTCAGCCCCGCCCCTATTCGCGCGCAAGCACTTGCCGCCAGCCGACTCGCCCCCGTTAATTCAGGCGCACCATAAACAACCGCCGATCCTCGGTCGTATTTGTGGCCATCCTTCGCCGGACGGGGAAATTTATCCTTCCAAAGCTCTAAAGCGTTCTTTTTTATCATTTATAGGCCTTAATTACATCAATTCACTTGACGGGCATTATGCGATAAAACTATACAAAGTGGAACATTTATGGCGGCCGTAGCTCAGCTGGTAGAGCCCTCGGTTGTGATCCGAGTTGTCGCGGGTTCGAGTCCCGTCGGTCGCCCCATTTTTTTCAGCTCTTTCAAAAGGTAGCTTTCCATGTCCGCACCGCTCATGTCTTTTAAATCGTCCGCCGAGATCCTGAAATTCATCACCGAGAACGATATCGTGTTCATCGATTTCAATTTCACCGACATGCGCGGCAAATGGCAGCACACCGCCCAGCATGCCAGCACGTTCGACAAGGGCATGATTGAAAACGGCATTTTCTTTGACGGCTCTTCTATCGCCGGATGGAAGGCGATCAATGAATCGGACATGATCCTGATCCCCGATATCAAGCGCGTGGCGTTGGACCCGTTCGCGGCGCAAAAGACCCTGAAAATTTTCTGTAACGTCTATGACCCCGACACCAAGAAGCCGTATAACCGCGACCCGCGCTCCATCGCCAAGGCCGCTGAAGCCTACCTGGCGCAAACCGGTCTGGGTGATACCGCCTATTTCGGCCCGGAAGCCGAATTTTTCATTTTCGACAATGTGCGCATTCACAGCGAAATGAATCATGTCGGTTATTATTTCGACAGCGAGGAAGGCCCCTATAATTCCGGCAAGGATTACCCCGGCGGCAATATGGGCCACCGCCCGCAAATCAAAGGCGGGTATTTCCCCGAAGCGCCGATCGACAGCCTTTCCGATATCCGCGGGGAGATGCTTACGGTCATGCAGGCCATGGGCGTTTCCGTTGAAAAACATCACCATGAAGTGGCGCCCAGCCAGTGCGAGCTTGGCATTTTCTTCTCCACGCTGGTGAATTGCGCCGACAACATGCAGATTTACAAGCACGTCGTGCATAACGTGGCCAACAGCTACGGCAAGAGCGCGACCTTTCTGCCCAAGCCCGTCTTTGGCGATAACGGCTCGGGCATGCACTGCCACCAGTCCATCTGGAAAGCCGGAAAACCGCTCTTTGCAGGGGAAGAATACGCAGGACTTTCAGAAACCGCGCTTTATTACATCGGCGGCATTATCCGCCACGCCAAGGCGCTTAACGCCTTCACCAACCCGGCGACAAACAGCTACAAGCGCCTTGTGCCCGGTTATGAAGCCCCGGTATTGCTGGCCTATTCCGCCCGTAACCGCTCGGCGTCGTGCCGCATTCCTTTCGCCGACAACCCGAAAGGCAAGCGCGTGGAAGTGCGCTTCCCCGACCCGCTGGCAAACCCCTATCTTGCTTTCTCCGCCATGTTGATGGCCGGGCTTGACGGCATCCAGAACAAAATCCATCCCGGCGAGGCCATGGATAAGGATCTCTATCACCTGCCGGAAAAAGAACTGGCCAAGATCCCAACGGTTTGCAGCTCCCTGCGCCAGGCATTAAACGCCCTGAAAGAGGACCATAAATTCCTGCTGGAGGGTGATGTATTCTCCAGGGACATGATCGAGGCCTATATCAGCCTGAAAATGGAAGAAGTGGAGGCATACGAAACCATGCCCCACCCGATTGAATTCAAGATGTATTATTCTTCTTAAGCTCCGGGCTTACGGGGCGTTCGTCGGAACGCCTTCTTCAACCAGCCCACCAGAGATATCGGCAGCGCTCTGCCCGGCCTGTGCTTTGGGACTCTCAAGGGGCTGAAGCGATTCCACCGCGCTTTTAAACGTTTCGGCGTTTTCCGACCACACGATAAAATCCGTCTTGCGTCCCGGCGTCAGCAACGAGGCAATAATGAAATAATCCTTGTTGGCCAGCACCGCGAACCAAAGCTCATGCGCGG
The DNA here is from genome assembly GCA_964493095.1 of uncultured Pseudobdellovibrionaceae bacterium. Taxonomy (GTDB): domain Bacteria; phylum Pseudomonadota; class Alphaproteobacteria; order Micavibrionales; family Micavibrionaceae; genus CAYXSX01. The sequence goes on from CAZBNG010000072.1 coordinate 8,265, forward strand.
CCACTTTGCCTTCTTTGTAATACGCCTGGTAAGCCTCCGCCGCGCCGAACGTGATCCATGGTGAAAAACCGTATCCCTTTTTCTGCTCTATGATCGGCCCGACCGTAAACCCGCCCTTTTTATATTGCGCCCGCAGGGTCGCCAGTTCCTTTGCTATCCCTTTGCTGCCCGCACGGGGAATGACAAGCACATCCATCTGGCCGTCGAGAAACTCCTTATGGGCGTTCTTGATCAGGCGCACGAATTTGCGTTCGCTGCTGTATAGAATGGAAGCCTGAACTTTCCAGTTCAGCGGGTATTCAAAATACGCGATATTGGGAAAGACAAAGCGGCGCGTTTGATCGAAAATAAAGGCAGATTTGTTGCTCAGCTTGAATGAAGCCATCGATTGCGCCTGCAAGACGCGTTCTTCCTGCCAGTGTGACGTAGGAACGAAGAATTGCGCCAGTATAACCCGGTCGCCGACAATCTCGGCTATAAGGCGGACGACATAGGTGGCATCACCCTGAAGGCGGACAATCAGCGCCTCGACCTTGTCGGAGCTGTGCACCTTGATTCCCTCCAGCGTATAACCGTTCGTATCGATATACTGCGTAAACCAGTTTTCGGCGCTCACCGGCGCGGGAAGATCGATAGCCTGAATGCGAAAAAAACTCTGTTCGTCGGGCCGGACAGGGCTTTTATAAAGGGCAACCTCCAAAGGAGCGTAATCGCTAAGTTTAAACTCGTCTGCCTTTACCTCGTATTGTTCCCAGTCCGCAGGCAGCCTTACCTCATAGGCAAGCGCCTTGTCGCCGTACGGCGTTTCGGCATAGCCCTTTGTTTTTGCATCAAATTCCGCCGGGGGCAAAAACTCTATCGCCGGCAGATCCTTTTGAAACCGCTGGGTCAGGCTTTGGGCGTAAGCGGGAGCAAATCCTGCCACTCCCAGCACCGCCAAAGCCGCTATAATCAGATATTGTCCCCGTTTCAATCCCCTGCTCCTGCTCTAATTTCGTTGATTTCACATCTCTCCCACGATATGGGATAAAGGTATATTATAAAAGAACAGATATTAAGAAACCATATGCCCGATTTATTCCGCGCCACCGATAATGCCAGAAAAGACAGTTACGACGCCTCCCAGATTGAAGTTCTGGAGGGGCTGGAAGCGGTGCGCAAGCGCCCGGGCATGTATATCGGCGGCACGGATGAACGCGCGCTGCATCACCTGGTGGGGGAAATCCTTGATAACTCGATGGACGAAGCGGTGGCGGGCCATGCCGACTGGATCGAAATATCCGTCGAGGACGGCAACGCCATTACCATCAGCGATAACGGGCGCGGCATCCCCGTGGACGAGCATCCGAAATACCCGGGGAAATCGGCGCTGGAAGTTATTTTGACAACCCTGCACTCCGGCGGAAAATTCTCAAACAAAGCTTATGAAACATCCGGCGGCCTGCACGGCGTGGGCATTTCGGTGGTAAACGCGCTTTCCGACGATATGTGGGTGGAGGTCGCCCGCGACCGCCAGCTTTACAGACAAAGCTTTTCCCGCGGCCTGCCCGTTTCCAAACTCGAAAATCTCGGCTCCGTTTCCAACCGGCGCGGCACAAGCGTGCATTTCCATCCCGATCCGCAGATTTTCGGCGACAAGCTGGCCTTCAAGCCCTCATGGCTTTACCAGATGGCGCGGTCAAAGGCTTATTTATTCTCTGGCGTGGAGATCAGATGGAAATGCGACCCCGCCGCCCTTGCCCCTGACAGTAAAATCCCGACAGAAGACGTTTTCAAATTTCCCAATGGCTTAATGGACTTTCTTGAAGCATCGCTTCATGACAGGCGCACCATCGTGCCCAAACCCTTTTACGGCAGGGCCACCTTGCCCGACAATGCGGGCCGCGTCGAATTCGCCGTCACATGGCCCAAAGACGGGGAAGGATTTTCGCATTCCTATTGCAATACCGTTCCCACGCCGCAGGGGGGATCGCACGAAACGGGACTGCGCACAGCCCTCTCCCGTTCCCTGCGGGCATATGGCGAAATGACGGGTAAAAAGAAAACCTCGCTGGTCACCGCCGACGACATCATGAACGGCGCCTCAGTTTTATTGTCGCTGTTCATCAAGAACCCGCAATTCCAGGGACAAACGAAGGAAAAACTGGCGACAACAGAAGCCGCACGCTGGGTCGATGCGGCGGTGAAGGACCATTTCGACCACTGGCTGTCCGACAACCCGATGGCGAGCAACGAGCTTCTTGACACGCTGATCGAGCGCGCCGAGGAACGCCTGCGTCGCCGCGACGACCGCGCCATGGCCCGCAAATCCGCGACCCGCAAGCTGCGCCTGCCCGGCAAGCTGGCAGACTGTTCGCGCCAGAACGCGGAGGATACAGAATTATTTATCGTCGAGGGCGACAGCGCGGGCGGTTCCGCCAAGCAGGGCCGCAGCCGCGAAACGCAGGCTATCCTCCCCCTGCGCGGCAAGATCCTCAACGTGGTCAGCGCCACCAAGGATAAAATTCGCGCCAACCAGGAAATCCAGGACCTCATACAGGCCATGGGCACGGGCGCGGGCGGTGATTTCGACCTTTCCAAGCTGCGTTACGAGCGCATCATCATCATGACCGATGCCGACGTGGACGGCGCGCACATCGCCTCCCTGCTGATCACTTTCTTTTACACCCAGATGCGCCCGCTGATTGAAAACGGCCATCTATACCTTGCCCTTCCCCCGCTCTACCGCCTTGTCAGCGGCACGCTAAGCGCCTATGCCCGGGATGATGAACACAAGAACGAGCTTCTGGAAACCATGTTCAAAGGCAAGAGCAAAATCGATATCAGCCGCTTTAAAGGGCTTGGCGAAATGC
>CAZBNG010000073.1:0-10741 GCA_964493095.1 uncultured Pseudobdellovibrionaceae bacterium
CCGGCTCCATCATCCAGTCACAGATCACGATATCCGGGTTTTCCCGGCAATAAAGTTCAAAGCCCTTTTGTCCTTCAAGCGTGGTTAAAACTTCACCTACGCCAAAGGTCAACAGGATGGAGTTCGTCAGGTCCAGGACGGCCTTGTTGTCCTCGACGACCAGAACGCTGAGATGTTCGAATTTATATCCCATGGCTTATGGATGGATATGAATTTGACGGTTGCACATAAGAAAAAGTTTATCACAATTTTCCGGCTATGCAGCGGAATTTATTTCATATTTTCTCCGGCTTTTCTTCTTGACGGGGAATTTGTATAGTGAGCTCCGCAATTGAAAATACTGATAAGGGTAAGGAAGATAATAAAATGGCCGGTCACTCCAAATGGGCGAATATCAAGCACAGGAAAGGACGCGCCGACGCGGTGCGCGCCAAGCAGTTTTCAAAGCTCGGGCGGGAAATTTATGTCGCTGCAAAGCTTGGCGGCGGCGATCCGGATATGAACCCGCGCCTGCGCCTTGCCATTGCTACGGCGCGCGGTCAGTCCATGCCCAAGGACGGCATTGAAAAAGCTATCCAGAAAGGAATAGGTGGCGGCGAGGGCGAAAATTACGAGGAAATCCGTTACGAGGGCTATGGGCCCGGCGGCGTGGCCATCATCATCGAGGCGCTGACCAACAATAAAAACCGTACGGCAGGGGAAGTCCGCTCGATTTTCACCAAGCATGGCGGCAATCTGGGGGAAAGCGGTAGCGTGAATTTCATGTTCGATCGCGTGGGTGAGGTTCTCTACCCGGTTTCGGCGGCCTCCGAGGAGGAAATGTTTGAAGCGGCCCTTGAAGCCGGAGCCTCGAACGTCGAAAGCGAGGGGGAGGACCACGTCATTACCTGCGATGTGACCGATTTCGCCGCCGTTCAAAAGACGCTTGAGCAAAAATACGGGGAGCCGCAAAAGGCCGGGCTCATCTGGCGTCCGAACGTCATGGCGGAAGTGACAGAAGAACAGGTCGAAACCATTTTAAAGCTGATCGATACGCTTGAAGAAAACGACGACGTTCAGACCGTAACGGCCAATTTCGAAGTTGATGACGCGGTGATGGAACGCCTCATGGCGGCGGGATAAGGGAGTTGTTTTTTGAAGGACGCATATGAAGACATAAAGTCTGTTGTCTGTTTTTTCTGTAAATTCACGCTCTCGGTTTTTACCTTAATTCTTGGTGTTTATGCATTTTTTATGCTTCTTATCGGTTTTGCGAGTGTCATTATGGTCCCTCGTTTTGAGAGCTTCATGATTTTTCTTTGGCCTGTTTTGGGAATTGCAGGGTTGGCGGCAAGAAAAAAATATTACGAAAGGGAAGGGAGCAGGTGGCTAATCATTTTAGGTTTGTTTTGCGGCATACTTGCCGCGATTCCCCTTCTTGATCTTTTTCTTTTGCTGTCTTTGAGGATTTTTTCCGATCTTCCTTCTTTGATGGCGGCAAGTCCCGGCCCTTCTTTTTTTGGGGTATTTTACGCGACTGTTTTTGTTGTTACTCCCACCATACTTTTTTTCGATGCGGTTAGAATTATTCTGAATTTATTTCGCGCAGGTTTGGTTCATGAAGATTCTCGGTATTGATCCAGGATTACAGAAAACCGGGTGGGGCGTGATTGTTTCGCAAGGCAGCCGCCTGCAATTTATCGCCTGCGGTTTGATTCGTACCAATGCCGCCGACCCGCTGCCCTCGCGGCTTTCTCGCCTGCATGAGGGGCTGGCCGAAGTGATTAAACTGCATGCTCCGCAAAGCGCCGCGGTGGAGGAAACTTTTGTGAACCAGAATCCGGCCTCCGCGCTAAAGCTGGGGCAGGCGCGCGGCGTGGCGCTTTGCGTTCCCGCACTCTATGGGCTGACCGTGGGTGAATATTCCGCCAACAAGGTTAAAAAATCCATCGTCGGTACGGGCCATGCGGGAAAAGGTCAGATCGGCATGATGATAAAAACGCTCCTGCCTGCCTGCGGCACGATCAGTGAGGACGAAGCTGACGCCCTCGCCGTGGCTATCACCCACGCGCATCATGTGAAGGTCTGATTTGTGCGTGTTTTATAAAAAAGACTTATCAGCCGCCGCTTCCCGCTATAAACTAATGCCATGATTGGCAAACTCTCAGGCATTATTGATTCCTTCGGGCCCGACCATCTTATCCTTGATGTCGGCGGTGTGGGATATATCGTTTACGCCAGCCGCAAAACGCTTGGCACGATCGGCCAGGAGGGGGACCCCGCCAGCTTGCTGATCGAAACGCAGGTGCGCGAAGATTCCCTGACATTGTTCGGTTTTTCGGGGGCGCGGGAACAGCAATGGTTCAAGCTTCTGACCTCGGTGCAGGGGGTGGGGGCAAGAGTGGCGCTCGCCATCCTGGCGGCATGTCCGCCTGAAAAGCTGCCGCTTATTATCGCCTCTCAGGACCAGGCCGCCATTCGTCAGGCCGATGGTGTGGGGCCGAAACTCGCCACGCGCATCGTTACGGAGCTAAAAGACAAGGCTGGTGACCTGACCGCAAAAGGGGACGGAGTAAAAACAGGCGCTTTTACTCCGTCCCCGGTTGTGGAGAGCGTGGATAATGACGCCGTTTCCGCCCTGATTAATCTTGGTTATCCGCGAGCTCAGGCTTTTCAGGCAGTGATGAGCGCCAAGGTAAAGGCGAATGATAATCTTCAGGATCTTATCCGCGCCGCGCTGAAGGAGCTTAGCGCATGAGTGTGGAGAAGCTTAAAAATCCCGACCTGGAGCGTGCCCCGCAGGAATTTGAAACGGGAGAGGAAAATCCGCTGCGCCCGGATACGCTTGAGGCGTTTATCGGTCAGGAGGGTCTGCGCGCTAATCTGCGTATTTTTATCGACGCCGCGCGCGCGCGTAAGGATGCGATGGATCATGTTCTGCTTTTCGGTCCGCCCGGTCTTGGCAAAACAACTCTGGCGCAAATTGTTGCCAAAGAGCTGGGCGTGGGTTTTCGCGCCACTTCCGGTCCGGTTATTGCCAAATCCGGCGACCTTGCGGCGCTGCTCACCAATCTGGAGCCCAACGATGTTTTGTTTATCGATGAAATACATCGTCTTAACCCGGCGGTGGAGGAAATTCTCTACCCGGCGATGGAGGACCGCAAGCTCGACCTGATTATCGGCGAGGGCCCGGCGGCGCGCTCCGTGCAGATCGATCTGGTTCCCTTTACGCTTGTCGGGGCAACGACGCGTTCGGGCCTTTTGACCAATCCACTGCGGGACCGTTTCGGTATTCCGCTGCGGCTTGAGTTCTATAATGACGATGAGCTGGCGCTGATCGTCAGGCGCAGCGCCAAAATCCTGAGAATGAATTTAAGCGAGGAGGGCGCGTTTGAAATCGCACGCCGTTCGCGCGGCACACCACGTATTGCCGGGCGCCTCACCCGCCGCATGCGCGATTTTGCGCAGGATGGCGCCGGGACGATTATCCGCGAAGCCGTGGACGCGGCCTTGCAACGTCTCGATGTGGATGCCAGCGGCCTTGATTCCATGGACCGGCGCTATTTGACCTGTATTGCACATAATTACGGCGGCGGTCCGGTGGGGGTGGAAACCCTCGCCGCCGCTTTGTCCGAACAGCGCGACATGATTGAAGATGTAATCGAGCCTTATTTGATGCAGCAGGGATTGGTACAAAGAACGCCGCGCGGAAGGTGTCTTTCTTCAAATGGTTTCAAGTATTTAGGGCTTGAAGTTAAAGTGAATTCTCAGGGTGGTTTGTTCGAAGAATGACCACGCATTCCCTTTCTGTGCGCATTTATTACGAAGATACCGATGCAGGCGGCGTAGTGTATCATGCCAATTACCTGAAATTCGCCGAGCGCGGCCGCACGGAATTTTTACGGGGAATGGGGCACGAAAATTCGAAACTTTCTGCCAAGTTCGGCGTTTTGTTTGTCGTGCGCCATATTTCTGTCGATTATCTGAAAACCGCGCATCTTGATGATTTATGTGCACTAAAAACCTCGATTTCCGAACTGAAAAATACTAGTTTCGTTATGCACCAATATCTGGAGCGTGACGGCGAGATTATTTGTGATATGAATGTTGTGATTGTTTGTGTAGATACTAAGTCATTAAAGCCGGTGCGCCTGCCCGAACACATTAAAACCGAATTTGAACAATTTCTGGAACGATAATGGAAAATACAATTCAAACTGCTGACCTTGGAAGCTTCGCCCACGACATGACCATGTGGGGGTTGTTCATGCAGGCCGACCTGATCGTCAAGGCCGTCATGATCGTCCTGATTTTCGCTTCCGTATGGAGCTGGTCGATCATCCTGCAAAAACGCAGCCTGCTGCGCCGTCTGAACAAAGTGGCAAATAATTTTGAAGATGGCTTCTGGTCTGGCGAGCCGCTCGATAAAATATATATGCGCGTCAAAGGGCAGAAAGAAGACCCGCTGCTTTCCACTTTCTCCGCCGGAATGGAAGAGTGGCAGGTCGGCGTTGCCGGAGGGCTGCCGTCCCGCGAAAGCATGCAGGCCAGCTTGCGTCAGCGTGTCGAGCGCGCCATGAGCGTGACTATAGGCCGCGAGATGAACAGGCTGGAGCGTGGCATGACGTTCCTCGCTTCCGTTGGTTCTACCGCACCTTTCGTCGGGCTGTTCGGCACGGTGTGGGGCATTATGAACTCCTTCTCATCCATCGCTGCAACCAATAATACCTCGCTTGCCGTTGTCGCGCCCGGCATTGCTGAAGCTTTGTTTGCAACCGCACTCGGGCTGGTGGCGGCTATTCCCGCCGTAGTGGCTTACAACGTTTTTTCCACCGGACTGAACCGTTATGCAGACAGGCTGGAGGCGTTTACCGATGAATTTTCGGCGATCCTCTCGCGTCATCTCGACAGTCAGGACCGCGACAGAAGAGTGGCATAACCATGGCGGCAACCTTGTCTAATAAAACCAAATCGCGTGGCCGCCGTACCGGCGGTACATACCGCCCCATGGCCGAGATCAACGTCACGCCTATGGTGGACGTCATGCTGGTCTTGCTCATTGTCTTTATGGTGGCGGCTCCGCTTTTGACCGCAGGGGTGCCGGTGGATCTGCCGCGCTCTGATGCCAAAGCCATCAGCGAGGAAGATAACAAGCCTATTGAAATTACCGTCACCGCCAAGGGCGAAATTTTTATAGGGGAAAGCGAAGTAAAGCCGGATCGCCTTGTTCCGCTTCTGGCCGCCATGACAGAGGGACAGACGGATCGCCGCATCTATATTCGCGGCGATCAGGCGCTTGCCTACGGCAAAATTATGGGCGTGATCGGCGCCGTAAACGGGGCGGGATTTAACAAGGTCGCCCTGATATCGGAGCCGGGGCGCGGCGGCGGGAGGTGATCCGCGATGCAGGCTATTATTCCCCGCAATCATATGTCGTTTTCCATGGGCAAGGAGGGCGCCGATTCTCTGGGGAAAGCCCTTGCCGGTTCCGGATTTTTGCATCTGATGGTCGTAATCCTGTTGAGCGTCGGGCTGCCGATGGTCAAAAGAGAGGAAATGACCATCACCAACCCGGTCAGCGTTGAGATTGTAGATATTGCCGAAATAACGCAGACGGACCGTGTCGCCGTACAAACCAACAAGCCCAGGCCCGATAAGGACAAACCGCCCGAGGAAACGCCGCAGGCGAAGCTGACCCCCCCGCCGATGACGGCGGACGCCCCGCCGGATTTGAGCGTGCCCGCGCCACCCGATATTGCCGATACGCCGAAGGAAGCCGCAGACGTGCCGCCGCCCGAACCGTTAAAACGCAAGGAACTGAAAGCGCCGCCCCCTATGAAAAAACCCGTTTCTCCCGCTCAAAAAAAGCAGGAAAAAGCGACGAGCGATTTCATAACGCTGCTGAAGAATCTGACGCCTGACCTCTCTGAAAGCCAGGGGGAAGCAAAGAGCAAGGATGCATCGGCGGAAGATTCTGCGCCCCTTGCGCAACTTTCCCAGAAGTTGACCGTTAGCGAGGAGGAGGCACTGCGCCGCCAGCTTGCCCAGTGCTGGAACGTTCTGTCCGGTGCTAAATATGCGGAAAACCTGGTGATAGAGGTCAGGGTTGTGGTTAATCCGGACCGCACGGTGCAGCGCGCTACCATTGTCGATCAGGGGCGTTATACTAGGGATCCGCATTTCCGGGCGGCGGCAGAAGCGGCGCTGCGGGCCTTACGCAACCCAAAATGCACGCCTTTGGCGCTACCGCCGGAAAAGTATGAAAACTGGAAGAATACTGTGATAAGATTTGACCCACGCTCAATGCTGTAATGTGAGACGCCATGAAAAATACGATCGCTAAAACTTATATGAAACACCTGCTTATCCTGCTTTCCTTGCTTTTTATTCCGGTGGGAGCGGCAAAAGCTGAACTTCATATTGATATTACGCGCGGCGTGGCGGACCCGATTCCACTCGCGGTCAGCCCTTTTTATGCCGATGAAGGTGCGCCGCAGGATCTGGCCGTACAGATTCCACAGATCATTACCCGCAATCTTGAAAGCTCCGGGCTGTTTAAGGCAATCAACCCGCAGGCTTTTGCGCAAAGCCCCCGTTCTATTCATGATAATGGGGTAGGATTCAATGAATGGAGGGCGGTTAATTCGCAGGGACTGGTGACCGGGGAGGTTATTCAGCAACCTGATGGACGTACCCGGGTGGAGTTTCGCCTTTGGGACGTTTTTTCTCAGAAACAATTGACCGGCGTTGCCTATATGACGACGCAGGCCAACTGGCGGCGCATCGCCCATATTATTTCCGATGAAATTTACAAGCGCCTGACCGGAGAAGAGGGATATTTCGATACGCGGATTGTCTATGTTTCCGAATATGGTCCGACCAGCCAGCGCGTAAAGCGGCTGGCGATCATGGATCAGGATGGCGCCAACCACCGCTACCTTACGGACGGCCGCGATCTTGTCTTGACGCCGCGTTTTTCGCCAAGTTCTCAGACGATCGCCTATATGTCTTACGAGCGCAACAAGCCGCGTGTCTACCTGTATGATATTAATACGGGCAAGCGCGAGGTGCTGGGCGATTTTCCGGGGATGACTTTCTCCCCGCGTTTCTCTCCGGACGGGGAAAAAGTGATCATGACTCTGGCCACCGGCGGCAACAGCGACATTTATGAAATGGACCTGCGCAGCAAGCGTTCCCGCCGCCTGACGACAAACTCGGCGATCGATACCTCACCTTCCTATTCGCCGGACGGCGACAATGTAGTGTTTGAATCGGACCGTGGCGGAAGCCAGCAACTTTATGTGATGGATAAGAACGGCGATAACGTGCACCGGATCACATTCGGCAAGGGGCGCTACGGCAATCCGGTATGGTCACCGCGCGGCGATCTGATCGCTTTTACCCGCATCTATGAAGGGAAATTCTATATCGGGGTTATTCGTCCCGACGGCAGTGGCGAGCGTTTGATCACGAATGCTTATCACGTAGAGGCTCCGAGCTGGTCGCCCAACGGCCGTGTCCTGATTTACTTCAAGGAAAATCCGGTCGGTCCGCGGGGAGAACAACGCCAGGCCAAACTTTATACCATCGACATTACCGGCTTTAATGAGCGCGAACTGGCTACGCCGCGTGACGGCTCCGACCCGACATGGTCGCCGCTCAATAAATAAAAAAGGAGTTATTGCGGCAGCTTGATATCGCTGAACATGGCTATAACCTGCCGGTAGACTTCGCGCTTGAAAGGCACGATCAGCTCAAGCGTTTGCTGAAGGGGAATCCATTTCCAATTCAGGAATTCCGGAAGCTCGTGATGCTCTATATCGATGTCGGAATCGTTTCCCGTAAAAAGCGCGGCTACCCAGTATTGCTCCTGTCCCCTGTATTTTCCATTCCAGAGTTTCCCCATAAGATCCGGGGGAAGGTCGTAGCGTATGACATCACTTGATGTTTTTATAACCTGTGCTTTGTCCGTCCCAATCTCTTCCTTAAGTTCGCGCAATGCGGCCCCTTTTATCGCTTCACCGGGATCGATGCCGCCCTGGGGCATCTGCCATGCGCCGGGCGTATCAATCCTTTCACCGACAAATACGTCGCCGTTGCGGTTGAACAGCGCAACACCGACACAGGGGCGGTAAGGAAGGGATTCCGTATCCATGGCTTTAATGCCCCGCTTCGTCGTCTGGCACGGTTTCTGCCGGTTCTGTCTGAGCGGGAGAAGCTTCCCCGTCTTCTACGGTCGGAGCTGTTTCCTGTCCGGGGTCAGGCATCATTTCATCGGCGGGCGTATCGACAGCGGGTTGCGTTTCCTCTACGTCGCTCTCCTGAGTTACCGGCTTGCGGCCCATCAGTTTTGTGGGGGCCTCGACAATTGCCGAGACCGGGGCGAGTGCCAGGTCTTTGCTCGGCAACGTATTAACCCACTCCTGGATTTGCGGAATGGTGAAAGCGTTCATTTTAATGACTCCGAACGCAAAGCCGTTTTTGCGGGCTTGTTTTTCCAGCGTATCAAATGACTCTTCGATCCTGCTGTCGGGGATATTAATGCTGTTTAGCCCGTATGGCGCTTCTTCATTCAGGGCAAGGCGTGACATCAGCGGCGGGGCATCGGGATTGAGATCGATAAACCCGATACCGCGTTTTAAAGCGCCGCCCATGATTGTTTCCATTTTGATCATGGCGTAGTTACTGAAACTGTCGTCCATAAAACCCGCGATTCCCGTATAGCCGGGGAAGAGGGACATCAGGCGGTTGAGCGTGTCCTGATTGTTTTCCTGCGAATTGCGGCTCATGAGGGTGGCCGGACCGCTATCTGTCGTATCTGAGCTTTTGTTTTCTATAGGAATTTCAAGCCATGTTTCATGCCCGTCATTGCGCGCCAGCGTTGCGGCTTCGCCAATATTCGTCGCATAAGGGGACACCATGACGCTGATTTCCGGCGGCAGCGCTTCAAGCGCCTCCGCAGAGAGCTGGGATGATATGCCATAGCCGCTTATCAAGAGTCCTACCAAAGGTGTTGACGCCTTTTTAAAATCATAAGGGCGTCGATAGGCTTTAAACGGTGTCATGCCGTCTCCTCTGGTTTGCGGCAGCAACCCCCGGGAGGTTTCCTCATACAGGCCGGGGATAGGGGCGGGCGGCAGCCCTTCGCGTATCACGGGCAGCTCCGCCTTCTCTTCGGGGGCTTTCTTTTTCTGAAGGTTTTTGTAACCCGGTGTCAGGGACGTCTGGTTCGTTTCGATATCCTGCAGGGTCGGGGGCGGACGTTCCAGCAATACGGTTTTGCTGACAAGCCTGTCCTCGATTTCCGTTTTTATGGCCCCTCCCTGCGTGGCGGCATAACCAAACAGCGCCGCGTAAATAAGCACAACACCGGCCACGCCCTGCCAGAAGGCCGGCAGGCGGGTGGACGGTTTTGTTTTTTCTGCGTGCTCGTTCATGGCGGTGACACCGTCGCGGATAAGTTATTCCTCCGCCTTGCCCTTATTATAGAATGAAAGCCCGTTCAGCAGGTCGAGAGCGCGGGAAAGCTGGTAATCGACGGGTTTTTCCTTGTCTTCGTCCTCTGCCGCATTGTCATTGGCGGCATCTTTACCCGGCCTGGACGTCTTGTCCTTTTCGCCCTTGTCTTCCGGTTTTTCTTCCTTCTTCGCGGGCTTTTTCTCTTCTTTCACATCTTTTTTGCCATCAGGGTTGGCCAGGGCGCCATGCAGGTCTGATTCCCGCAGGCGGCGGAAAGAGATATTCTCCACCTTCGCGGGTTCGACAACGATATCCGGTTCAATGCCTGTGGCCTGGATCGAGCGGCCTGAAGGCGTATAGTAACGTGCTGTGGTCAGGCGCATAGCTCCATGACCGGGCAGCGGGATAACCGTTTGCACCGACCCTTTGCCAAATGATTTCGTCCCCAGGATTATCGCGCGTTTATGATCCTGAAGCGCCCCGGCCACGATTTCGGAAGCGGAAGCGGAACCGCCATTGATAAGCACGACGATCGGCATGCCGTCGGTCAGGTCGCCGCTGTGGGCGTTGTCGCGCTTGGTGTCGCGTTTGTGACGGCCGCGCGTGGAAACGATTTCGCCCTTGTCAAGGAAGGCGTCGGAAACGGCAATCGCCTGATCCAGCAGGCCGCCGGGGTTGTTGCGCAGGTCGAGCACGTAACCCACCAGCTTGTCGCCAAGCTCTTCCTTAATCTCTTTGATGGCTTTTTCCAGGCCTTCTTCGGCGTTCTGGTTAAAGGTCGTGATGCGGATGTACCCGACATTGCCCTCGACGCGGCTGCGTACAGACTGGATATGAATAATATCCCGGGTAAGGGTCACTTCTATGGGGGCTTCTTCCTTTTCCCGGCGGCCGAACGCGCCGAGCGTGCCGCGCCAGGCGGGAATGCGGCCGAGATGGCCGATCAGCACATTGGTGATGACCGAGAGCCGGCCGACCAGATTGAACTGCTGGAAGATCACCCCGATCTCGCGCCGGATCTCGCGGGCCTCCCGCGTCAGCCGTCCGCCGGCCTGAAGGCGGCGGTCGAATACGTCGACGCAGCAGGGGTCGCCGCTACCGCGTTCGAGACCTGCGATGTGACGGATCAGCGTGGACTTGCCGGAGCCGGAGGCGCCGATCAGCGCGACCATCTCTCCCGGCTCGATGGAGAGACTGACGTCGCGGAGCGCTTGCTTCTTGCCGAATGTCTTCGACAGTCCCTGAACCGAAATGGCCGCCACGATCGCACCACCCATGAACCTGTTGGCAGGAGCTTCAATCG
>CAZBNG010000073.1:10751-11103 GCA_964493095.1 uncultured Pseudobdellovibrionaceae bacterium
CATGGCTATCCGGCTTGTCTGACCGCCCTGTCTCAGTTCGATGTCACTTTTGCGACGATCGGGGTTTTACCGGGCGGCGGATAATTCCTCATATTTTTCAAGGAATTGATCAATAGACAAATTGCGGAAGTCATCCAGCGCCTTGTGGATATCCGCGTGGGGCCAGTCCCACCAGGCGAGGGACTGCAGGCGTTCCGCCGTCGATGCCTCAAATCGCGGCCTCACGCGTCGTGCCGGCACGCCGGCGACGATCGCATAGGCCGTCACGTCGCGGGTCACCACCGCGCCGGCGCCGATCACGGCGCCATGGCCGACCGTCACGCCGGCGGTGATCGTCGCTCCATGGCCGATC
>CAZBNG010000074.1:0-10997 GCA_964493095.1 uncultured Pseudobdellovibrionaceae bacterium
TCATTTCCCTGGCTTTGGGGTCCATTGCTTCCCACATTATTTCAGGACTTTCCGTACCCATCAACTCTATAAGCGTTCTGAGGTAGGCAATACGGTCATCTAACTGCTCATTAAAGCTATCAGGAGTGTTGCTTTGATCTTCCTGCATTTCGCCGTCGTCATTCATTTCAGCGGCTTCCAGTACTTTTTGGATTTCGGATTTAAGCATGCGCAGAAGGATTGATTTCAAAAGCCTGGGGTATTTTGACATGATGACCGCAAAAGACAGATAACGCCGTTGCTCGACCGCTAAGGAGCCCTCAATAGCTTCACCGTGCGTAGAATGGTTAAAACCTTCTATGATGTCCTTTGCGGTGACCATTGTTTTTACTTCCCTTCTTATTTTCCAATAAAAAAAAACAAAAAAATGCAAACTTTTTTTAAAGAATGACGGTCCGGTTGCCGTGCAGGAATATGCGGCGCTCGGAAAACAGTTCTATGGCGCGGGCCAGAACCTTGGCCTCGGTATCGCGCCCGGCGATCTGCATTTTTTTCGGGTCGAACGAATGATCCACCCGCATGATGCCTTGCTCGATAATCGGGCCCTCATCAAGGTCGTTGGTGGCGAAATGCGCCGTGGCACCGGTGATTTTCACGCCGCGCTCGTAAGCCTGGTGGTAGGGTTTGGCACCCTTGAAGCCGGGCAGGAAAGAGTGGTGAATGTTGATCATGCGCCCGTGGTATTGTTCGCACATTTCCGGGGACATGATCTGCATGTAACGGGCCAGCACCAGAAGTTCACTGCCCGTTTCATCAGCGATTTCCTTGATGCGGGCTTCATTTTCCACCTTTGAGTTTCCATTGAGGTAATGGTAGGGAATGCCGCGGTCTTCGGCCAGCGCGCGGTTGGTTTCATGGTTGGAGACCACGCCGGTAATCTCGATATTCAGGGATTTGGTGCGCCAGCGGTATAGGATATCGTTCAGGCAATGGCTGGCTTTCGAGACGAGGATCAGGGTTTTGAGCGGCACGTCAAGGCGGGTGACCTGCCATTTCATGGCGAATTTGGCGGCAATGCTTTCAAAGTTTTCCGTAAACGATTGCCCAGAGCCGCTTTCCAGCGGCGTGAAAATTACCCGCATGAAAAACTGGTTGGAATGCGGGTCGTGAAACTGCGAGGATTCCTCGATATTGCAGCCGCAATTACTCAGCGTCGTGGCCACGGCGGCCACAATGCCCGGTTTATCGTCACAATGCAGCCTTAATACGAACATGCCTTAAAACCCCTAATAATCTGAGAATTGGCCCGGAGGGACACAAACGTACAGCATAAGCATAAAATTAAAAAACAAAAAGGCCCCACCGGTGCGGCAGGCCTTTTTGCAAAAAAATATAAATACTAAGCTGTTATATCAACGACATGCGAGCCTGATGCAACACTATCATTGTCGGCAGGGCCGCCAAAATCGTCTGCATCACCGTCGTTATCAGCGGCAGCGTGCACCTGGCTTCCCTGCGCCCTGGCAGTGGGCGAGAGAATCGTTGGCGGTAGTGCCGAGACTGTAGAAACTGACATTCTGAAATCCTTTCATATGTATTTCCAGTTACTTAGTCTATTACAGCACATTAAACTGAAGCGAAGCTGAAGAGTGCGGTTAAGGTTGAAAGGTCATGGACGATTACATCAATGTAATTTGCCATAATGTTCGGTTTATCCTTAGAATTAAGGCAAGCGCATAAATGACGTAACTTAAAATGCCCCAATTCTGTCTTCTTCGTTTTGAGAATGGTTGGAATAGGTTTTCCATGATGGATAGTAGTTTTCAGACTGATTTCCCCACACGCTCCATCCCTCGCGCGGGCCGCGGGCGAAGAGTTCCAGAAACGGGCCGCGGCTGCAGGATTCTATAAGCGGATATTGTTCGTCGGGTTTGCGGGAATGCTCGCGCTTGCGGCTTTTGAGGACGTTGACCTGCGAACGGCCTGGCTGCAGCGTGCGGGCGTTTTTGCCCTTTACGCCGAATAGCAGGATTTCCGTCGTGTTGCGGAAATAAAACCCGACGCCGCGCCCGTCGGGCTCCCCGTCTTTTCTGACTTTTTGCCAGATAATATTGGTCTTATATTCGAATCCCCATGCCTCCATGACGGCCAGCCCCTCTTTCAAAAGCGCGTTGGGAACCCACAGGTAAAGATGGGCGGGGTCGTCCGCCAGAGTATGAACGGGCATCGCTATAATATCTTTCAAGGACATTGTGCCGTAACGGTTAAGGCGCTTGTGTTCCGGCGCGACTTTCCCTGTCCGGTTGGTGAATTGCCAAGGTGGGTCGGCCAAAATCGTGCCGAATTTTTGCGTGCCCAGTTCGGAAAAAATATCTTCATTCATCGTCGTTCCAGCCTTCTATCAGGTTAGGGGTAATGCCGAGCGCCAAAACAGGGCACCCTCCGCTACGGTTTGCTTTAATGCGGTAATCCAGCTTGCCCATCCATGTCGTACTGGCGCCGTATTTATTCATGATGCCCAGTTTTTTGAAAACCGCGTTCAGGGATTCGCTTCTCGTTACCAGTACGGCGGCGTCTATAATATTGGCCTGATAGAACGCGGCGAAAGCGTAAAGGTCGCGGTCGAAGGTCTGGTCCTTGCTGTTCCACTCCAGATCGAAAGCGATTCTGTTTTTTACGTAGTCAACCTTATGGCCGTCGAGGAATTGTTCAATGGTGAATTTGCTTTCCTCGTATCCGCCGCCTTCAGCTTTTTTAGCTTTCAGTTTCACCAAAAGGTCGCCGGAAATCCTTGTTTCCCGCCAGCCCGATCCGCCGAGCAAGGCCGAGAATTTTTTAGGGATGTTGGATTCGTTGCCGCCGCCCGTCGTAATGTCTTCCACGGTGATCCTTATGCCCGTAAACGCGTCGATCAGTTCCCGGAAATCTCCGGGGCTACTGGCCTCCAGAATGCCGGCGGCGTTTCTGTAGTTTAAAATTTCATAAAGTTCTGAAAGCCTGTCGAGCATTATGTTCCCAATTATGCAGGGTTTTCGGAACATATCAAGAACAAAAGCGAATACGCCCCTTTTCAAGGATAAAGCGGCCCGGGCGCTTTGAACAGGAAAGAGGGCGGTTTGTCCACAAAGGCTTTTTTGTAGACATAACATTAAATACTGCCTAGGTTTGATTTTATTCAATTTTTTTTCAGGAAATTTTAAATTGAGTACTAAAGAAAAAATCCCTAGATATGCGGCGCGTGTTATAGCTTTGGCTTTCGCCGCGGCAGTTGGTGTTGCTTTAGACCATTACAAAACGCATTTTTTAGTAAGAGACGAGATAGCGGGCCAACCGCAAAAAATTGACGAGAAAAGACCCGTACTGGGCAGGTCTGTTGTGTACAATACGGTTTATAAGACTTTCCAGCCTCTAACAGGTGCGGAAGAGCGTACTATGTATGGCATATATTTAACCGCTGCAGGAGAAGGCAAAAAAGAATGTTGGCATCATGCTACGACATTTGGCAATGTCTATCTTGATCTTATCGGGTTGGGGAAAAAAAGGAAGAGGTGCTTATAGAGGCTTGTGTTACGTCAGACTCTAACGGGGGTAATAGACAAAAAGCAGACCCAACACCCGCCGAGTACCTCGTCGTTAAAAACCTGTATAAGGATCTGGGGTTTTTGGAACCCCGTTAATACCTGTAAGCGTCACCCTTTAACGGCCCTTGGGTTTCTACGCCGATGTAATCGGCCTGTTCCTTCGTCAGGGCGGAAAGTTTCGCGCCGACCTTTTCAAGGTGCAGAGCCGCCACTTTCTCATCCAGGTGTTTGGGCAGCACGTAAACCTTGTTCTCGTATTTATCGGTATTGTTCCAAAGCTCTATCTGCGCCAGCGTCTGGTTGGTGAAAGACGCGCTCATCACGAAGCTGGGGTGTCCGGTGGCACAGCCCAGATTTACAAGGCGGCCTTCGGCGAGCAGGATGATTTTCTTGCCATCGGGGAATTCGATCTGGTCGACCTGCGGCTTGATGTTATTCCATTTCATGTTGCGAAGGGGTTCGACCTGAATTTCGTTATCGAAGTGGCCGATATTGCAGACAATCGCGTTGTTTTTCATCTTGCGCATGTGGTCGGCGGTGATGATGTCCTTGTTGCCCGTGGCGGTGACGAAGATGTCGGCACGCGGCGCGGCGTCTTCCATTGTAACCACTTCGTAGCCTTCCATCGCGGCCTGAAGCGCGCAAATCGGGTCGATTTCGGAGACCATGACGCGGCAGCCCGCCTGACGCAGGGATTCGGCGGAACCCTTGCCCACATCGCCGTAGCCGCACACCATGGCGACCTTGCCCGCCATCATGACGTCCGTGGCGCGGCGGATCGCATCCACGAGGGATTCGCGGCAGCCGTATTTGTTGTCGAATTTCGATTTTGTAACGGAGTCGTTCACGTTAATAGCGGGAACGGGCAGTTTGCCTTTTTTTGCCATTTCATAGAGGCGCAGGACGCCGGTCGTGGTTTCCTCGGAAATGCCTTTGATATCTTTCATAAGCTCCGGGAAATCATTGATCATGCGCAGCGTAAGGTCGCCGCCGTCGTCCAGTATCATGTTGGGAGTCCAGCCGTCAGGGCCTTCGATCGTCTGGTCGATGGCCCACCAGAATTCCTCCTCGTTCATGCCTTTTTTGGCGAAAACGGGCGTGCCGGTGGCGGCGATGGCGGCGGCGGCGTGATCCTGCGTCGAGAAAATGTTGCAGGAGCTCCAGCGTACTGTCGCGCCCAGCTCCTGCAACGTCTCGATCAATACGGCGGTCTGGATGGTCATGTGCAGGCACCCGGCGATGCGCGCCCCTTCCAGCGGCTTTTCGCCGACATATTCATCGCGCAGCGCCATCAGGCCCGGCATTTCCACTTCGGCAAGCTCTATTTCCTTGCGGCCCCACTCAGCCAGCGATATATCGGCAACCCAGTAATCGTTTTCCTGGGACTGGGCTTGGGCGGTCGTTTCGGCGTTCATGGGGGCAATTCTCCTTTGAATCAATAGCATTTTCAGCGTAATATAAAGCACGACTATAGAGGCAAAGCCATGAATTTCAACGCCAGTTTTAACGAATCCGGAGAAAAACCGACCTTTCTATACAAGCGTAACCCGCTTGTTCCCCATTCATGGCAGATTTTTGCGCTCAAACCGGGAAAAAGCGATTATGAGCCCGTGGGGGACTATACCCTGCTGGATACGAGTGAAGACCCTGAATTAACTGAGAAAAAAGTTGCCAATTTAATCACGCTCATGAACGGGCGCAAGTCGCTGGGCCAGTTTGGCGATCTTACAAAAACCCGGCTTTTATACAGCGTCGTTCCCACCGAAAAAGACAGCGTTAACGAAAAAGTAATCTTTCGCACCTATGATGGAGACAGCGTTTCAAAGGAAAACGCGATTTTAGTCATCGAAAAAGGTGTGTTTAAAGATGAGTCTGACTGATAAATTTAGCGAGATTATGCCGGTTCATTGCGGTGCCTTCAGCGCGCCTGTTGGTTCTGCGAAGCCTGTTCCCGCGCCTGATACCGCGCCGGGTTTTTAGTTTATGCTGCTTCCAGACGGGCGAATTCGTGATCGGGGGCCAATAAAGGGTTATGGTAGCGGAAATTCATATTAATCGTGCCATTAGGTTTCAAACCAAGACTCGCCTCATTAAATTTTTTCAACATACTTTCACGTTGAGCCCGTTTAGGCGTGAGAATTAGCTCTTCCACAAGCTCAGCAGCTTCTTCGGTGCTTATACGGCGCGCCAGCTCTTTTATATGCGGAACCATACCCACACCTACTGACAGATGACGTAGTCCTAGGCCTACCAGCAGAGCAAAATGTGAGCAATTTGTAGCCATGTCGCCGCAAATGCTAAGCTCCCGTTCGTTTGGAACGTTTTCTATGATTTCCCTTAACGCCCTCAAAACCTGAGGGTGCGTAGGGTCATATTCTGTACTGGCTTCATCGCCATAACGGTCAAAGCCTCTTAAAGCTGGAATTAGATCATTCGAGCCAATGGAGTAAAACTTTCCTTGAATATCCTTAATATCACGGGCGATTCCCGGTGTTTCGACCATAGGGCCAAGCTTTATCGTTTTTAAAGCATCGTTGGTGATTTCTTTAGCGACTTGTAGATTTCTGATGGCGCTTTCATCAAGCTGTAATGCTTCTATAAGTGGTTTTGATGCCTCTTCATCAAGTTTCCATGCCTCTAAAATCTGCGTAATTGCTTCTTCATCAAATTTCAATTGGACTAAAGCACGTCTGGTTGCTTCTTCCCCGAAAATTGTTCGCATTTTTTCAAATTGTTCTGAGTCCCGTACCATAGGAAACATGATGCAGATCTTGCTTTCAGGATATTCGTCTAGCAAACGCAAGATGGCCCGCATCTGGCTACGAAGAAGATATTCTTGTCTTTTCGTATTTTTGGTTAAGTCTGGAAAAAGAGTTTGGATTTTATCGCCCGAAAAATCCAGGGTTCGAAAAGTGATAGGACGTTTATTTGCATTCAAAAGTACAGTTTCGAAAATTTCGTACCATAGATCTTCATCCGGCGCACGAAGACGGCCCAATACGGCGAGTTCTGTTCGGTAGAGGCCTATCGTGAGCGCGTTAACATCGTTCACAGCCAGAACCTCATCTGAGTAACCGGCATTGGCACTGATTTTAATAAGTTGCTTATCGGCTGTGGGAACTGCTTTTAAGAAGCCACCCTTGCCATCAGGCGTTTTTATTTTCGATCTTCTTTTAAGCTCATCTCTTTCCGCTTGCTCTATGGCTTGTTCTTGTTCGTACTCTCTCAAAGTGGACGGGGAGGGTAGATGTATGAGGAGATTGTTTGATCCGTCGATAATTATGCGGTCACCTGTTCTTATTTTTCTTCTTAGTTCTTCAGGAATGCGCATAGTAGTTATGCGGGAGGATTTTGCTACGATCCATGCATGGCTGAGTTCTGTGCCTGTCGTATCTAATATTCCATGAAGGCGTGCTCCGATGCCGTTCGAATTTCGTAAGGAATGCAATTTGGCAACAGGAATAGATTGTAATACTGGGATAGAATCGTCAGGAGCTTGTTCTAACCTGCTCGAAATTCTTTCATTATGAAAGCCTTGCAATAAATTATACTGAACATTTCCAACAAGATCGATTTGTCTTTGATAGTCGGCTTTTTGATCTTCTGGGAGCGTTTCTAATACAGCCTGCATTTGCATTTTACGGTTTTCATAGTGGCCATATGCTGCAAACTCAGCGCTTTGTCCGGTTTGAATGCTTTTGCTAATGTGGCTTTTTAAGCTGTCACTGGAGCTCAACATTTGCATTTCAGTAATCAGCATGCCTTCAACTTCGTCGCGCATTTCAATAGGCATCTTATTTACGTTTTCAAGCGCATAAGCATAATCGCTCAGTGTTCGATTCATTGCTTCTTGGAATGCCTCGTCTTCTTGCCGAATATGTGCAATTTTGGCGTCTTCATCGGTATCTGGATCAAATTGCGTGGATACAGGCGGCACTATTTCATCATTAACCACATAGGCAGTTCCGATAACAACTTGTTTGTAGCCGACCTTTAGGTTGTTATAGGTGTGTTCGCCAAAATGGCTGGCTTTTGCAAAATCTGGAGACGGGGCGCTAAGCTCTGGGCTGCTCATAACAATATTATCCGCATTATTTAAGGTAATGAGTCTTACAGGAAATATTAAAAATATGTCAAATTAAAAAGTCATAAAAATTTTAAATTATTTCCCCACATCCCGGTGCACGACGTGGGTGAAGATGCCCTGGTCTTCGAACCAGGTTTTGAGCTGCTCCACGACGAAGACGGAGCGGTGATGGCCGCCGGTGCAGCCGATGGCGATGGTGAGATAATTTTTTCCTTCCTCGCGGTAGCGGGGCAGAAGGGGTTTTATCAGATTTTTGAAATTCTTCATGAATTTCTCGAATGACGGGTCTTGCGCGATATAGGACCCTACTTCTTTGTCCAGCCCGGTTTTGGGTTTTAAAACTTTGTCCCAGTGCGGATTTTTCAGGAAGCGCACATCCATGATAATATCGGCGCCGCGCGGCGCGCCGTGCTTAAAGCCGAAGGAGAGCAGGGAAATCGTCATTTTCTTCGCGCCCTTATCCATGAAATGCCCTTCGAGGATATGGCGCAAATCGTGCACCGAAAGCTCGGTCGTGTCGATGGTAATCGCGGCTTCGTCGCGGATATGGCGCAGCAGGTTGCGCTCCTGCTTTATGCCTTCCACCACCGATTTATCGCGGGCGAGCGGGTGGCGGCGGCGGGTGGCGGAAAAGCGGCGCTGGAGCTCGCGCTTGTCGCAATTGATAAACACGATCTGGGCGTTGTGCCTGGCGCTGGCCTCCAGCAGGGCCTCGGGCGAAAACCCGCGCGTGCGGCTGTCGATACCTAGCGCGACTTTCTCGTTTTTGCGCTCGGCGAGCAGCGGATCGATCAGGGAAAGCGGATAGTTGTCAATGACCTCGTATCCAAAATCCTCCAGTGATTTCAGCACGGATGATTTGCCCGCCCCCGAAAGGCCGGTGACAATAACGAGGTTGCGTCTGGCTTTTTTACCCATGATTTAAGAAGTGTGCCTGATATCCTGCATAAGGTAAAGCGACCCGGTAACAAGAATGCGTTTGGGCGTTTGCGGGTTTTGTGCGGCGATGGCGGCGCAGGCCTCGCGCACGCTCTTGGCGCTCAGCGCGCCTTTGACGGCCTCGGGCTGCAGGCATTTTGAAACGCCATGCACGGGCACGATGGTCAGGCTTTTGGCGAGGGGACGCAGCGGCGTAATAAAATCGGCGGCGCTTTTATCGCCTTTCATACCGACCACCAGATGGAATTCGCAGGAATCCGTTTCAGCCCATTGGCGAATTTGCGCAGCAAGAACGGCGGCGGCGGAATCGTTGCACCCGCCATCGTACCAAACTTCGCAACCCGGAAGATCGAACAGAGCGGAGATATTTTCCAGCCGCCCCGGCCAGTGAATATTGCGCATACCCTGTGCCAGTAATTCCTGATTCCAGACCTCAGGCAGGAGGTGGAGGGCGGCTAATGCCGCCCCGGCATTTTCGACCTGATGGGCCCCCAGAAGGCTCGGTTTGGGGAGGGTAATTTCCCGATTTTTGAATATGAAACGAATCATATCGTTTTGTGGATTTACGGCCCAGTTTTCAGGAAAAATATAAAGCGGCGCATTTTTCTTGCGCGCAATTTCCTTAAAAATTTCCATTCCGCCTTCTTTAATAAAATCAGGACTTTGAGGTGCTATAACGCACGGCACGTTTCGTTTTATTATGCCTGCCTTTTCTGCGGCAATTTTGCACAGCGTATCACCCAGATATTCGGTATGGTCGTATGAAATTTTACCAATCACGCACACGGCGGGAGCGGGCACAACATTGGTACAATCAAGGCGTCCGCCGAGCCCGACTTCGAGCAAACAGTAGTCGGACTTTACCCTTGCAAAAGCAGCCAGCGCCATCGCGGTGGTGATTTCAAAAAACGTCACTTTGCCCCCGGCATTAAGATCAAGGGCTTCATCAATGAATGCTTCCAGATCGTGATTGGAAATGACATTGCCGTTCATATAAAGCCGCTCGTTAAACTGCAGCATATGCGGGGAGGTGAAGGCGCTGACCGTTTTTCCGTGAGCTTCGAGCAGAGCGCGCAGCGTAGCGATAATCGAGCCCTTGCCGTTCGTACCCGCCACATGGATAACAGGGGGCAGCGCGAGATGCGGGTTTCCAAAGGATTCAAGAAGTTTCAGGAAGGGCTTGTTAAAGCCCAGATCGACCTTTTTATCGCTGCGCAGGTCGTAGAGGGTGCGCAGTTTGGCCGCAAGGGTTTCGCTGGGGTGAATAAGGTCAGCCAGATACATGGCAATGGCTCATGCGGGTTAAGAGGCCTTGGCGGATTTAGGTACGCTCCTTTTGGGGGCTTGCGTCTTTATGTCGCGTACGGATTTTTGCACGGCTTTCACCTGCTTTACCGCCTTGGCGGCGTCCTTTTTCTGCATGCGGGCGGCCCCTTCATCGGCGGCATGGGCGGCGGGCGGCGTTGCGCCGTTTGTTTTGCCGGCTGGGCTTAGACCCGGTCCGCGGGTTTTATCAGTGGTTTTGCCCGGAAGTTGCGGGTTCATCAGCATGCCCAGAATGCGCACCAGCGTTTCTTTCATTTCACCGCGCGGCACCACCATATCGACCATGCCGTGTTCCAACAGGTATTCGGCGGTCTGGAAGTCCTTGGGCAGGATTTCGCGCACAGTTTCCTCAATCACGCGGCGGCCTGCAAAGCCGATCATAGAGCCCGGTTCGGCAATATGGATGTCGCCCACCATGGCGAAGGAAGCGCTGACGCCGCCTGTGGTGGGGTCGGTCAAAATCACGATATAGGGCAGTTTTTCGTCCTTCACCATTTCCACGGCGATGATGGAGCGCGGCATCTGCATGAGGGAGAGCATGCCTTCCTGCATCCGCGCGCCGCCGGAGGCGGGAATGACGATAAAGGCGGATTTGGTTTTAATGGCTTCTTCGGCCGCGCGCACCAGACCTTCGCCCACCGCCGCGCCCATGGAACCGCCCATAAAGCTGAAATTAAACGCCGCCACAACAACGGGCAGGCCGCCCATTTTGCCCCGCGCAATGGTCAGCGCGTCTTTAAGTTCGGTTTTGGCCTGCGTGTCGCGCAGGCGATCGGCGTATTTCTTGCGGTCCCTGAATTTCAGGGGGTCGACGGCCACTTTCGGCAGGTCGATTTTATCGTATTTGCCGCCGTCAAACATCATGGCCAGGCGGCGGGCAACGGGCAGGCGCAGGTGATGGCCGCAGTGATAGCAGACATTGTGGTTTTCATCCAGATCGCGGTGAAACAGCATGCCTTCGCAGGCCGGGCATTTCTGCCACAGATTGTCCGGGACCTCTTTCTGGTCGCCGACAATCGAGCGAATACGCGGGCGGATAAAATTTGTTAACCAATTCATTCTAATTGCTTACCTTTGTTCTCTGA
>CAZBNG010000075.1:0-10782 GCA_964493095.1 uncultured Pseudobdellovibrionaceae bacterium
CCGCCTTATATTGAATATCATTAAAAGCATCTCGGTCTGCGTTTGGGCGTGGCAAGTCATCTGGACACGGCTTTAATGTAGGGTCTGCAGAACTAATAATTTCTTTGATTGCAGACAGCTTTTCTTTATATGATTGTTCGACCTCATATAAAGTATCATCATCTTTGATAAGATCCTCAATAGGCTCACCGCTAACATCCGAACAAATCACATGAGGGGTGTAGCATTCTATGGCTCGCCAACCCGAAAAACCAATCAACCAGAACACTTCCATTGTTTTAATATCAAATGCAATACGGTCTTTATTGGCATTTAGAGTAATGCCAGGCTTATCCTCGACCAAAATCACATCAGGGTTATAATTCTCCCAAAGTAACAAAAAGTCGTGTTTCCGTTCGGGCACACTCTTCATCATGTGTGCTATAACAATATCTTTGGGAGATAGTTTTGGTTGGATCATAACTCTATACCTTCATAGTTTTTTTACAGAGGTAGAGACACTCCGCTTGGAGCAATAGAGCATGAATAGTCGTAAGCTCTGCGGTTTTTTCATTTTCCTGACCAGACATTGCCAAATAAGGCGTCATACACAATCGTTCTGTAATGTTTTTTTGTGCTTTAGTGTCTTCAAGCTCACTGACAACTTGATTCCATGTTTCATCAATATAATCTAGAGCTACTGTAAAAATCTCTATCTCGGTGCCGTCACAAAGTTCAACAAGGCGCCCTTTCTTTTCGTTAAAAGACTCAATAGCTTTTGAAAACACTGCATCCTCTTTTGGATGCAATCTTTCTAGATCGCGGCATGCAATTATAGCTGAGAGGTAGGTGCATGCTGTAATTGTTTCATTAAACAATTCCGCTCTTTCTCCAGACAGGAAAGGAAGATCTATATGTTCGCTCCAGTCCTGTGCAAAATCTTGATCAGGTAGCGGCATCTGTGATGAGGAAATAAGAGCAAACGAACCCAGAACGTGACCATTTATTACCGGGGCAACCCTAAAACGCCAATCATTTCCAAAGTGCTGTTGTCCAGCTTCCAGACTATCTTCAAGATAGTCACCATCAGTTTCAAAATCTTCTATCTCTGTAAGGATGGTTACCTCTGCGGCTGGCCAGTATATACTATCCTTCTCGCAAATAGGCCGAGACCAGCATTGTGTGCTCCAGTCTTTTTCCTTTAAAGCATTTTCGACAGCTCTCATTTTATCTGCAAACCTTTTATCCGCAAGAGAACGGCAATGCCGAGCAGCCGTATTAATTGCTCTATTTAAAGAACCTTTCTTTGCTACCTTTACTATTTTTTGGATTGTGTTTGGATCTCCATCAAATGACATTTCGTGTGCAATACACGCCACATCGCCTAGACGTTTCGATAGGCTTGACAGCTCCTCTTTAGGTGGTGATGAGATTGTTCGCCATATTTCAGATTTCTCATGTTCTAGTGCTTGATCAGCGAGCATACCAGAAAAAGTCGCAACAGCTTTACCTCCCTCTTCATGCACCTTTCCTAACCTTCCCGCTAAGTTTCCTAGAACGCCCGTCAATAATGCGCCCAATGAATCATCTTTGCCTGTGTCTTCTGCCGGAGCAGTCATTGTTGATGCGGGCTTTTCGGGTGTCGCATAAGCTAAGGCATTAACCTCTTCTATGATTTCGTTAATTTCTGCTGCTAATGAATCTGCATTAGAAATACTTTTTCCTTTAATCCATTTTTCGGTAAAATTACGAAAAACTTTTTCCGTGCGTTTTACAAGGCTTGCCATTTTCCAAGTATAATCGGTCAAGCTATCTGCTGCAGATCTTGCAAAAAGTATTTGTCGAAAGGCAACATTCCAAGCAATTTTTGTTTTTGCATGGATGTTTTCTCTTGGCATGTTTTTAGACCATGGCGTGTATCCATTCACAGTGATGGCTTGCCCTAAAGGATTTACCGCGTCAGATGCGGCAGCTTCAGAATTCGGTGATATTGCTATCAATGTCTCGCAAATATTGCAAATGGCTTCATGAGGGTCCTGTTGGTATTGTTCTGCTACATAAAACCAATTTGAACGGATTGTACGGCCATGGGCACCATCGGAAACAATTTCCGGCATCTCCACCCATGGGGTTTGAGAGTAGAACCAAGTTAAGAGTGTTTCCTCTCCTCCTAAAGCCTCGGTCAATGTTCTAGATATTTCTGGATCAATTAAATAGGCTGTAGATAGTAGATCTGATACCTGCTTTATATCTTGTTCACCATCGCCCGTGAATTCTGTATTAAGTACTATTTGTACGGGATCTCCTCCACATATTGGTGCGAGGCAAGAGAGCAATTGATTGGCTTGTTGTAGGTTACTGCAAGGGGGCATTTCTCCCTCTTTCAGGATTAGCTTTAAACAAGCAGTTCGTAAATCATGTTTTGGCAGAGCACGAAACTCTAGAACTGCATTTTGCAAGCTATCCCACTTCTCAAATTCTTTTAAATCAGGAAGATCTGCATTCGAAACAGCAAACATTGACGCAAGCGACCACTGAGCACGCTGCACCCCATGCTTTTCTAAAATTAACGTAAATGATGTAACATGGCGCTCAAGCGTGGCAAGGCCGAGGCCAGTTAAAATTGATGCCCAAACCTCAATATCATCACACTTGCCAAGTATTTTGGCCAGATGCTCAAGAGCAGTAGATTTAGTTTCTTCAGGTGCATCTGATAAAATTGACTGAATGACTCTCGGCAAAGTTTCTTTAGTAACCGTAGTAAGACCTTGCCACAGGGTATTAGCAGATAAAAATACAGTTTCATCATGCGAGGCCTTTCTCAGCGCTTCAGAACGAAGCGCGTGAAGTCCACCGAGTACGCCAGGCTTGCTTTCTCGAACAAGATGTTCATCAACCAACCTCTTTAATGCGACACTAGCTATTTCTGGACTTATTTCGAGTAATTCAAATAGCTTATTGGCATTAATCTCTCCTCCGTAAGCACAGAGCGATGCAGTACTTCTTATGATAGCCAACTCATCACTACGGCATTCTTTTTCTCTTTGTCTAACCTGCTCTTCAATAACCTCACCTAGACGCTTACCTTGCGTCAGAAGGTGAACATATTCGAGCATCAAACCTTTTGATTGTTCAAACGGTTCACGCCAATGAGCCCAGTTGGTTAGCTTATCAATTGTTAGCTTTTCCCAAACCGTTTTCGCTAAATCTTCGCTTAACGTCACTGTGATAAATTCAACATCTGAATGATTAATAATGAGATTGCGGTCTTCTTGACGTACGGAGCCTAGAAAGTAAACAGAGGGTAATCCTCTAAGCTCGCGGACAAGTACGTCCCATAAATCACTATTTGATGAGCACACTTCGTCAAACGCTAAACCGATTGGGGAGGCGTCATTTGGATGACGGGCTCGTACAAAACGAATGATGGAATCCGCATCTGCTGCTACGGCCTGCCCCGTAATTTGATACCATCTGAATTCTCCCGAGAGCGCATTTGCTGACAACCACATTAACGCAGATTTTCCGGCACCTGAAGGTCCGGAAATAAGAACATGCCTTCTCTGTTTAAGCGCATAGGTAATATCTTTTATTTCATCCGGGCGGCTTAGCACGAGCCCAGAAGCTACGTGGCCTGGCACGACTTTTACGCCTTGATAGAAACTCACTTCATTGACCGGATTAACGAAATCGACAGGTTGTAAAGAACCAGAGGAGAGAGCATTTTCTATTACAGAGGGGTCTCCGGCTTCAAGCCGCTCAAAGATACGTCTTTCAACCTCCGTTGTAGAAATTCTTCGTCTTTTTTCAAAAGGCAAGGACGCATTAGCCTCTGAAGCCTCCGCAACAAGTCTATATAAATCGCTCATAATGCCATCAGCTATCACTTCTGCGATATTTAAATGGGCTGTTAGCAGGCTAATAATTTCAACTTCAGGAGCGTTGAATGAAAGTATTTGACTGTTTTGCCTGTCAAAGAGTTGATCGAGGCTATTGTAAGGCTGTCCCGGGCATGGTTGCTCCAAAGCAAGTGCCGTTCGAATTTCTTTATCAGATTTACTGGTCGCCGCTTTGGAATTTATAGTAGAGATAAATTTCTGAACTTCGGTCTCGTTAAATTTTCCTTCTTTACGTGATTTTATTTGAATCCAGAGTTCGTAATCCACCAATTCAATAACGCAATCATCCAACCCCTCAGGGACAAGGAACCCTGCGGGAGCTAAACCACTCCATTGCCGAACAAGTATTAACGTTGAAAAAAGGTGTTGGTAATGAAATCCTCGCCCTGCCCATGCGCCGGATCGACTATTCTGCCAGTTTTCAATCTGATTTTTATTGTTTGTCGTCATAGCGCTTTAATATTTCTCCAGTTTTTATGTGGAAATAAAAGCAGCTGTTAATGTAAGAATTAGCTTAGCATCACCTCGACCATATGATTTTTCACCCCCCTTACTTCTAGAGTGATGTGATTGGTGAGTATAATGTAACAGGGAAGCCCAAATAGCGTTTTCGCGCTCTTCTTTATTCATATCATTTCTGTTTGGTTCATTATTATCAGAGCGAGGGTGTTGGCCTATAGTTTTTAAGACCGAGGTATGCCAATTACTTCCGCCAAATTTTTGTTGACCAGCTTCTTCCATCACTTTCCGACATTGCGAAATACAGGCAGAATACTCTCTATTTAAAAAATGTCTTTGCGCTTCTTCGAGATCATGTCGAATATCAATCCATTCTTCAGAGGATTGATTTTTTGGCAATAGGGGCACCTCAAGAATCAAAATATCCATATAGCCAGCTTGTTTAAGTTTTGATATCCATTCTGAGCGAGGAAGTCTCACCCTCCATTCGTTATGTATTACGTTTATATACTCCTCATCTCCTCCCGTACCCTTAATTACGATTTTAAACTCAAGATCATAACCATCTCGTATTTCTTCTAATTTAGAAAGTTGGGTATTGGTTAGGGGAAGATAGAAAGTAATTTGTGCATTTATTGAGTGTTCAGGATTTGTTTTGAGGGCAACGGGGGTTTCAAGATATGCTAAACCTAAGTCATGCTCAGAGCTTTCTTTGCTTTTTACATACACCCTGGCTGAATTTATATTGGCCCAGCGCATTTTATTGTCGCGCTCAGGCGGACCTTGTAAGGTAAAATTGAAGCCTAATTCATAGTTGCTTAAAAGAGGTTTTAAAAAAATTTGCTCTCTATTTGCCTCCGCAATATTCATACTATTGACAGTTATACTTCCCACTATTTAGATCCCTTCACACTGGCACCTGCATGCATGGATGCTTTACTAACTTCTTTGATAATTAGAGAAACTTCCCCTATCGGAAGTACGGCCTCTACTTCTTCACCTTTTTGAGCGCCTAATAGTGCTCTGCCAATTGTAGAATGTTGCGCGATTGTACCGTTGTTAGGATCTCCGTGACTGGGAACAATTTGAGCAGATCGTTTTTCTTCTTTGCCGTCAGGTTTGATCACGATGTATGTGATATCATCAAATAGCTGTACAACATTATTGTACTCAGGCTCCTCTTGATCTAAGGCCTCAAATAAATCATTTGGCTCATCCTCGATATCGGCAGCTGGAATAAAGTCATATTCAATGACAGCATTCTCTGCATGGGAGTCCTTTACTTTTTCGTTTTTAAGAAGTTCACGAATGTAGTTCTCAAGTTTCTCGAACTCTTGTACAGGGTTGGAGAACCAGTCGGTTGACCAGATGCGGTATATGCGCCAGCCCAGTCCTTCAAGCACCTGTTGGCGGATAACATCACGCTCACGCGCGGATTTTGAAGAATGGTAAGTGGCACCGTCGCACTCAACGCCCATAAGATAGCCGTAAGGGTATTTCGGGTGCTTCACGCCCAGATCGATGCGGTATCCGGCCACGCCAACTTGCGGATGGACTTCACAGCCGATGCTTTCCAGTTTTTCTTTGACCCAGATCTCAAAATCGCTGTCCGGTATCTCTTCCGGATCGCACTGGCCTTCGTCAATAACGCCTTTGGTGGCATAGGCAAGGAAGCCCCTTAATGCGCGTACTCCCTCGGACGATGTATCGCTGATCTTAATATCTTCCGGTTTGAGGGACGTGAATACGACCATATTTTTCTTTGCGCGTGAAAACAGCACATTTAATCGTCTATAGCCGCCAGCACGGTTTATAGGGCCGAAACGCTGCATAACAGTGCCGTTCTTGTCTGGGCCGTACACGGTGGAAATAAAGATCGCGTCACGCTCATCCCCTTGGACGCTTTCGAGGTTCTTTACAAAGAAGGATTCCAGCGTGCCTTGCCATTTGGCCTTATAGTTGGCCGCATGCGGATGCTCAATAAAGGCGCGATCCATCTCAATTTCAATCAGATCCTTCTGCACTTGGTTCATGGTGGCAATCCCAAGGCTTCTATCCGGATGCTTCCGCATAAAGTCCAGGGCGGCTTTTACAACCGCCTCAACCTCATCCATGTTTGAATTCGCCGCATATGTGCCGCCGACATATTCCAGCCGTACACCCAGCTCATCGGGGTTTTTGACGGGAGACGGGAATAATACAAGGCTCTGGTCATAGAAATGGTAATTTGAGAACGCAATCAGGCTCTCGTGCTGTGAGCGATAGTGGCGGCTCAAAATACGGGATGGCCTGAAGGACGATAAAGCCATATCCATGATGGCCTCGGAAGTAAAATCTTCCTCGACTTCGTCATCATCTTTCCCTGCAGATTGGAAATATGAGGTCGGTGGGAGTTGTTGGGGATCCCCGACAACGACAATCTGGTCTGCGCGCGCAACACCGCCCAGCGCATCTTCGGGGCGCATCTGCGAGGCTTCGTCGATGACTATAAGGTCGAATTTGAATTTACCTGGCTCAAGATATTGCGCCACGGTCAAAGGTGACATGAGGAAGCACGGTTTAATCTTTTGGATCGACTGGCCGGCACGCTTCATAAGCGCCCTGATCGGGACGTGACAGCGTTGTTTATTGATCTCGTTGTGCAGCAGCGCACCTTCCGTCCAAGTGCTTTTTCTGCCGCGTCCATTGCCAGCCATGGGTTTGGCGGCATTGAGCTTATTGCAAAGCTCTTGCTGCTGAAGATCCAGTATTTCCTGATCCAGCTCTTTAATTCTGGCTCTCGCTTGTTCGAGGCTCATACCACTAGTTTTTGAAATCACCGGATTACGCTGGTAAATCTCACGCGCCACGGCACTATAAACCATGTATTCAAAGGCCATGGGCAGCGTATCAAAGTCGAGCTTTTCCTGATCGTAAATTTGAAGCAATGACCCCTTAATCGTATCGGCGGCTTTTGCGTAGTGTCCATTCAGGCCGACCCATTGATTGAGGGCATCCGGCTTGCTTAAGGCTTGCGATAATTGATTGACGAGATCGCCCAGATCGATATCCAGCCAGTAATTTTCATCCGAAGGAGAGCCGAAGCGGATATTGGCGTGGCCATCGACTTCTGTCGCAATGCCCGTTGTATCGTTGATCGTATCGGTTACAGCTTCCAGTTGGGCTTTAAAACTCTTCCATGTTTTTGAAAAGTCCTTGTTTAAGAACAGATCAAAGCCATTCTCCAACTCTGGTATGGCCAGACAATCGCCTATAAAGCGCGCGGTTGCGTCAATGTCTTCAATATCGGTTTCGGCGCCTTTGTAAGCATTGCCGAAAAACTTTTTAACGACGCTGTCTTGATCGGCGGCATCGCGTGCTTCTTTGGCGTTGTGCAAGCGCGGCAGATCCTCGGCAATATGGGCAAAGGTAATCGCCTCGCCGGAGGCCATGTTTTGAAGCTGATTTTTGAGCGTATTCAGCTTCTCGGCTTTCTCCATCAGGCCGTCCAGGTATTTTGTGACGGGAGTGTCGGGCGCGACATCGCCTTTAATGTCCGCTATTTTGCTTTTCAGCGCGACAAAACGATCATCGCGTGCCAGATCCCTCACAGAATCCAGCTCCTCCATATCGCCCTTTAAAAGCCACTGGCGGACATTGCGGGAAAACTCATCGCCGGACGCATAGCGTTTCCTGACGCTGGAAGCCCATTCATTGATCTTCTGGAGCTTTTTAAAGTCAGTCTGAATGCCGTTAAACGAGGATCCGCAGATCGTCTGGAGCTGGTTGTCCTGCTCGATCTTTTCCTTTTCTTCCTTATTGTCGGCGATCGCACGCAGTACGTTGGCGGATTTTTCCGGATCAAATTTAGCCTTTTGTTTCGAGGCCAGCGTGACGATTTTTTTCGCCTGACGGTAGGATGAATCAAAAATGGCGAAAAATCCGGCGTTATCCAGTGCAGCAGCGTGCATACGTATCTCGTGCGGCTTCCCCATCATCGAGAGGTCATAGCGTTGCTCCTGATCCTCCAGGCTTGCCTGAATGCGCTCCTGCGTGTCGGCAGCAGCCTTTAGGCGCGGTGCGTTGGTTTCATCGATAATATCGTTTGTGCGGAAGAGCAAATAATCACGAGGCACGGAGGCGATATAATCCGGCACCTCGGCCAGCGCATAAATCTTGTCCAGATCCTCATTCTTAGATACACCAAATCGTTCGCCAATGCTGAGAAGCGTTTTGAGATTTTTGTCCCACAGCTTCAGCTCTTCTTCCAAATCTTTGACATGCGTCCGTATGTCGAGCGCAGTCATATTATCGGCTTCCATCTCCTTCGCGGCCAGTGTGTGCGCCTCGATCTCTTTGAGATTATCAATGGCAGCAGACACGTTCTGCATGGACTGGATTTCTTTTAAGGCCGATCTGTAAACGTGGATGCGCTCGACAAAAGCCGCAAGCGCAGCCGCTTTTCCCTTATCTCCCAGATCCGCTATAAAATCCTCATTCAATATGCTGGTGTCGTAATCAATAAGATCATCGAGATAGTCGTAAAACGCATTGATGTTCTGGGTGGTATTGCCGATCGAGAGATCAAACACCTTATTGAAGGCTTCCAGCTCTGACTGGATTTTTGCCAACCCATCTCTCCATTTTTCAATCAGCAGCTTTAATTCGTCCTGCTGGAACGGGTTTAGATCGGCATTGCCGACAAAGCCCCATGGGTGCTTGCCATTTTTGGATTCTGCATCGACCTGTTTTTTGAGGGTGGCTATGGTTTCCAGCTCGTCGGTATGACCGCTTAATTCGCTGGCGGACAAATCGGCCTGTTCAAACGGTATTTTGCACTGGCTGATAATCGAGAGCAAATTGCCAATGCGGTCTTTGCGGAGCTGTGCGCCCCACAAATAATCATGGATGGGCTTATTCTGTCTGCCGAAGCCGGAATTCAGTGCGCTGATGTATTCCGTGATGTGATCTCTGTGCCGTTTGAAGTCTTGCATCTTTGAAGCAAGATAGCCGCCGTTTCCGCGTGCAGAGCGCAGTTTTAAACGCTCCTCTATGGATTTTAGCACCTCGGTCTTTTTGGCCTTTGTGGAGTGCAATTCTAGGCAATACGGCCCTAAATTCGCGTCACTTAAACGCTCATGCACCACGTTCAAAGCAGCCATTTTCTCAGCCAAAAACAGTACGGATTTATCTGCTGCAAGCGCATTGGCGATGATATTCGTGATTGTTTGCGATTTTCCTGTCCCTGGCGGCCCTTTAATGGCCATGTTATTGCCCTTCATCACATCGACCAAGGCACTGTGCTGTGAAGCGTCAGCGGAGGTGATAAGCAATGGCACGACTTCTTCGACTTCGGGTGTGTCGATATCGTAATCCTCAGCATGGTCACCGCTAGGCTCACTCTCGGATCCGGCAAACAGACTTTGCACGATCTTATTTGTGGATACATCGGTCTCACCAGGCCATTTTTTGGAGCTGAGATCATGGAACATAACCAGCCGCGCAAAACGGAAGCGGCCTATAGTGATAAATCGGCGGATTTTCCATTTTTCCTTCTTCGGTACTTTGGCGTTTTGAATAAGCTCATGCACTTTACGCATATAATCTTCCGGCCCGTCTTCTCCGGTAAATTCCGGAAGCTCTATGCCGAAATCATTGCGCAGGCGTTCCGACAAAGACAGATTGATCTCCGGTTCTTCTCCAGTTGCTTCTATGCGGTATGTGTAGCCCTCGCGGGATTGTTTCTTTTCAATTTCGAGCTGCAGTAGCAACAGAGGCGAAACGCATTTTTTGTCCGAATTGGCAGACTCATACCACTCCAAAAAGCCGAATGCCGCATAGAGGGTATTGACGCCGGACTCTTCAATATCTGTCCTGACATAGGAATT
Source organism: uncultured Pseudobdellovibrionaceae bacterium (assembly GCA_964493095.1). GTDB lineage: Bacteria > Pseudomonadota > Alphaproteobacteria > Micavibrionales > Micavibrionaceae > CAYXSX01. The sequence continues at coordinate 10,205 of CAZBNG010000075.1, forward strand.
CAGGCCGCTTAATTTTCGGCTCATTTCCTCGGGTTTCAAAAGCGTTTGGATGAATTTATCCGTATGTCGTTCCGCATCATCCTGATTTTCAGGCGTTGGTTCCGGCATTTCATAGCTGGGATCAAGATGATGCTTTTTGGCGACCTCGGCATTGGTGAGACTTTTTTGCTCCTTCCATACGGGTAATTTCAACTCTTCGCGGATTTTATTACGAAGTTCACGCTCGATTTGCTTGATTTTGTCCAGCGCACCTTCTTCATCCTCGTCCACGGAATCAACGGCCTCGATGTATTTTTCATCGGTCAATTTGGCCTGTTCAAGATGACGCATAAATTCCGGTGTTCTTTCATCCGGTGGGATCTGGTCTTCTTCCGGCAACGCCAGAAAGGTCAGCTTTTTCCCGTCCAAAAATTCGCCGTAAAGGAAGTCGGGTAATTCGTCGATCACACGGATATGCTGGCGCGATCTCTCGCTGTGATTAAATGATATGAGACTATTCCTGCGAGAGGTATCAAGCAGTTTTGATCTATATTTTTCAATACATTCTTTTACAAAATTGTGATCTGTTAGCATGCTAA
>CAZBNG010000076.1:0-10752 GCA_964493095.1 uncultured Pseudobdellovibrionaceae bacterium
ATCCTTCCTGCCGACGCCGTATGCGTGGAAACTATCGCGCCGGACGCCCCTTATGAGGTGTTTGACACCCACCATATCCCGGCTGACCGGCGCGCCATTGATATCGGGCCGCGCAGCATCGAAATCCTAAGCGAAACCCTGAAAGCCTGCAAAACACTGGTATGGAACGGCCCGATGGGCGTTTTCGAAATCAAACCTTTTGATGCGGGCACCAACGCCGTGGCGCAGGTTGCAGCCGAGTTAACGAAATCGGGAAATCTGGTCAGTGTGGCCGGCGGCGGCGATACGGTCGCCGCGCTGGAAAATGCCGGTGTGGTGGATGATTTTTCCTATGTCTCGACCGCCGGCGGAGCTTTCCTTGAATGGCTGGAAGGCAAAACGCTGCCGGGCGTTGCCGCCCTGTCCGCCTTTGATAAAGCTGCGTGATTAGTGGATAGAGTCGGACCCCTTCACAGAATTCTGGAAGACATCACGCGCCATAAGAGGTGTAATGCGGTTGTAGTAGTCAACCGCACGGCTTACGGCGTTGATTTCCGGTGAATCGCCCTCGCTTGCCCGCATGCGGTGACTGAGAAGATAGATCGACAGGAAATCCGTTTTGGAAATATCGCACGCCTTGCAGGCCACGGCCAACCCCTGCCCGCTTTCCTGTTTAAGGATTTCCTCAACCGTGCTAAGGGGCAGTTTTGTGTAGCATGAGAACTGCGCCATAAATTCGCTTTGCGCGCCACGGCGCAACAGCCGCACCATCTTCGCCGGGTTAAGCTCCCCGCGCTTGTACAGAATCTGGGCATTTTCCACCATATCCCGTGTAGGCGCAAAATCTGATTCCGGCAGGTCGATCATTGCATTCATGATCTCATCTACGACTTCTGCCGTTTTGCCATCCGGGTTGAAATTCTGATTGATGTAATCTTTCAGGCTGCTGCCCACAAAACTGTATATCTTGGCCGCAAGATCGGCGGGCACTTCCTCGCGACGTAGCAGCGGCGTCGCCAGATCTTTCGATCCCTGCGCCATATCCGACAATGTTACCAGCGCCGTATCGTTCAGAACAATATTGGTGTTCTCCACCAGCGTAATAGCGGTATCAATATCGCCGGTTTCCGCCAACACGTTAACGATCTGGTCGCTGAGCATGCGGCGCATGGCAATTGCGCGCCAGTGTTCGGCGGATTTTGATTTAATAATATACAAAAGGTCCATATCGCTCAGCACGATGCTGTTTTTGAGAATCGGCGAAGCCACGGAAATCTTGTCGTTAGCCATATGGAGCACAAGGCGCAGCGGCACATCCTCCATGACGGACATTCGCTCGGCCAATGCAGACCTTAACTCTTCTTCAGCCTGACGCATCAGCGCGATCATGACATCGGCGACAAGCTCGCTTTCACGCGGCGTAAGCTCCATTTCAAGAAGCTCGTAAACCGCCGTTATCAACTCACCGCGAGCGGTCGGATCCTTGTCTTCCGCCAGCGTATAAAGACGCTGGGAATCGTAAAGACGAACCAGCATCGGTGTCATATGTGATGATTTATCCAGTAAACTCAGATCCATGATTGCCGCCCCACACAGCTTTATTATATTTTCATCCATAAGAACTTTCCTTGAAGCCCAATAACCATTGAACCAGAAAAGCCTTAACTTGCCGTTACTTTTACTAACATATTGTTATAAAATTTAAGAAAAACGCGGGGGGTTATTCTTATGAATTTATCTGGTACCCCTTGCGTGTCTCCCTGTCAGTTTGCATGATATAGACAAAGTGTTACCAATTCGTTAACAAACGTAAATTTGTCAAAATTTATTATTTCATGTAATAATTCCGCATAAGGGTTTGTTAACCGTTTTCTGTGTATACTGAATCATTAGGGTTCTACAAAACTAACAAAACGATAAACGAGGAAACACGGAAATGGCTGGACCGCTTTCAGGGCTGGGCGCCTCATCACAGATTATCTCGTCACAACAACTTCAGTCGGCGCAATCGGCCTACAACAATAATTCGCGCGATGCAGAAAAGCTGAAGCAGGACAATACCGCGACAACCGTTCAGGGGGCGCCGGTCAGTGACGCCAAGGATACCGCAACGGAAAGTAATGCCGATGTGAAAAGGGAGGAGAATCAGGTTCTCCTGGCGTCAAAAGACGAACAAACAGTACGCGACGAGACAGAGCGCGGCTCCGTGCTCGATATTTCGGTTTAAACTGTCTTTCGGAAGACAAAAAACAAGGCGCCTTCACGGCGCCTTTTTACTATTTACTGGAAAGCCACTTCGTTAAAGCTGCGCAGTTTGCGGCTGTGAAGCTGCGCGGTTTCAAGATCGCGCAAAAGGCGCATCGTCAGAAGGCCGATTTCAAGATGCTGTTCAACCCGCTCGCGGTAAAAGGAATCGGCCATGCCCGGAAGCTTGAGCTGCCCGTGCAGCGGCTTGTCGGAAACGCACAGCAAAGTGCCGTATGGTACGCGGAAACGGAAACCGTTGGCGGCAATCGTGCCCGATTCCATATCCATGGCGATGGCACGGCTTTGTGAAAGACGCAAATTCTGCCGGATCGACGCCTGAAGCTCCCAGTTGCGATCATCCGTCGTGGCCACCGTGCCCGTGCGCATCAGGCGTTTAACCTCATAGCCTTTCGCGCCGGTTACCTGCGCCACGGCCTGCTCCAAAGCCTGCTGGATCTCCGCCAGAGCGGGGATGGGAATACTCAGCGGCAGGTCGTCATCCAGGATTTTATCCTCGCGCAGATAACCATGCGCCAGAACGTAATCGCCCATTTTCTGTGAATTACGCAGCCCCGCGCAGTGCCCCAGCATCAGCCAGACATGCGGGCGCAGCACGGCGATATGGTCTGTAATCGTCTTGGCGTTGGAGGGACCCACGCCGATATTCACCATGGTAATCCCCGCGCCATCCGCACGTTTGAGGTGGTAAGCGGGCATCTGCGGCAGACGCTTGTCCGGAGCGGGCATGGAAAAGGAATCATATTCCTCCCCCTTCGCCGCCGCCGCGGTGCCTGTCTTGATAAACTCGTCGATATAAAACTGGTAGTTGGTAAAAACGATATAATTCTGAAAGTCACTTGGGGATGTGCCGCAATAATGCTTGAGACGCTGCAGGCTGATATCCACGCGCGGCGCGGTAAAAAGCGATAAGGGGGCAGACTCCCCTTCGGGACACAAATAGGTGCCGTTGGCGATTTCATCGTCCATGATATCCAGGTCCGGCAAATCGAACATATCGGCAAGGTTACCCAGCATATCCGGGCTTATGCCCTTTTCCAGGTGGAAATCCTCCCCCAGCGCAAAATGGATAGGAATGGGAGTTTTGCTAACGCCAACCTCAACGGCAATGTCATGGTTCTCAATAAGCAGATCGATCTGCTCTTTATAATACCTGGCAAAGATATCCGGGCGTGTCAGCGTTGTAGCGTAATAACCCGGCTTAGGCGCAAAACCATATGAAAGCCGCGTATCCTTGCGCCGCGCGTATTTGGTGGTAATGCACAGCTCAGGGTAAAATCCCCTCACCCGACTTTTCAGCTCGCCCCTGGTAAAGGCCTCAAACGCGGCGCGCAAATAGGCAATGTGCGCCTCGTATATCTCTGTAATCGCGGCCAGCGCGTCATCGGAGCTTTTATAGGATTTGGAAGAAAATTTAGGAAGTTTCAAATCGGACATATTTCTATTATCACCGATTTTTGGTTTATTTTCAATCTTCTAAACCCATCAGGGAACGGGCGTAATCTTTCGCAGCAAAGGGCTGCATATCCTCTGCCTGCTCGCCGATGCCAATCGCATAAACCGGCACGCCGAACTGATCCGCCAGCCCCACCAGAACGCCGCCTTTGGCGGAACCATCCAACTTGGTGACGATCAGCCCCGTGACATTAACCATGTCCTTAAACACTTCAAGCTGGCTGAACGCGTTTTGCCCGGTTGTGGCGTCAAGCACCAGCAGCACGGCATGCGGCAGCGCTTCATCCTGTTTCTTTAAAACCCGCACAATTTTCTGCAATTCTTCCATCAGGTTCTTTTTATTCTGCAGGCGCCCCGCCGTATCAATCAACAGCACGTCAGTGCCCTGCTCTTTCGCCTTCTGGTAAGCTTCATAGGCCACCGAAGCGGCATCGGAAGCAACCTCCTTGGCATAAAAGGCAGATTTTGTGCGCTTCGCCCATTCCTGAAGCTGCTCCACGGCGGCGGCGCGGAACGTATCGCCCGCGGCAACCATCACGGTTTTCTTGTCGTGATAATGCAGGTTATGGGCGAGCTTGCCGATCGTTGTCGTCTTACCCACGCCGTTCACGCCGCACACCAGCACAACAAACGGCCCTTCCGCAGGCTTGGTCATCTCCAGCTTACGGGCAACAGGCTCAAGCATCTTAGCCACGCTGGCGGCCAGCACTTCCTTGATTTCATCTTCGGACACCTCCTTGCCAAAACGCCCGCTGCCAAATTCTTCTACCAAACGGGCCGCTGTTTTGGGACCGAGATCGGCTTCGATCAGCACTTCTTCCAGCGCATCAAGCATGTCCTGGTCGAGCTTTTTCTTGGTGACAAGATCGGAAAGCCCCTGCGTGATTTTATGGGAGGATTTCTTAAGTCCCCTCGTCAGACGCGAAAGCCAGCCGCCTTCATTGCTGTGATCGCTCAAATCCTCATTTTCGTGATCATCGTCCATCGGGGTATGCCTGGGCACGGGTTCCTCCTCCAGATCCTCTATGACCTCGTGATCGGTTTCATTCATCTCGTGACGGAAATCGGGATCTATATCGGAGTCATAATCGGTGGAAGGCTCAAGCTCGGGATCGGAAGGCCGGTGTATGATCCGCTCTTCTGTTTCCTCGCGCTCCTGCTCGGTAACGTTCTTTTTCTTACGCCAAAACACCATGCCTAATCTCCTGAACATACGGCAAAATATTATACAAGCATGACAGTAAAGGCCAGAAAGATTTGGGGAAAGGGGACGCCCCGAGAAAAATATTGAATATATTCCTATCTTGTGTTACATTCTTAATGCTAACACCCGAAGACTATCCGCGCTGAAGGAACTTCAAAGGCAACCAGCACCCCAGAGAAATAACTTTTTAACATACTGATTTTTATAGATATTTTATTTGGAAAACCGAAAATTTACCGAATGAACTGATAATTTTACATAGCGCTAAAATTCAGCGCCTTAAAGTCGAAACCTACCCTTCAACCCTGCCCGTTAAATGCATCCCGCCGACCGCCACGGGAGTAATGCGGATAAGGCTTCCCGGCACAATATCGCGATCGGCTCTGACATGGGCGAAATTCTCCGTGCGGCAGAAATTATCCTTTTCGGCCACGCTCATAACAGTTTTGCCGATCTGGGCGCGATTGAATTTGTCAAGCTGCACCTCCCCCAGCGCCCGCAGGCGCGCCGCGCGTTCCTTGCGCACCGGCACGGGCACCTGATCAGAGATACGCGCTGCCGGCGTACCTTCGCGCTCCGAATACGGGAAGACATGCAGGAAGGTCAGATCGCATTCCTCAACGATGCGCAGGGAATTTTCAAACATCTCATCCGTTTCTGTCGGGAATCCGGCGATAATATCCGCGCCAAAGGCAATATCGGGGCGGTAACTGCGCGCCCGTTCGCAAACCTCGATAACATCAGCCCTCAAATGGCGGCGCTTCATGCGTTTCAGGGTCATGTCGTCCCCGGCCTGCAGCGACAGATGCAGATGTGGCATAAAACGCGGTTCTTCGGCGATCAGCCGCCAGAGATCGTCATCAATTTCCACCGGGTCGAGGGAGGATAACCGTACACGGGGCAATTCGGGAACAAGCGCCAGAACCCGCCGGATCATCTGGCCCAGCGCCGGGCTGCCGGGCAAATCGGCACCATAAGAGGTAACATCAACGCCCGTAAACACAATTTCATTATATCCCTGCCCCACCAGCGCCTTGACCTGTTCCGCGATCACGCCGATGGGCACTGAGCGGGAATTGCCACGGCCATAAGGAATAATGCAGAAGGTGCAACGGTGATCGCAACCGTTTTGCACCTGAAGAAACGCGCGGGAGCGGTCTTCGAACCCCTCGATCAGGTGCGAAGCCGTTTCCTTCACGCTCATGATATCGTTTACGCGGATACGCTCTTCGTTGTCCTCAATACCCCACGCTTCTGGTTTTAGCTTTAAATCGTTGCCGATAATCTGGTCGACCTCGCACATTTTGGCGTACATATCCGGGTTTACCTGCGCGCTGCACCCGGTCACGATGATTTTGGCATCCGGATTTTGCCGCCGTGCCCGGCGAATGGCCTGCCGCGCCTGTTTCTCGGCCTCTCTCGTGACGGCGCAGGTATTAAAAATAATAGCACCCTTCAGTCCCGCATTCTGCGCATGCGTACGCATGACCTCACTCTCATAAGCGTTGAGGCGGCATCCGAATGTGACAAGTTCCGGTTCTTTCGCGATCATGTGCGGTTTTTATATGTTTTTCAGCGTGCCGTCAAAAACATAGGCGACGGGACCGGTCATAAGGATATGACCATCGCTTTCGCGCCGCTCCAGTTGCAACACCCCGCCATCGAGCACAAGGGTGATTTTATTATCGCTTAACCCCCTGTGAACCGCCGCTGCCATCACCGCGCACGCCCCGGAACCACAGGCCAGCGTTATTCCCGCCCCGCGCTCCCACACCCGCATACGCAGGTTCTGGCGGTCATTCACATGTACAAACTCCACGTTGGTGCGCCGGGGAAACATAGGATCGTTTTCAAAACGCGGACCCAGCGCAGCGATATCCAGCGCCTCCGCGTTATCGACGAAAAACACGCAATGCGGGTTACCCATATCCACGCTGACCGGGTTTGAAACCCCGCCACCGGACAAATCGATATCCGCCACGGCATGCGCCGGGCCCATATCAATCTCGATAAGGCCGCCGTCCAAAGCGCGCGCCTTTAAAACCCCCGCCAGCGTTTCCACGGAGCAATGGTGAAGCCCCTGCTCTTTCATATAAATATCAGCCACACAGCGCGTCGCATTGCCGCAGGCTTCGCTTTGCGAAGCGTCCGGGTTATAAACGCGCATGAACATGTCGGCCTTTTTGGAGGGCTCCATCACGATAAGCTGGTCGCAGCCCACGCCCATATGGCGGTCACAAACATGCTTCACGAATTCAGGCATAAGGGCGGTGTGTCCGTCCCGCTGATCGAGAATGACGAAATCGTTGCCCAGCCCGTGCATTTTTCTAAAGTACATTTGTGCCTCTTTTTCTTGACATACGCCAATAATATGCATATTTTCTGCGCAAATTTCCACTGACATCTGGTTTGTCAGTGCCCAAGGTCTTTCGGGGACCAGGTACCCCCTGCTCGGCGAAGTTACGCTCAGCGGGGCTAATTTGCTTTGACAGGTATTTAGACGTCATTGCGAGCAAAGCGAAGCAATCTCCAGATTGCCGCGTCGGCCTTCGGCCTCCTCGCAATGACGACAGAGGAATGAATGTTTGAAACATTGAGCGAAAAATTAGGCGGTGTGTTCGACAAGCTGCGCGGCAAGGGCGCGCTGAGCGAAAACGACGTCATGGCGGTTTCCCGTGAAATCCGCATCGCCCTGCTGGAGGCCGATGTGGCGCTTCCGGTCGTCAAGGATTTCATCGCCGGAATCAAGGACAAGGCGGTCGGGCAGGATGTCATCAAGGGCGTCAACCCGGGCCAGCAGGTTATCAAGATCGTCAATGACGCGCTGGTGGAACTTCTGGGTTCACAGACTCAGGATCTTACCTTTGCCACCCCGCCCTGCGCCTATATGATGGTAGGTTTGCAGGGTTCGGGTAAAACCACCTCTACCGCCAAGATCGCCAAATGGATTTCCAGCCGCCAGAACAAAAAAGTGCTGATGGCCTCTCTCGATATTTACCGCCCGGCGGCGCAGGAACAGCTCGCCCAGCTTGGCACGCAAACGGAAATTGCCACCCTTCCTATCATCAGCGGTCAGAAACCGCTCGATATCGCCAGGCGTGCGATGGATACCGCCCGCAAGGAAGGCTATGACCTCGTTATCCTCGACACGGCAGGCCGCCTGTCGATTGACGAAGATCTGATGAAAGAAATCGAGGCCATCAAGAAGGAAATCAAGCCCGTTGAAACCTTGCTCGTGGCCGACGCCATGACCGGACAGGACGCGGTGCAGACCGCCAAGACGTTTGATGAACGCGTCGATCTTACCGGAATCGTCTTAACCCGTATAGATGGCGATGCGCGCGGCGGCGCGGCGATGAGCATGAAGGCCGTCACCGGCAAGCCGATCAAGCTGATGGGCACGGGCGAGAAATGGGACGCGCTGGAGCCTTTTCACCCCGAGCGTATCGCGGGCCGCATCTTGGGCATGGGCGATATCGTTTCGCTGGTCGAAAAGGCCGCCGAAACGGTGGATCGCGATGCCGCCGAGAAAATGGCCGCAAAATTCCAGAAAGGCCAGTTCGACTTCAACGACCTGCTTTCCCAGATGCAGCAAATGTCAAAAATGGGCGGCATGGGCGCGATGATGAAAATGCTTCCCGGTCTTGGCAAAATGGCCGGCCAGATCGAGGAAGCGGGCGTAGACGACGGCTTTATCAAACGCCAGGCAGCAATGATCCAATCCATGACCCCACAGGAACGCGCCAAGCCGGAATTGCTAAACGCCTCGCGCAAACGCCGTATTGCCGCCGGTTCCGGTGCCAGTGTGCAGGAGCTGAACAAGCTGGAAAAACAGCTCAAACAAATGCAGACCATGATGAAGCGCATGAAGAAAATGGGCATGGGCGGCATGATGAAACAAATGAAGGGCCTGATGGGCGGCGGCGACATGGAAGCCATGATGGGCGATATGGACCCCGCCCTGCTGGAAGGCGATATGGCCACGCTGGAAGATCATGGCACGTTAGGACCCAACCCGTTCGCGCCCGGCGGCGCTATGGGCGGCTCTCCCGGCCTGTCCCCGGACCTTGCCGGACTTCTGGGCGGCGGCCCTGTTAGAAAAGCAACAAAAAGCAACAAGAGCAAGCGGAAGAAAAAACGATGAACTGGCTCTACGGTAAAAGCTTTAAAAAAATATTGTTACTGTTACTGGCGATAGTATCCTCAGTAATTTTTGGGTATTTCCCGGCAAGCTTTATTGTGATTACGGCATCCTTTGCTGAGGTAACCCCGAAAAATTGGCTTTATTACCTATGTTTGGCGGCAATGATCATTCCGGTTTTAAGCATAATACTGACTTTAACCTGCATAATAAAAGACAAACTCAGGCTTGCCCTGATAACGGCAAGTTTCCCGGGATTATTATCCTTGTTGGCACTCATAATTCTTCAAATCAAACTTTAACTAACTGACTTAAACGAAAGGAAAGTAAAATGGCACTAGCAATGAGACTATCACGGGCAGGACGCAAGAAGCGCCCGTTCTACCGCATCGTTGTAGCAGACAAGCGCATGCCGCGCGATGGCCGCTACATTGAAAAACTGGGCATCTACAACCCGCTCCTGACCGACGAGCAGGAACGCGTACAACTCGTGGAAGAGCGTATCAAGTACTGGCTCTCCCAAGGGGCGCAGCCTTCCGAGCGCGTGGCGATTTTCCTGGGCAAGGCCGGCATTATTCCGATGCCCGCACAGCCAAACCGCCCGAACAAATCCGCGCAATCTGAAAAGACAAAAATGCGCATTCAGGAGAAGGAAGAAAAACGCACCGCCGCTGCCGAAGCCGCCAAAGCTGCTGAGGAAGAAGCCAAGGCCGCAGCCGCCGCTGAAGCGGAAGCTGCTGCTAACGTTCCCGCCGAAGCTCCGGCTGAGCAACCAGCAGAAGCCCCAGCCGAACAGCCGGCTGAAGCACCCGCCGCTGACTCCCCTGCGGAAGCGCCGGCTGAAACCCCGACAGAGGCCCCCGCTGAACAGCCAGAAGAAAAACCGGCGGAATAATATCACACGTCATCCTGAGCGGAGGCACTTTAGTGCCGTAGTCGAAGGATCTCTGAAACAACTAAGAGATCCTTCCACTCGCTCCGCTCGGTCAGGATGACGGGAGCTAGACCATGAAGCGCGTCTGCCTTGGCAAAATTTCCGCCGCGCACGGCATCAAGGGGCTGGTGAAAATCTTCCCCTACGGCGATGATATTTCGCTGCTGGAGGGGGAACTCTTTACGGCGGAACAAGGCGGGGAAACGCTGACCATCAGCCTTAAAAACCCGCTGGGGAAATATATCCTGGCCGCAGTCAAAGGGTGCACTGAGCGCAACGCGGCGGAAGCGCTGAAAGGGACGGCGTTGTGGACTTCCCGCGATGCCCTGCCTGGCCTTGGGGAAGATGAGTTTTACATCGAGGACCTGATCGGCCTTGAAGCCCGCAATGAAAAAGATGAGATTATCGGCAAGGTCATCGCGGTGGAGAATTACGGCGCGGGCGATTTGATCGAAATCCAGCCCGTTTCCGGGCAGAGCTTTTTAATGCCTTTCAATGATGAAACCGTCATAGAAATAACGGGCAGCGTCAAACTACAAAATTTTGAGCAATATAAAGACCTCTCATGAGCAAATGGCACGTCAATATACTCACCCTCTTCCCCGAGATGTTCCCCGGGGTTTTGGGGCATTCTCTCGCGGGAAAGGCGCTGGAGCGCGGCGACTGGTCCTTTAATGCCGTCAATATCCGCGATTTTACCCGCGATGTTCACAAAACTGTGGATGACACGCCCTATGGCGGCGGAGCGGGCATGGTCATGCGCCCGGATATTAT
>CAZBNG010000077.1:0-10707 GCA_964493095.1 uncultured Pseudobdellovibrionaceae bacterium
GATCTATATTTTTCAATACATTCTTTTACAAAATTGTGATCTGTTAGCATGCTAAAATCTTTCAAAAATTCTTCATCGATTTTCTTTAGATGCAGGATCTGTTCATTCTTACATCCGAGGTCGTAACTTCGCCATCCACACATGACTGCAAAACAGGAAGCATTAGTATCTGATAATCAGGTATCATGCCGCGTTTCTCTCCTGTTCTTTTATCCATTGTTCAATCATGCTTCTTCTGAAACGCCACGCACCGCCGACCTTAAAGCCGGGGATTTTCCCTTCAGCAGCGTAACGATAGGCTGTTTTCTCAGCTAGGCGTAAAAAGTCCGCTACTTCACGTATGGTCATAATGTCTTGTGACATCTGTAAAGCTTTCATTTATTTCTTGGATTTCATTTGAGAAAATAGTGGAAAATTATGGACACCGCAAGGTTGTAGAGACAAAATGTAGAAGCGTTACACTGTTTTGTTACACTCCGCTGTTACAATCTGGTGAGGCGTTCTGGGGGACGGTCTTCTAGACACCGATTACCGAGGGGTGAGGTCACTATCAAGGACGCACTCTGTTTTTTACGCTTTTTGGCATTCCTTCTGAGCAGCTACGAACGTATACGGGTAAAATATTATGGTGAATTACCCAAGGAAACGGCTGTATCCCTTAGTAGGTAAAACAAGTCATCTTGTCAGACATTAGGCGAGCCTAATTAAATAGGCCTCTACACTAGGATGTTTCCAACATTTTCTATCAAAAACAGCTTCTACATTTTGTAGCAGGCACTGTTTTAGATTGTTAATAATCACTCTTTTGTTTAGTTTGAAGCTGGAAACGGCAAAAAACCGTTTTCCGGGGCTAGTTACCCCTCAGTGCGGCCTAATACAGCATCAGGCCGTCATCAATGATGCTGCTTTCTCGACCTATGGTCGGGGAGCGGCGGAATACAATAGCGCTTGCGTGAATACGCTGGCCGTTCACTGAGCGGTAACTACTCCCCGGCTACCAGAGAAATCTGGTGGCCGTTTCGCTTTAACAAACGGGAGTTAGAAATGAGAAAAGCAGCTTTTTTATTAACCACCATCCTTCTTGCGGCCTGTGCAGCCCCCAGATCAACAACAAATGATCTGGAGCTTGGAATGACCAAAGATCAGGTTCGCTCAATCATGGGCGAACCTGATAGCTCTGCAGCTATGGCCGGTCAAGGCGATTGCTATTACTACAGCATGTGGCGTGACTTCTGGAACCGCAGTCCCGGTAACTATTCCGACCGATACTATGTCTGCTTCCAGGACGGAAAGACTGTATCCTATGGTCGCGTAGGAGATTAGAAATGATACCTACAAGCTTCAAAAAATACTGCAGCCATCCCGCCACCAGAAACTTGATTTTTTTTGCTGCTCTTTGGCTAGCAACGCATATGCTGGTAGAAGCCGGTGTGTTTGGAGGACGATACCAATTCAATCCTAGCACCGAAACATCCAAATCCTTTATAGACAGGGGTTTGATAAGTCTGAGTATCCCGCTCTTTCTTATAGCTGTGCTTCTTAACCCCTTTTTCAAGTTCCGGGTAAGAAGAGCCTCGGAGCTAGAAACGATTACATGCCTGGAAGAATTCCACTGGAACCAAGCTCATGCAATTATTGACCGGTACGGCGAAGAAGCGCCGACTGTATTGGCCATCAGAAGCGGCGACGATATCCTATCGGAAGCGCAAAAACAGGATTTTCTTAAATCAAAGCTGGCTGCCGAAACAATATTGAACGCCGCCAAAACGCAAGCGAACACATACGAACAATAGGCGTTTTCTGACTCATAGAAGACCGCTGAGGCACATTCATGCCTTTAAGCCCTTGGGTAACAAAAGGCCGTTAGAGTGGACTCAGGAATCCTGATTTTTAAAAACAGACCGGGTTTGGGTACGCTTTAAAGTCATCGAAGTGGGTGTTTCTGTGCCTGCGATCTGGCACCCCCCTATGGGGGTGGGGGGCGGAGCCACCCACAGGGAGCAGATGCAGAAACACCCCGAGACAGGGAGCAATGTTTTGAGCAATTATTATAACTATATAGTTATGCGCAGATGCACAGACCTTATGCTGAAAACACCTAATTATTTGATTTAAAAAGAAAAACCGTCTGCGCAAGGCTTCGGTGCGCTTAAAAGTCTGGTTTGTAAAGTTGTTACGTTCCAGCGACGTATTTTCATGCATGAAATCTTGCACAGAAATGGAATAGAACAGTTGTTACATTTTGGAAAAATGTTTTAAGCATCTAAACTGTTATGCTTATGAAGCCTTCACATACTCACAATTTTCCTCGTCGTATTCGTAATTATCCCAGCGCAATACAGGCATGATTGGAACGCGCTCAACTTCTAGACCGCTTGAGTATGGTCCATGTACTACGTCCAGGATATGACCGTTGGTACCTTTGATTTTGATTTCTTTGAGCCATCCCTCGGAGACGAGTTTATGGAGCATCGGTTCAATTTCATTTTTATAGCCCATTTGGTTTACAGACCCTGGCAAAAATTGATCCTTCTCTCTGGTCAGTTTGGCCTTGGAGAGCGGCCACTGATGTTCTGCATACCACCGAACGGCAAGCATAATTGCAGCCTTCAATTGTTCTCTTTGCGCCTCCAGACGTCTTTCTTTATTTGAGGATAATGAAATCCGTGTTGCGTGTATTTCGTTGTCGAAAACAAGTTTTCCGCCCACGGCACGCCGCAGTGTAATCAGGGGTTCTAGGTAACGAGGATCACTGCAATGATTCCAATTGATGCCAGTATTATTTTTGAGCATACCCATATTAAAAAGGCGGGTCTTCTCATCCTTGCCAGCTTCTTCCAAAACGGTTTTTGCATTTGGCATTTCCCAAATACCGTAAACTGTCCGCATGGCATTCATAAAGGCTGTGGAGCCTCGAACGGCAGCTTTCATATCGCTTGGAGTTTTAATCTCGGCTTTGGGGTCAGTTTTTCGCGTGTGATGCGTGACAACCAGTGTAGCACCTAGTCTTCTTAAGAGACCTGCCGCACGAAACCATTCATTGGTGCCGGTTGCTGAGTTTTCTTCAGCATGATGTGTGGCGCTGTAGGTGTCTATAATAACAATCAGGGGAAGATCTTTGTTTTGTTCATGCTCCCTGAAATCTTGGATATGGTCGACGATTTTTTTCCATCCACGTGAAGGAGTATTGTTTCCCTCGTGATCTTTTTCAACCAACACCAACCCTTCATGGAAATAGTCTTTCACAGCGAGGATGATACATTCTCCACCTGAAGATTTTCGGAGAGCCTCATCTGGATCAATAGCACAAATCCTTCGATGAATGTCATCTGTATTGTCTTCAACAGTTAGCATGACTACGCAGCATTTCTCCTTAACGGGAAAGTTCATAAAGAGATTGGGCTTGCCGTTGAGCACAGGGCCGCAGGCTGCTCGCAATGCAAGCTCAATGGCAACGAACGTCTTTCCAACACCTCCATCAGCCACGAGTGCGATAGAAGATTCATGCACCATAAAATTTTCAATGAGATGTCTTTCTTTTGGTGCTTTTCCCGCATATAGCGGGATAACAGCAAAAAGGTTTAGCCAAGGGTTTTGAGGGCCATACTCAACCTGCGGCGTATTGTTTTTATGATTATTCATGATCAGGCCTCCGGTAGAGACTCAAGCCAGCGATCCAGCTCCGATGCCAGGATCAATGTTCTGGCTCCCAACTTCTTCACCTTGAGACGTCGCTTGCCAATTTCCTGATAGAGCCGGGTTTTTCCGATTTGTGCAATCTCGCATACCTGATCGACGGTATAGACCCTGTTTGGGCTGCGTTCTTTTTCGTTCATTTGAAGTCTCCTTTATGCTTGTACGGTTGTTTTCGTACACACAGGATTATTCAGGTGAACAGAACGCACAACACGGATAGGGGCTGTTCTGTTATTATTTTTTATTTTTCTTGTCTTTGTGTCTTCTTACAGCGGCCTGATAGGCTTTCGCGTATCGTTCTATGATTTTTTTCTGGCCAGACTTACCAAGTGTCTTCCAATTTTTTTCTACGTACATTTGCTTTTTAGCCAGTTTTTCAAACAACCTTTCTGTTAAGATGACGTATGCTTGAAACTCCGTACCTTTACGCTTTTGTCGGTTTCTAAATTCGTCAGTAGCCTTTATTGCCTTCACTTCACCTATCACATAATTTATCTGGCGTTCACCCCATATATGTTCCGGATCAATGCTCAATGCGCCGCTGTTTCTCTGGTAACGCTTACTATACTGCTCGTATCTTTGTTTCATATGCCGCACTTCAAAAGCCTGAAGTGGCAAAGGCAAGGAATCAAAATCTTCCCACATATCGACCGTAAAAAGATCGGCCAAGCTTGGCGTTTTTTCTGTCATAATCAGCCTCTATATCATGGCAACACGGGTTCGAATTCCACTGGGACTCGAACCCGTGTTGCTTTTGAAAAATTCGATACCCCCAATTATGCCCCCAAAATGATTTGCCTCAAAAGCTAGGTATAACTTTAATGTAAAAATTCCTTCATTTGAAGAATTTCTGCATTTTAAGTGTACCTTTTTCTGGTGTTTTGCTGCCATTCTGGTATATTAAGAATCATAAAATTCCTAATTTCAGGGAATTTATTGATCTAGAGTGTACTATTGCCATGGATAAACAGACCTTAAGCCAGAGCCGCACCAATCTCTCCGCCGTTTTGCAGGCGGCGGGAAAGCTTGTATCTATTGACGATGCGGTCACGGCGCTCGATTTGGACAGGAAGGAAGCCGCCAAAACGCTTTCGCGCTGGACGCATCAGGGCTGGCTGGTCAGGATTGCACCCGGTCTTTACGCGCCAGTGCCGCTCGACGCCCGCACCTCCGCACAAGTCATCGAAGACCCGTGGATCATGATCCCCTATCTGTTTGAGCCATGCTATGTCGGCGGCTGGACGGCGGCAGGCCATCACGATTTTACAGAGCAAATCTTCCGTAGCATCTTTGTTTTCACAGCCCGGCCTGTGCGCCATAAAATGCAAATTTATCACGATACGGAATTTGTTCTGAAGCACGTGCCGGAAAAGGTGCTGTTCGGGCTTAAAACGCTCTGGCGGGAAAATGTCAAAATTCTGATTTCCGATAAGCACCGCACCATCATCGACATGCTGGATACACCGGAAACCGGCGGCGGGATTACGCATGTATCTGAGTGCCTGCAAAATTATCTCAAAGACCCGGACGCCGATCCCGGTAAATTGATCGAATATGCCGTGAAGCTTGGCAACGGCGCTGTGTTCAAACGCCTCGGCTTTCTGGCGGAAAAATTGAACCGCACTGAATTGCTTGAACCGTGCCAAAATTATATGACGGCCGGAAACGCCAAGCTTGATCCGGCGATTGCCAGCCCCCGCCTTGTCAAAAAGTGGAATCTCTGGATTCCTGAAAACTGGTCATAGAGGAACCGCGGCATGATTGATAAGAACGAAATTCTATCCATGGCCGCCGCAACCGGATTGCGGCCCGATGTGATTGAGAAGGATTATGTTCTCGGCTGGCTCCTGGCCGGAATTTATAATCACCCGGTTATCGGCAAGGATTGGATTTTCAAGGGCGGGACATGCCTTAAGAAGTGCTATTTTGAAACCTACCGGTTTTCTGAGGATTTGGATTTCACCCTGACCGATGAAGGCCAGATCAACGCCGATTTTTTGCAAGATGCTTTTGGCGCAATCAGTGAATGGGTTTACGAGCAAACCGGTATTGAAGTCCCGGCAGACAAACTGGATTTCGATATTTACACCAATCCGCGCGGCAATATTTCCTGTCAGGGCAAAGTTTCCTACCGCGGCCCGGTTTCGCCACGCTCCGGTGGCTATCCCAAAATCAAACTTGACCTGACGGCGGATGAAAAACTTGTCCTGGCACCGACGATGCAGCCTGTTTATCACCCCTATTCCGATGAGCCGGACGGCGGCATTCAGGCGCTTTGCTACGCTTATGAAGAAGTGTTCGGCGAGAAATTCAGGGCGCTGGGCGAAAGAACCCGGCCTCGGGATTTATACGATGTCGTCAATCTTTTCAGAAACGCGCGGGTTAAGCCTTCAGCAGCAGTCATTACGGACATTCTGGCGCAAAAATGCGCTTTTAAGGAGATCTCAGTTCCAACATTGGCCGATCTTGAAGCGCACAAGGAAAGTCTAGAAGGGTCCTGGGCGAATATGCTGGGACACCAGCTTCCCGATCTGCCGCCGGTGGACAGCTACTGGAATGAATTGCCCGCGATTTTCCAATGGATCGAACTGGGACAGGAGCCGGTTATTCCGACTGCCTATCCGCTCAAGCCCGGCGAAACTGTAATTCGTGAACGTCCCGGACGCAGCCTGACCATCCGGCAGGGTTCACCTTATATTGAAATCATCCGTTTTGCCGCTTCCAACCGGCTTTGCGTGGAACTGGATTACAGAGACGAACGCGGCAATTTCAGAACGCGTGTGATCGAGCCATATTCGTTGCGTAAAACGCAGGATGATAATATCATTTTGCATGCTTTGAGAGCCGATAACGGCCAGCACCGCAGTTACCGCGTTGATCGGATTCAGGGCGCGCGAGCAACGAATACGGTCTTTATGCCAAAATATGAGATTGAACTGACCTCCGGCGGGCCGGTTGTTCTGGCTCCGACTGTTGCAGAATCCAGAAAATCTAGCTCGTTCAGGGCAACATCCCGCCGCCCATCCCGGACCAACCGTTCTTCCCGTTCATCCTTCGGGCCAAAATACGTTTTCCAATGCCCTATGTGCCAGAAGAAATTCACGCGCAGCAAACATGATTCAAGATTGAACAAGCATAAGGACAAATACGGTTATCCCTGTTCGGGGCGAACGGGATATTTAGTTGATACAAAATGGTGATCAGGCACTGAAATATTCGTCAATAACCGCCCATGTTTACTACTGTTTTAGTAGTAAAAACAGCACTACGTTTTTCATTAAAATCATCTAAGTCATTGAAATTATTGGCGTCCCGTACGGGATTCGAACCCGTGTTGCCGCCGTGAAAGGGCGGTGTCCTAGGCCTCTAGACGAACGGGACGTAACGTCAAAATCGGATAAGACTGGGTGCTTTATAATGGAGAAAAGCCATAAAAATCAAGCCTTTCTTTTCACAGAACTGAAAATATTTTATGCTGGCCACATTTAGGCGAACCCGATACGGGCGAAAGGGCGGCTGACATGGCCGAAATGGATGAAAAACTGCGCAAAATGGCTGATGAAGCCCTCGCTAAAAGCGGGGCCGATGTCAATATTTCGGAAGACGGTACCGTCTCCGGCTCGCCGCTGGAGTATTTCAAATTTCTCGACGCTTTCATACCTGAAGATGCCGCGAACGACCCTATTGACGATTTGATCAAGATACTGGCGCAGCAGGCTGTGCGGGACTATGCCGCCGTTAAAGTCGAGGGCCTGTCCTACTGGGCAGATTTTATAACGCCGGAAGAGGAGGCGGAGCTTATCGCGCAGATCGACGCGCAACCGTGGCTGACGGACCTTAAACGTCGCGTCCAGCATTACGGCTACAAATATGATTACAAGGCGCGCAGTGTGGGTTCGGATGCGTGGCTGGGGCCGTTGCCGGACTGGCTTCAATCTATTTGCCGGAGATTGCATGAGGAGCAGATCTTTGCCGATATACCCGATCAGGTTATCGTTAACGAATATCAGCCCGGCCAGGGGATATCGGCGCATGTTGATTGCGTCCCCTGTTTTGGCGATACGATTGCTTCACTCAGCCTCGGTTCGGATTGCGCAATGGAGTTTTCACATCCGAAGGTGGAGTGGAAAAAGGGATTTTACCTAAAGAAACGCAGCCTGATCATCTTATCCGGACCGGCCCGTTATGAATGGAAACACGCAATCCCCGCGCGCAAATCGGACGTTATCCATGAGCAAAAAATCCCGCGCGCACGGCGGATATCTCTGACATTCCGGAAAGTTATTCGCGATTAAAGATGTTTGATATGTACAGGGGCATCCCATTCCCGTTGTAAATATTCGGCAAGCAAACGGCGGTGACAATGATGCTCGGTTTTACACGCGCACAGGAAACATGCGCCATGCACTTCTTCAGGTTCCAAAAGGGTTGCGATATTGCGGTGATTGATAAGGTCGATATACTGCACTTCGTACTCGTCCCAGCTGATTTTGTTATTCCTGAAGGGCTTTAGGATGTCATCCGAGGGGGCGAGTTCTTCACGGTATTCGTAATCGATATCGGTGATTTCTTTCAGGAAATACGGCAGGTCTTTTTTCTTGGCAAACCCGGCGAGCTGGGAACTGGCCCACAGCCGTGTATCGATGACTTTCTTCACCCCGGCAGCGCGCAGCCGCTCAAAGAAATGCTCCGCTGTGGAGCCAGTAAAACCGATGGTGAAGATGGTGATTATGTCGCTCATAAGCTCAGCATATATCACATTGATAAAACATGCATTTATGAATACGATCCAATAATGAAAAAAAGTATTTTCATTATTGGATTATTGCTCATTGCTGTTGGGGTTTTTGAATTCCATCCGGCGGTGAAGGAAGCTCAGTCTTACGTTTCCCTTGAAAATTACGAAAACGCACAAACACCCTGTCAGGAACTTCTCGCCGAACGGCCCTGGTATGGAACTTTGAATTACTGGTTTTTTGCCTGGCTGGCTTTTGTACCGGTGTTGATTTTTTCCGTTTCTCCTGAATCTCCGGCCTGGATCCGTGTTGGCAGAGTTATTATTGCGGCAGGTATTTGCTATGCATTGATGAATCTGGCCGTTCATTTACAGTGGGATATTCGCAATGCACCTTTTAAGGAAGATCCGTTTAATCCCGATCCTTTGAATGGCTGGCGGATGGATTGTGCCAATTATGCCGGGGATGGATTTAGCTATGTAACGGCGATCATGTCTGCGTGGATCCCTGCGTGCATTTATACAGGGCTTTGTCTGCTTATCTGGCGTTTTTATCATCGCCGATTTTCAAAAGAGAGAATGGAAAATTATAGCAGCGATCTTATAACGCGCATTCTATTTTGGGGACTGAAAATTTATGCGGTTATTTTTCTTTTATATCTCATTTCACTGATAACCTTCATTACAATCTCCTACATTTTGGGAGAACCTCCTTTTAACCCTGGTTATATGTGGCTTCCTTACTATTTTATAGCAAGACCATTGCTCATACCTATTGAAATATTTTCTTACAGCTAGCCGTTTTTATTGATTTTTATGCTGCCTGTTAAGTGTGTTTTCCATGAGCCAACAATTTTATAGTAAGTGCCCCCACGATCCGTTATTTTTAACTCCCAATAGGGGATTCCTTCCGGAGAAGATGTTCCGTATTTTTCCTGCCGGATGTTTTGAGGATCTGTAAACGTATCCTCATATTCGTATTCAACAGTACCTTGGATACTCAGTATATCATCTTGTTTTGTTACCTTGCCTTGGGTTTTCGTTCGGATTGTTCCTCCACCAAAATAAGGATGAACATCCCCAAAATAATAGGATTCTTCGGTTGTGTATGTTAATGATCCTGATTGAACTTCACGCATTTTGTCTGCTACTTGATCTTCGACATTTTTGAACATAATTTCGCGTGCTTTTGCAATAACATCTGCCAAATAACCAATTTCTTCCAGTGTTACGGTACGGCCAAAGCCAATTGCAAAATGCAAAAGAAACTGAACGTCAGCCCATTTTTCTGAATCATTGACCTTGCTAATGAGATCTTGTTGCAATCCTTCCGGAGTTGAAAATTCTGCCCAACACCGGCAGTTAAACTCTTCGCCGGGGTCGGGAGAGTCGGCAAGATCGCGGATGGTGCCGCCCAGTGCCGCATGGCTGTCACGGACCTTATTATCACCAACCGTACGCCAGATATATATGCCGCTTTTCTTTTTTCCGGCTTCGCTGCTGAGTTTTGAGATGGTTTCATCGCCCGGTCTAACTGTTCCTGTGAGCTGTAATCCCTGATCCTTCTGGAAAGATTTAAGGGCAGAGAAAACGGCAGCATCCGGAATGCCTGTGATGCCGGTTTTTTCGTAGGGCTGATAATACCCCAGACGATTGAGCGCCTTTTTCATTTGACGCACATCGAATTCGTCCACGGCGGAATTCGCCGCAAACGGCTTGTTCAGTTTGATATTCATGATTTTTCTCGAGAATTTTAAAGGTTGATTTTGCGCATAAAAAAACACCGCAGGCGCACCCGTGGTGTTTGTGATGAATATATTCCTATATTTTTATTCCAGGGGCAAGAAATTTTACGGACGAACAATTTTTATGCTGAAGCTTGCCCTGTTTTACCAGTTCCCATAGCCCTGAATGCCTTTCTGACATTGCGTTGCAGCGTAACAAAAGTGGCGAGTAGAGAGGTTTCCCTGCTATAATGGTAATTATGAAAAGAAAAGGCGGATTCGCCGTGGCTGTTGTTATCTGTGCCTTAGCAAACTTTGTGCAGAACGCTTTCGCCCAGAATGCCGGCGCAGACAATACTGAAGCAACCTCCGGGGCTGATGACGATGCCGCGGTTGATAAGAACAAGTATAAGAAAAATTTTAAATCTGACAGTGATGATTTCGTCGAGAGGCTGATGGAAGAAATTCCGTACAGTAAATCTTTAAAATACACATGGAATGTTATTGATGGCGATGTCGATCTTTATTTTGAAGGTTTACGAGCTGATCGTA
>CAZBNG010000078.1:0-10687 GCA_964493095.1 uncultured Pseudobdellovibrionaceae bacterium
GGCGTTCCGGCAGGACCATATGGACAGGCTTGAGCGTTGCGCTTTGTCCGAGATCGTCGGCAATGCTTAAGGTAATAATGACAGGCATTCCCGCCCATGTGTGATTGGCAAGATCGTAAACGGGACGCAATTCGTATGGCTGTGCGGGCGGAGAGAAAACAGAGCGTGTTTCGGTGACCTCCTTCCCGTCAGGATATTGTTCGACCGAAGGATCGTGTGCGATGTGCATGGTTACGCTCTTTACGCCGTAGTCATCGAGAACGGAAAGTGTATAGCGCATTGAGGCATTGGGCAGGATTTCAACATCGCCCTTGTTTTTAACCTGTGGCGGCATATCGCGAATGTAGTTAATATTCCAGGAGGCGAGCGGAAGGAAGCTTTGCGTCAGTTTCATAGACGATGTATCAGGTGCTGTTATTTCGGTTTCATATTGTCCCGTCTCAATTTTATTGAGTTTCCACTCCTTTTTCCCGGCTTTTAGTAAAGGAGCTCCCAGCCCGCCATTTACATGGATTTTCAGCTTTGAGCCTTGTGCAACGGCAATTGGTTTATCATTATTCTTTCTCGGCGCGTCGTTAACGATTTCAACTTGCCTGCCTGTATATTCCGGCGGCGTAATCCAAAGCGTAACGCGTTGCTCCCTTGTATTCTTTGATAGGTGAAACAAGGGAGAAAACCCTTCTTTCAGGCGCGTATCCCATGTAGGTCCAGCCATAAACAGGCCGCTGAGCAGGCACAAAACGGCAAGCAGCCGCAGGGCATAAGGGTCTTTTTCAGCCATAAAATGGTGCAGCCGTGGTCTGCGGATTTTGGCAAGTACGTCAATGAAAAGAGCGCTACGCCTCGCCCATAATTCACGCGTGGATGGTTTTTCCGGATTGGCCAGTTTATCTTTCAGGCCGGAAAGCGGGCGGTGCTGTAAATTATTGGCGCGCTCAAGGCGCCGCATCACGGCTTCTTCATCCGGCCATGACAGGTAAACCCGGTCGCGGATCAGGAAGAAAAGCAGCCCGGTGGCAAAGATGACGAGCGTAATAAGTCCTGCTGTGAAGCCAAGCGCCGCAGGCAGCGCCGTCAACCACAGCCCTAAAAAAAACACGCACCAGAAGACGCTGCGCCACAGCCACGCGCTCATTCCTTCAAAAACGATGGTGACGAAGGTAATTACTTTGGCGCGGTTAAAGCGTCTTAGGGCGGATGTTTGCTTTTTGTCTTTCGGGTCTAACATAAAGCCTTTAAGGGTGTGCTAATATTTTACAGCCAGTCAGGGATGGTTTCCTGATCTATTATAGACTGAATGCTCTGGCGCTTGCGAATGATTTCAAACTTGTCTCCATCCACAAGCACTTCAGGCAAAAGCGGACGGGTATTGTAATTTGATGCCATAGCCGAACCGTAAGCACCGGTCGTTTCTATGATCGCCAGATCGCCGGTTTTCATTTCCGGCAGGGCGCGTCCCGTGGTGAACGTGTCGCCACTTTCACAGATAGGGCCGACCACATCGTAGGTTTTGACGGGAGCGCCGGAGTTTTGAACCGGGCGAATGCCATGATAGGCCTCGTAAAGCGTTGGGCGGATCAGGTCGTTCATGGCGCAATCCAGCACAAGGAAATCCTGGTCCTGTGTTTCCTTGACGTATAGAACCTGCGTCAGCAGCACGCCTGAATTGCCGACGAGATAGCGGCCCGGTTCCATCTGGACTTCGGTATCCAGCGGCACGATAATTTCATTGACCCAGCGTGCATATTCATCAAGATCGAGCAGTTTTTCATCATGATAAACGATAGGAAAGCCGCCGCCGATATCAAGGCGTGAAACTGTGTGGCCTTGTTGACGCAGAGTCTCGACCATTGCGGCCAGTTTTTCAAAGGCGGGTTTGAACGCTTCCACCTGCGAAACCTGGGAACCGATATGTACGGACAACCCGATAGGTTCAAGATGGGGCAGGGCATCGGCCCGCTTGTATGCCTCCATGATGGTCGGTGCACTCATGCCGAACTTGTCGCGTTTGCGTCCGGTCGAGATTTTATGATGACCGCCGCCGCTAACATTTGGATTTAGACGGAAAAGAACACGGGCGGTTTTACCGTTTTCCCCGGCGATGTCGTTAAGCTGCTCCAGCTCGGTGAAGGACTCGATATTGAACTGTGCGATATTGGCGTCAAGACAGGCGCGGATTTCCTCCGGTGTTTTGCCGAAGCTGGTGGATATGATCTGTTCGCCGCTGAATCCGGCGGCCAGCCCCTTTGCCAGTTCGCCTTCCGAAACGATCTCAAGTCCCGTGCCAAGATTTTTTAAAAGGCGCAGGATGGCAATGTTCGTGTTGGCCTTGCAGGCATAGCATAACAGCGGCTGGCGGTTGGCGGGGATCGCTTTTTCCAGTGCGGTTTTCAGCCGGTTGTATTGTGCCCGGATGACGCTGGCGCTGTAGATATAGGCAGGCGTCCCCACTTGCTGTGAGAGGCGGGGCAAGGGAATATTATCAACATGCAGTACGCCGTTTTTTTCATGAAAACCGCTCATTCGTGTTTTTTCCTTTTTAATTTTCAAATACTGTGAGCGGGACCGCCATAGGGGGGCGGATCAATCGTTACATCCGGGTAGTGATGCGGAAAGCCCGTGTTTTCTTTGCCTTCGGGTGGCTCAACGCTGCCCGGCTTCACGCCGCATGCGCTCAGGACCAAGGTAACCGCAAGGCATAGCGCGCATATTTTAAATGTGTTGTACATCTTCCTGTCCTGTTGTTTTATCTTAATCATATCTATAATGAACACAATCAAAAGAAAACCCGAAAGTGTTGTAAGCTCATGCCCCTGATACCCAATACCAAATTCCTGACAGTTTTTCTCATAATCGGCATAGGAATGGTGCTGTTGGCCGGAAAGCTGGTGCACATGTCGATTGAACACAGGCATTTTAGCCAAGCAGAGCGCATTGCGCTTATGAATTTTTCCCGGGTTAAAAGTTTTGCGAAACATAAATCGTTGCCATCCGTTCGGTTTGCCGGGCCATCGGGGGAGGAAATGGCGCTGGCGGATTTGCACGGCAGGGTCGTTGTTCTTAACCTCTGGGCAACCTGGTGCCGTCCGTGTATAGAGGAACTGCCCAGCTTGCAACGCCTGGATCTAATGATGCGCAGTAAAGGCGTGGCGGTTGTCGCGGTATCGGTGGACGCTGTGAAGGAACTGGAAAAGGTTGAAACGTTTCTGAACGATCATGAAATAGGGGATGTCGCGCGTTATCACGACATTCATGGAAATCTTCAAAACACATTGAAAACCAGCGCCCTGCCTTCGACTTATATTCTTGATGCAAACGGGCGTATTATGTATGAAATTGCGGGTAAGGGAGAGTGGGACGATCCGCAGATTGTCAACTTTCTCTTAAAGCTTGGCCAAAAATATGTAGATTAAAGTTTCTTTTCTATCTCCGGCACTGCCTCAAACAGGTCGGCGACCAGGCCATAATCGGCAACGGAGAAGATCGGTGCTTCCTCATCCTTGTTAATCGCGACGATGACTTTTGAATCCTTCATGCCTGCGAGATGCTGGATGGCGCCGGATATTCCGATCGCCATGTAAAGATCGGGGGCAACAACCTTGCCGGTCTGGCCCACCTGATAGTCATTAGGCACATAACCCGCATCGACAGCGGCACGGGAAGCGCCCACGGCGGCGCCTAGCTTGTCGGCGAGTTTCTCGATAATCGCAAAATTTTCGGCCGAACCAACGCCGCGCCCGCCCGAGACGACGATTTTTGCCGCGGTAAGTTCCGGCCGTTCGGATTTTGAAAGTTCGGCGCTCACAAAGCTCGATAGCCCCTGATCACCTTTAGCGCTCACAGCGTCCGTTCCTGCACTGCCACCGGTTTCGGGGGCGGCATCAAAAGCCGTTGTGCGCACGGTAATGATTTTCCTGGCATCGCCGGATTGTACTGTTGCCACCGCATTCCCGGCATACACCGGTCGCTCGAATGTGTCGGCGTCGATAACCGCCGTAATGCCGGAGATTTGCTGGGTGTCAAGCAGCGCGGCCGCGCGCGGGGCAATGTTTTTACCAAAAGTCGTATCGGGCAGAAGGATGTGGGAATAGCTTTCCGCCAGATCAACAATAACCGGCGCGTAATTCTCTGCGATCGGGTGGGCAAATTCCGGTCCTTCGCATACAAGAACTTTGCTTGCGCCGGAAATTTGCGCTGCGGCTGCCTTTACACCGTCACAATTATTTCCCGCGACCAGAAGGTGTACATCGCCGTCTATTTTTAGCGCGGCGGTAACGGTGTTTAGCGTGGCGCTTTTAATGTCTGAATTGTCGTGTTCGGCTATAACGAGGACGCTCATTCTTATATCACCTTCGCTTCGTTTTTCAGTTTATCAATCAGCGCTTCGACGCTATCCACCTTAATGCCGCCTTTGCGTACCGGGGGCTCTGTCACTTTGAGGATTTGCAGGCGCGGCGTGAAATCAACGCTCAGATCGCCGGGGGTAAGCACTTCCAGATCCTTTTTCTTGGCTTTCATGATATCGGGCAGTTTGGCATAGCGGGGTTCGTTCAGGCGCAGGTCGGTGGTGATGATCGCGGGCAGCTTGACCGAGAGCGTTTCCAGTCCGCCGTCGATTTCGCGGGTAACCTTTGCGCTGCCGCTTTCCAGTTCTACTTTCGATGCAAATGTTCCCTGCGCCCAGCCCAGAAGCGCGGCCAGCATCTGCCCGGTCTGGTTGGAGTCATCATCGATTGATTGCTTGCCCATGATGACAAGATCGGGGTTTTCCTTCTCCACGATGGCCTTTAAGGTCTTTGCTACCGCCAGCGGTTCCACGCCGCCAAGGTCTGTCGGTTTGTCGGTCTGTACCAAAATAGCGCGGTCCGCCCCTACAGCCAGCGCCGTGCGCAGTTGTTCTTGCGCCTTTTCCGGGCCTATCGTTACGGTTACAATCTCCGTTATTTTTCCGGCTTCCTTCAGGCGCACGGCCTCCTCGATGGCGATTTCATCGAACGGGTTCATGGACATCTTGACGTTGGCAAGCTCCACACCGCTGTTATCCGCTTTAACGCGGATCTTCACGTTGTAATCAACAACCCGTTTGACGGGAACTAGTACTTTCATATGGTGGTCTCCTAATGGATATTAGGTATGATAGGTTAATTCTGTGCTGTAAAGTATGCCAGAGCAAGCATAAGCAGCGCAAGCCCCTGCAGAGCTACGCGCAACTGCATCAGCCTGTTGCCGTATTTTTTGTTAAATTCGCCGCCCTTCATCATGGAAAACAGCCCCAGCCCCAGCGCGCCCAGTACGGCGAGCATGGCAATCCCGGCAAGAATGAAGAAAACAGAGCTCATATAGGTACGGTAAGGCTTCTCTCACTTTATTTCCAGCCTTAATTTCTAATCGCTTGCATTATTCATAATGTTTGTGTACAGGTTTTCGTAAAACATAAATGGAGAAACTATATGGCGAATTTAGAAGCTCTGAAAAGGCATTTTGAGGAAGCCGGCTTTCCTATGAAGAGTGATGTTGAAGCCGCTATCCAGAGGCTTTTGCAGGAAACCGATGAGCATGCAAGGGAAAGCGTTCGGCAAAATATAGGCGGCCCGTTCGGGGCGCGTTTTATAATCATAACGCCTTTTGGGGTTTATCCCGTTGGCGATAATGTTGGTAACGCCGTTCTTTCTTCCGGTGTGGCGAGCAGACATGCCGAGCACCAGAATTGGGAACTGAATCTTCCTGATTTGGAAGAAAAGCTCGGGCAACTAAAAGGCGTTCCCAAGATCCTTCTCGAATTATCCAGCGCAGAGAGCTGCATTAATTGCGATGCAAAACACCAGGCGGGTGTGGCACACCTTCGCCAGAAAGGGCTTCTTGAGCCCAATGATAAGGTGCTTGTTGTTTTCGGCGCGACTTACCGGCAAACGGCGGACGTCGCCGGTTTTAACGATCTTGTTTATTTGCTGGCTCTGCAACGCATCCTTAAATTTAACCGGCTGGATGCCGGTGAACATAATGAAATAACGGAGAAGGACCTGCAAATATCAGAGGAGCTTGCAAGGCGTTTTAGCCATACAGAGCAGGATGTTGGCGATATTCCTCCAGAGGTAGCAGAAATATTCAGGCAGTCGGATAAAGCGGTTGCTGTTGTTGTTAAAGATGGAAAGGTATTCTCTGTCGGAAACGATGAACGTGATATTCATTTCAGCCGCACACCCGAAGTCGTTGCGTTGCAGAACGCTTGTCTGCGTCAGCGCAACGAATTAGGTATTACAGAGTCTTGGGATCTGGGTGATGCGCAGGTTTATACTTCGACCCCGGAAATCGGCCCGATGATGCTGGCGGAAGGATACTGGTCAAATGCTGTTAAATTTGTAACCGTGCGGCACCCAAGGCAACGGGAATGGACCACACGCGAATATCCAAATGCCACGAACACAGAGATGCTGCGTGTTATCGCTACCCGGCCTTATGGGGGAAGACCGGCTTCCCCAGCACATAATTCTACCACTGCGAATTTAGCGCAGATATTCTGGCGTGATAAACCGGATGCTGTGAATTATGATGGCGCGAAAGCAGGCGCAGACGCTACCCCGGCTTTTTAGCGCAGATAAAATTACTTTAAATTTTATTTGCATAATTTTTTTTTTTTTAGGTTATGTACTGTGTTACGCATAATTTTAAATTTAGGAGATAAAGTAGATGAGCTTACCTGTAACATTTTCGGAGGCTGGTGAATGGCGCGAAACAGACGGTGTTCCGGTTGTAGATATGTATTTGGCTTCACCGCTTGTTGATGACGTTTTACGTTTTGGACAAGAAGAAGCAAGTAAAAGACCGCATACACAGGCGGGTCTTGAACGGCTTCTTAGCCCTCGCACACTTTCCGGTCCTGATCAGACGTTGATTGCTGAAGTTTTGGGACGTTGTCCTGGTTAATAAAACCGGGCTGTCATAAAGTAATTCACTTCTATATCGCTTTTGGAAAGTGAGAATTCGGATGTAACGGGGTTGTAAATCAACCCCGTTATGTTTTGCGGGCTAAGCCCGGCGCGACGGGCGGCGCGGGAAAGCTCCGCAGGTTTTACAAATTTTTTCCAGCTATGCGTGCCGCGCGGAACCCAGCGTAGAATATATTCCGCCGCCACAACACCCAGCGCGAAGGATTTCGCCGTGCGGTTCAGGGTGGAGAAAATTATAAGCCCGCCGGGTTTTACCAGCGCGGCGCAGGAGTTCACAAATCCTTGTATATCTGGCACATGTTCCACAATTTCCAGAGCTAGTACGACATCAAACTTTTCCTTAATGGCTTCTGACGTGGTGGCCTTATAGGAAATTTTAAGGCCGTTCTCTTTGGCATGCTGTGCGGCGATACCAATTGCTTGTTTGTCGGCATCAACCCCTGTGACCGTAGCGCCCAGGCGTGCCATCGGTTCGCAAACCAGCCCGCCACCGCAGCCCACATCAAGGATTTTCAGCTTGTTGAACGGCGTGAAACTGCATTCATCCAGCGTGAAATGCCGGCAAATCTGCGCCTTTATGTAAGACAAGCGCGTGGGATTGAGGCGGTGCAGGGGGGCAAACGGCCCGTTTTCATCCCACCAGCGGGCGGAATCTTTCGCAAAATTTTCAATCTCTTTTTTGTCAACACTACTGGACATCGATCATATCTTTCCTATAAATAGCTTTTACCACCAAGATCGCTAAAAACGCCAAGGTTTTGTTCAATTATTTTCCGGGCGTGTTTTGTGTGCCTGGTGGTTCAATTTTTTATAAAGAGTTGATTTTAATGGCATTGATTGTTGCAAAATTCGGGGGAACTTCTGTCGGCGATGTAGAGCGCATCAAGACTGTGGCGCAAAAGGTAAAGCGCGAGGTTGATGCAGGACATAAAGTCGCCGTGGTCGTTTCGGCCATGTCAGGCGTGACCAACCAGCTTGTGGAATATTGCCGCGCCATCAGCCCGATGCACGATGTGCGCGAATATGACACCGTCGTTTCAAGCGGCGAACAGGTGACTTCCGGCCTTTTGGCCATGGCGCTGCAGCAGATCGGCGTGCCGGCACGAAGCTGGATGGGCTGGCAGGTTGCCATCAGAACCAACAACGTGCACGGCAAGGCGCGCATTGAGGATATCGATTGCGCCGAGCTTCATAAAAGGCTGAATAACGGTGAAGTGGCTGTCGTGCCGGGGTTTCAGGGGATAACCGGGGATAACCGTATCACTACGCTGGGGCGCGGAGGCTCGGATACCTCCGCAGTGGCACTGGCTGCGGCGCTGGGGGCAGACCGTTGCGATATCTATACTGATGTGGATGGTGTTTACACGACCGATCCGCGCATCGTGCCGCAGGCACGTAAGATTAAAAAAGTTTCTTATGAGGAAATGCTGGAAATGGCATCATTGGGCGCAAAGGTGTTGCAAACCCGCTCCGTGGAAATTGCTGCCAAGCAGAACGTATCGTTGCAGGTGCTCTCCAGCTTTGAAGACCATATCGGCAGCGATTTGCCGGGAACGCTTGTTTTAAGAGAGGAAGAAATCATGGAACAGGAACTGGTGACAGGAATTGCCTATAGCCGCGACGAGGCGAAAGTGACGGTACAGGGTGTGCCCGATATGCCCGGCGTGGCCGCCGGATTGTTCAGCCCGCTGGCTGAGGCCAATGTTAATGTCGATATGATCGTTCAGAACATTTCCACCAACGGTAAGGTTACGGATATGACTTTTACGGTGCCCCGCCTTGAGCTGCCGCGCGCTCTGGAAGTTATAAACGGTCTTGATAGCCTTAAAGACGCGAAAATTACATCCGATGAGAAAGTTGCCAAGGTTTCCGTGGTCGGTATAGGTATGCGCTCCCATGCGGGCGTCGCCAACACCATGTTTAAAACGCTGGCGGCCAAAAACATCAATATTCAGGTTATTTCCACCTCCGAGATCAAAATCAGCGTCCTGATCGAAGAGGATTATACCGAGCTCGCCGTTCGTTCCCTGCATAGCGCATACGGGCTTGAAAAATCTGTGGAAAAGTAATCGATAATCCGCTACATTAGCGCCCATTATGGGACAAGCGCAGCCTGCCCATGCGCAGGACATGGAATTTCACACCGATTTACCCGTCGGCGAAGTGCTTCGCCGTGCGCGGGTTCATTACGGTCAATCTCTTAAAGATGTAGAAAAAAACCTCCGCATACGCTCCTCACAGATAGAGGCCATTGAAAACGGCCGCCACGACGCTCTGCCGGGCCGCGTTTATGCGATTGGATTTGTACGTTCTTACGCGGAATATCTCGGGCTTGACGGTGACCGCATCGTTCACCTGTTTAAAACACAGTCCGTGGGGCAGGGGGGCAGGCCGGAACTGAACTTTCCCGTGGCGGCATCCGAAAGCAAGCTTCCTTCCATCTGGGTGCTTTTGGCCTCTCTTACAGCAACGGTTTTTATTATTACCTTGTGGTGGGCGGCCAGCAGCCACGTGCGAGAAAGCGTCACGCAGGTGCCCGCCGTCCCTGATGCTCTAAGGGCGCAAATCGACTCGTTCGGTGAAAAGGGAGAGGGTGTTGTTGCCGCCCAGGCACAGGGAAGTGTTGATACTTTCGCTGAAGCAGAAAATGCGGAAAAAGAAATGGAGGGAGATGTGCCTGAAGCCGCCCCGGACGCGGCACCTGCTCATCCGTCTTCTGTGGTGATGTCGGGATCTGCGAACGATATGGGGGATGCGCCACAAGCTGATTCTCAATTGCAGGCATCTCAATCCTCTGCTGCGGTCGCTCAAAATCAGAACATAGCGCCTGCGCCTGATGCCCCGGCGGCTAATATTTCATCGCCGGTCCTTTCTAAAAACGGCATTACACTTAATATTAAGGAGAATAGCTGGGTTGAAATTCGCGATGAAGATAATAAAGCGATTGTTTCCAAAGTTCTAAAAGTTGGTGACCAGTATTTTGTTCCCAACCGTCCTGATCTGACCATGTCGCTGGGCAATGCCGGGGGGGTGGAGGTTATTATTGATGGCAAGAAACTTCAGCCGTTGGGCCAGCGTGGCGAGGTTTTGCGCGATATTTCCCTTGATGCCGATATTTTGCGCAAACGGCTTGAAAACCCCGTTCAATAGGGGCATGTAATGTCTATGATTTTTGTTTTTAAACATATTACCTCTTCTCTTTAGCGAGTCACCTCATGTCCATGACCGAAAAACTGGCGTCTATCAAGGCGCGGCACGAAGAACTTGCGGCCCTGATGTCTGGCGGAGGGCTGAGCGGCGATGCGTTTTCCAAATTGTCTGTGGAGTATGCGGAGCTTTCTCCGGTTGTTGAGGTGATTGA
The DNA here is from genome assembly GCA_964493095.1 of uncultured Pseudobdellovibrionaceae bacterium. Taxonomy (GTDB): domain Bacteria; phylum Pseudomonadota; class Alphaproteobacteria; order Micavibrionales; family Micavibrionaceae; genus CAYXSX01. The sequence continues at coordinate 10,309 of CAZBNG010000078.1, forward strand.
TGAGTACCAGTCGGTTCTTCAGGAGCGCGATGATCTTAAGGAACTGATGAAAGATCCTGAAATGAAATCCATGGCCTCCGATGAACTCTGGGCAGTGGAAGATAAGATTCCCGCGCTGGAAAAGAAAATCCAGCTGGCACTTATTCCCAAGGACGAAGCAGATAGTAAAAACGCCATTCTCGAAATTCGTGCCGGAACAGGCGGAGATGAAGCTGCGCTGTTTGCCGCCGACCTTTTTGCGATGTACAGAGGGTATGCGGCGATAAAGGGCTGGCGTCTTGAAGTCGTCGAGGCACGGGAAAGCGATATTGGCGGTTATAAGGAAATTGTGGCGGAAGTAACGGGAGCGAAGGTGTTTTCCCGCCTGAAATATGAATCG
>CAZBNG010000079.1:0-7361 GCA_964493095.1 uncultured Pseudobdellovibrionaceae bacterium
CCGTATTCTTTCAGTTCGTTGCGAATGGTTTTGTAAGCGCCGGGCAGGTCGTCCTGCGTCGCGTCGATCAGATGCAAAAGCACGCCGCAGCGCTCAACATGGCCCAGAAAGCGGGTACCCAGCCCCACGCCCTCATGCGCGCCTTCGATCAGGCCGGGAATATCGGCCAGCACAAATTCCTGCTCGCCCGCCTTAACCACGCCCAGATTGGGGTGCAGCGTCGTGAAAGGGTAATCGGCAATTTTGGGTTTCGCGTTGGAAGAAGCGGAAAGGAACGTCGATTTCCCGGCATTGGGCAGGCCGACAAGCCCGGCATCGGCAATCAGCTTAAGGCGCAGCCATACCGCCATTTCCTGCCCCGGCCAGCCCGGCGTGGATTTGCGCGGCGCCTGGTTGGTCGCGCTTTTATAATGCGCGTTGCCAAAACCGCCATCGCCGCCCTTAAGAAAGACCATGCGCTGCCCGGCTTTTACGAAGTCGGCCAAAACGGTTTCCTTGTCTTCTGCCAGCACGACGGTGCCCGTGGGGACCTTGATGATAAGGTCTTTTCCCTTTGCGCCGCTGCGGTCCTTGCCCATACCATTTTGCCCGGCCTGAGCACGGAAATGCTGGGTGTAGCGAAAATCAATCAGGGTATTGGTGTTGTCGACGGCTTCGAAAACGATGTTGCCGCCGCGCCCGCCGTTACCGCCGTCCGGACCGCCGTATTCGACATATTTTTCCCGCCGGAACGACACGCATCCCGGGCCGCCGTTACCGCTTTGCAGGTATATTTTCGCTTCGTCGAGAAACTTCATGTTGTGTCCATTTATGCATTAAAAAAGGGAAAGGCAAAACCTCTCCCTTTAAAATTCGTTTATGCCCGGTTGAGGTTATTCCGCCGCCTGCGCCTGTGTATCGTTAGCCGGAACAACATTGACCACCGCGCGGTCATTGGATTTCTTAGAGAAAACGACCTGACCGTCGATCAGCGCATAAATGGTGTGGTCGCGGCCCATGCCTACATTTGTGCCTGTGTGATATTTAGTGCCGCGCTGGCGAACGATAATGTTACCGGCCAGAACGGTTTCGCCGCCGTATCTCTTTACGCCCAGTCTGCGACCCGCTGAATCGCGACCGTTACGGGAACTACCACCTGCTTTTTTATGTGCCATTTTTTATCTCCTTAAAGGGCTGCGCCTTGTAATTATGCGGCTTTAATGTCCGTGATTTCCAGAAGTGTCAGGTCCTGACGATGACCTTTTTTGCGGCGGTAGTTCTGGCGGCGTTTTTTCTTGAAGATCGTGATCTTCGGACCGCGTTTTTGTGAAACAACCGTTGCGGAAACGGAGGCACCGCTCACGAGGGGAGCGCCGACTTTACCGTCTACGAATAAAACTTCATCCAGATTGATCTTGGCACCGGCTTCCGCATCGAGTTTTTCAACCTCGATCTTGTCGCCTTTCTGGACCGTATACTGTTTTCCACCAGTACGTAAAATTGCAAACATGGCTTTGGCCTTTAATTATTCGAGTTAACACCTTCTTTTTAAGAAGAAGCGCAATATACACAACTCCCATAACCTGTCAAGAAATATGAGCGTTATTTCACAGCATATTTTGCCTGCCGGATTATATAGCGCATTTCCCTTGCCTGCGCATCCTGTTTTTTATAGGGTGAAAGCGCTAATTTTGCACCACTGAAAAACAATAACACTCATCATGCCTTTATTTTTCCTCTCCGCTTTACTCTCTTTTGTGTTTTTAAGCCCTTCCGCCGCCTTTGCATCGGAAAACGGCCATGCCGTCTATGAAAATATGCATCTGGGATGGCACTGGGCGGGACTTTTGTGTATCGGCATTTTCATCTTCTCTTATATAGCGGTGGTTTTCGAGGAATACACTCATTTGCGCAAATCCAAGCCTGCCATGCTGGGGGCCGGGTTGATCTGGGTGGTTATCGCCATTGTAGCACCGCAATATAACGTGGACCACGAAGTGTTGCGCAAAGCCATATTCACCGGGCTTGATGAATATGCCTCGCTGATGCTGTTCCTGCTGGCGGCCATGACCTATATCAGCGCGCTTGAAAACAGGCAGGTTTTTGCCGTCTTGCGCTCTCGCCTTGTTCAAGCGGGGCTTAGCCTGCGCCAGCTTTTCTGGGCTACGGGCGTTTTTGCGTTCCTGCTTTCCCCTGTGGCGGACAACATGACAACGGCGCTCGTTCTGGGGGCGGTGGTCATCGCCGTGGGCGGACGCGATAAAACCTTTATTGCCCTGGCCTGTATCAATATCGTCAGCGCCGCCAATGCGGGGGGGGCGTTTAGCCCGTTTGGCGACATCACGACCCTGATGGTCTGGCAGGCGCAAAAAGCCGACTTTTTCGAGTTTTTTGAGCTGTTTTTGCCGGCTTTGGTGAATTTCCTGGTGCCTGCCCTGATTATGAGCTTTTTCATTGCCACAGATAAGCCTGAGGCGCTCAAGAAAGTGGCGGAACTCAAGACAGGGGCCAAACCGATCATTGCTCTGGGAATCCTGACGATTGTTATGGCGGTGTCCTTTGAACAGTTTCTTGGCTTGCCGCCTTTTGTCGGCATGATGACGGGGCTGTCCCTGCTGATGATCACTGCCTGGGCGATACGCCATACCAGCAGCAAGGAAGACCGGCATTTCGATATTCTTGATAACGTTGCCGCGGCCGAGTGGGACACGCTCCTGTTTTTCTTCGGGGTGATTTTCAGCGTCAGCGGCCTTGGCTTCCTTGGGTATCTGGAACTGGCGTCACAGTCGCTTTACGGTACATACGGAGCCAGCATAACAAATGTCGCGCTTGGGTTTATTTCCGCTCTGGTGGATAATATACCGGTCATGTTTGCCGTGTTGACGATGAATCCGGAAATGGGCCACTTCCAGTGGTTGCTGGTCACGTTGACAACGGGGATAGGGGGCAGCTTGCTTTCTGTCGGTTCTGCGGCCGGGGTGGCTCTGATGGGGGTTGCACGCGGAAATTATACTTTCTTTTCACACCTGAAATGGACTCCGGTCTTGTTTTTGGGGTATATCTGCGCCGTGGCGGTTCATTTCCTCGTTAACGGGAATGGTGTGTTTTTCCAGCCTTAGAAGGCGGAGTATTCGATAATGGCATACGATCTGATTTTAAAAGGCGGGCATGTCGTTCTGCCGCAGGGAATCACAAAGACGGATGTGGCCGTGCAAGCCGGTCGTATCGAAGCTTTTGGCGATTTTTCCACTTCCGATGGTGCGCAGGTCGTTGATTGCACTGGCCTGCATATCATGCCCGGCGCTATCGATACGCAGGTGCATTTTCGTGAACCTGGCGGTGAGCATAAGGAAACGCTTGAAACAGGGATGATGGCCGCGGCCATGGGCGGCGTGACGGCTGTTTTTGAAATGCCCAATACCAACCCGCTGACGGTTACTCCGGAAGCGCTTGAGGATAAGCTGGCGCGCGCGGCCAAGGGTGCGTGGACTGATTACGCCTTTTATTTCGGCGGGACGCAGGAAAACGCCAAAAACCTGCCGCAATGGGAAAACCTTAAAGGCGTATGCGGCGTAAAAATATTTATGGGCTCCAGCACCGGGGATCTGCTCACCGCCACTGATGAGGCGGTTGAGGCGGTTGTTTCGAACGGTCGCCGGGTTGTTGCCGCGCACGCGGAAGATGAATTTATGATGCGCGAGAACAAGGGAAAAATCCTTGGCGACAGCACGGACGTGGCCATGCACCATGTCTGGCGTTCGGAAGAGGGATGCCTGACCGCCACGAAACGGCTGGTTGCCGCCGCGCGAAAATACGGGCGGCGTGTCCATGTGCTGCATATCACCACGGCGCAGGAAATGGAGTTTTTGGCGCAAAACAAAGACGTTGCGAGTGTCGAGGTGCTGGCCAACCACCTGACGTTGCATGCCCCGGAATGTTACGAACGCCTAGGCAGCCGCGCGCAGCAAAATCCCCCGATCCGTGAAAAACACCATCAAGATGCGCTATGGAGAGCTATCAGCGACGGCACGGTCGATATCCTCGGTTCCGATCATGCGCCGCATACGCTTGAAGAAAAGGCCAAAACCTATCCGAATTCGCCCAGCGGCACGCCGGGCGTACAAACTCTTATCCCGGTCATGCTCAACCATGTTCATAACGGCAAGCTTACACTGGAGCGGCTTGTGGACCTGCTTTGCTATGGTCCCCAGCGCATTCACCAGATAGCGAACAAGGGCCGCATTGCGCGGGGCTATGATGCCGATTTCACGGTCGTGGATCTGAAAAAGCAAAAAACGATCACAAATACCCAGCAAAAATCCAAAGCGGGCTGGACGCCGTTTGACGGTATGAAGGTCACTGGCTGGCCCGTGATGACAATCATTCGGGGTAATATCGTAATGCGCGATGACGAGCTTGTGGGGCCACCTGCCGGCCAGCCCGTAAAATTCAGGGAAACTCTTTAGGCGCTGCTGCGTTGAACCGGAGAGCGGGCATTTATATATTTGCCCGCTTTTTGCGGAAACTTCACTGTGAAGGGAAAGGTCTTACATGAAATCCATTCTGAAACACAAAGTTGAAACCAGGGATCTTATTAAATTCCTGCTGCTTGTTGCCGTTCTGGCCGGGTACTTTGCGTATCTGAGCTGGAAATACGATCTGGCTACGGGCGGGTTGGTTTCTCTTTTAACATGGAGCTTTTTCGTTCTTTGCACGCCTATTGCCGATGCGGGGTTTCTCGTGGATTTTCCCGTGCGCCTTATTACCGGTCTGCGCATGTTTGTTTCTGAAATGATTGTCTGGACCATAGCGATTTCCAGTAACCTTATATGTCTGAACTGGTTTGCCGATAAATATGAAACGACGTTCTTAACCTCGCTGCTGCATAAAATACTGACCAACCCATGGCCGTATTGGAGCATTATCGTGCTGTGCTGTATCGGCACTTTTCTCTCTGTCGGCATAGGAGATGAAATGATGGATGCCGTTTCTGCCAAAGTCAAAAAAGACAAAAAATCAAAAAAAGCCGACGCAAAAAGCAGCACGCTTAAATACCGCGTTGCTTTTATGGTTGTGTTGTTTGCGGGGATCGTCTGGGGATATTACGAACTGATCGGTTCGCTCGGCATTAAACTGCCGGGTGAATAAAAGTTCCTGCTCAGGTCCGCCAGAAGCGGGGCACGAAAATTACCAGGACGGTAAGAATTTCCAGTCTTCCTAAAAACATCCCCGCGGACAATATCCATTTGGCGGAATCGGGCAGGGTGCTGAAATTCCCGGCCGGGCCGATGGTTTTTCCTATGCCCGGGCCAACATTGGCGATGGCGGTGGCGGCGCCGCTAAACGCCGTTTCCGGATCCAGCCCCACCCATGTCAGCATAATGGTGAGCAGGGCGTTTAGCACCACGTAAAGCGCCAGGAACCCCATAACGGTCGTTATCAGGTTGTTGTCTATCGCGCGGCCCTGATAATGGGGGATAAACAACCCGTGGGGGTATATAAGCTGTTTGATCTGGCGGCGCGTGGCCTGAAGCACGATAAGAATACGCATCGTTTTAACGCCGCCCGCCGTGGAGCCTGTGCAGGCGCCCATATAGGTCATGAAAAAAAACAAAGAGGTAATAAACGGTCCCCACAAAGTATAGTCCGTCGTGGCGTATCCCGTCGTTGTAAGAACGGATACGACATTGAAAACGGCCAGTACAAGGCCGTGCGATATGCTGGCTTCGTGATGATAGGCCAGCCAGGCCACGATCAGGAAAGTGAATATACCGATGATTGCGATGAATCCGACCACCTGCGCATCCTTGTGGAAAGCGAATTGCCCCAGGAACATGTATTTGACGTACAGCACGAAAGGCAGACCGCCCAGGAACATAAAAAACGTAGCAATGAGTTGCAGTGAAGAGTTTTGAAAATAGCCGAAAGAAGCGTCATGTGTAGAGTAACCGCCTGTGGAAAGCGTCGTCATGGCGTGGTTCAGGGCGTCAAAGGCGGTCATGCCGAACAGAAAATACATTAGAAAGCACGCGAAACTCAGCATGACATAAACAAAAACCAGCCGCCGCACCAGTTGGCGGGACTGGGGAATGATTTTATCAGAGCGGTCGGAGGATTCCGTCTGGAAAAGCTGCATTCCGCCGATCTTCAAAAAGGGCAGTAACACGATACCGAAGGCCACGATTCCGATGCCCCCGATCCATTGCAGCATGGAGCGCCACAGCAGTACGCCGCGCGACATGGAATCAAGCCCCGAAAGGACGGTCGACCCGGTTGTGGTGATGCCCGAGATGCTTTCAAAATAGGAATCGGTAAAGGAAAGGTCCAGGTCGGAAAGGTATAAGGGCAACGCCCCGGCAAGACTGAGCAGCAGCCAGCTTATAGTGGTGAGCAAAAAGCCTTCCCGCACATTAAAGCTTTCCTGCGTGTCGCGGTTGGTCAGGAACAGCGCGCCGCCAAAAAACAGGCATAGACAGGCGCTTGCAAAAAAAGCCGACGCGTTGGGATGATTGTTTGCGTGGTCGATATAACAGGGAATAAGCATTGCGGTTCCAAGAACCACAAGCAACAAACCACTGGTGAATAACGCTAATCTAAACTTCATAAGGGGTTTTCATTCTTTAGCGCCATCATAAATCTTTTTCCCCCGTGTACAATATAAAAAGCCTTTCAGGGAGATTCTGAGAGATACTGTCGGAATTCGGGGTTTCAAACCCCAAAAACATCGTTCCTGTTCAGTACGTTAGAGCGGATTTCGGGCCTGAGGGCAGGAATGGCGGAGGGGGTGGGATTCGAACCCACGGAGGGCGTGAACCCTCGTCGGTTTTCAAGACCGATGCATTCAACCACTCTGCCACCCCTCCGTTAAGGCCTGTAAGCCTATGAGATAGCGGGCTGAAAATTTATCTCGTGATAATTAAGCGTTTAACCTTTATCTGTCCAGAGGAAATCGTTCATAATTTCCCGCATGTTTATAGGACAGCTTATTATCGGCGCTTTTCTGATCGGGATTACGGTGTTTATCCACGCCACGATTCTCGACCGTCTTATTCATATTCTCGAATATTTTGGCCCGGTAGCCTTCCGCCGTTTCCGTCTTTTGTGGAAAATACCGGTGCTGGCCGCGACGTTTTTGGGCGTTTTTATGGCGCATATATTGGAGATATGGCTCTGGGCGTTTTTCTATATGGGCGTGAGCGCTCTCTCCGGGCTTGAAGAGGCTTTGTATTTTTCCACCAGTACGTTCACCACGGTTGGTTACGGCGATATTGTTTTGGGAAAAGACTGGCGCCTGATAGGATCGTTCCAGGCCGCGAACGGCTTTATGCTGTTTGGCTGGAGCACCGCCTTTATTTTCGAGGTGGTTTCAAAACTTTACAAGG
>CAZBNG010000079.1:7371-10521 GCA_964493095.1 uncultured Pseudobdellovibrionaceae bacterium
GATTACAAAAGCATGAAGTATTTAGCTGTATTATGTTTGCTCGCTGCCGCGTTGCTTCAGCCTGTCAGCGCGTTCGCAGCGCAGGATTTCTCCTTATGGCTTCAGGACTTTAAAGCAGAGGCACGGGCGGAAGGAATCTCTCAACATACGCTGGATGAGGCTTTCGCCGGGGTGCTGCCGATTGACAGGGTAATCGAACTCGACCGTAAACAGCCGGAAGGCCATATGACCTTTGTGCAATACAGGGAGCGCGTAATCAACGATAACCGGATTCGGCAAGGACGGCGCCTTTTGAGCGAAAATTATGCGCTGCTTCAGGAAATCAGCCGGCAGTATGGCGTGCCCCCGCAATATATAGTGGCATTATGGGGTATTGAAACAAGTTATGGCAACAATACCGGGGGATTCGGCGTGATACCCGCCTTGGCGACGCTGGCTTATGACGGGCGGCGCAGTTCGTTTTTCCGCAAGGAATTGCTGGGTGCGCTGAAAATTATCGAGGGCGGCCATATTGACGCTGCGCATATGAAAGGATCCTGGGCCGGGGCCATGGGCCAAAATCAGTTTATGCCCTCCAGTTTTCATGCTTACGCAGTGGATGGAAACGGTGATGGGCGTCGTGATATCTGGGGCACAAAAGCGGATGTGTTTGCCTCTACCGCCAATTACCTGAGCCGTAACGGCTGGAAGGGCGATGAGCGCTGGGGCAGGCCGGTCCGGCTGCCTGAAGGGTTTCCCGCGGACAAAACGGGGCTGGAGTATAAGCATAGTCTTCAATACTGGCGCGATGCGGGGGTAACCTTGGAATATGGGAGCCCGATCCCTGTTGTCGACGGCATGAAAGGGGCTGTGGTCCTGCCGGATGGGGTGGGCGGCCCGGCTTTTTTAGTTTATGATAATTACGGTGTTATCATGCGGTGGAATAAATCCCTTTATTTCGCCACTTCTGTAGGGTTGTTGGCCGATGCCATTGCCCGTTAAGCAAACACTATAAAACCTGACAGGCGGGTAACGGCATGTTTTTAAGAACGGTCTTTTTGTCATCGCTGATTTTTATTCTGGCCGGTTGTACGGAGGTCGAACTGGCTTCGCACGTGGCGAAAAGCGTAACACCTCCTTCCCAGGAAGGTCTGTTCAAGGTCGGAAACCCATACCAGATTTCCGGGAAATGGTACCGCCCCAGCGAGAAATACGATTTTGTAGAGACGGGGATCGCTTCGTGGTATGGCCCGCAGTTTAACGGCAATTACACGGCCAACGGTGAAATTTTCGATATGAATGAGCTGACGGCGGCGCACCGGACCTTGCAGATGCCTTCGATCGTCAGGGTTACAAACCTTGAAAACGGCCGTTCGCTGATCGTCAGGGTTAATGACCGCGGTCCTTACAAACGGGGCAGGGTTATGGATGTGTCGAAGCGGGCTGCCGAGCTGCTTGGTTTTAAAAACAAGGGGACGGCCAAGATACGTATCGAATTGTTGCCCGAGGAAAGCCGCGCGGTCGCTGCGGCGGCAAAACGCGGTGAGGATACCAAGGGGTTCGAACTGGCTATGAACAAACATCTTAATGTTCAGCCGCAAAAACAGCAGCAGGAAGAGCGGCAGGATAAAAATATCATCCCCGTATCTACGCTCGACGCTGCGGGAAGCGCCCCTGTCGACACAGTAGAACGCGTTGCTTTAACCCCCGATTTGCCGGGGCATATCAACGGCGGCACATTTTATCCCGATCCCGTGGTCAAACAGCTGCCCGTGGTGCCCACCAATATTTTCGTGCAGGCGGGTTCTTTCAGCAGCCAGGAAAATGCAATTGCCCTTGCCAACAGGCTGGGGCGCGGCGCGCGCGTATATCAGGCCAATGTTAACGGACGGGAATTCTTCCGCGTGCGCATCCCGACGAGCGACGTAGGTATGGCCGACAAACTTCTCGATGAAATGGCCGCGGGCGGAAATGCCCAGGCGATTATTGTCGTGGAATAATTTATTTACATTATCTTGATTAGCATCGTCAGGGATGCAAGAGTATGCCCATGAAACGCATTTTAAATATCCTCTTTCTGACTGTTCTGATTTTCGCGCCGTTGTCCGCCTATGCGCAAAAACGCCCTGCCACACTTGCCAGCCATGTTATTATGCTGGATTTTGACACGGGAATGGTTTTATACGATCAAAACGCCGATGAGCGCATGCCGACCTCTTCGATGAGCAAGGTTATGACGATTTATCTGGTTTTTGAAGCGCTTAAAAAGGGCCAGATATCACTGGATGACGAGTTTCTGGTCAGCGAAAAAGCATGGCGCAAGGGCGGCTCTAAAATGTTTGTGGAAGTCGATAAAAGTGTTCGCGTTGAAGACCTTATCCGCGGTGTCGTAATTCAGTCCGGTAATGATGCAACGATTGTGCTCGCCGAAGGGCTGGCCGGTACGGAGGATTATTTTGCCAAAGCGTTGACGGCCAAGGCCCATGAACTGGGCATGAACAACAGTAATTTTGTAAATGCCAGCGGCTGGCCCGATCCCAACCATTATTCAACACCGCGCGATCTTGCAACATTGGCCACGGCCTTGATCCGCAATTTCCCCGAATATTACCATTATTTCGGAGAGCAGGAATTTACCTATAACAACATCAAGCAGAAAAATCGCAACCCGCTTCTTTACCGCAATATCGGGGCAGACGGCGTAAAAACCGGGCACACGGAAGTGGGCGGGTACGGCCTCATCGGGTCGGGCGTTCACAATGGCCGCCGGGTTATACTGGTGATAAACGGTCTTGAAGACCAGCGTGCCCGGGCCAATGAATCGGCTAAATTGCTGGAATGGGGACTGCGCGGTTTCCGGAATGTCGATTTTGTGACGGCAGACCAGCCGGTTGCCGAGTTGAATGTCGCTATGGGCAAGGAAGAAAAAATTCCGGCAGTTCTTGGCAAGGATATGAAGTTAACCGTTCCGGCGCTGGGGCATCAGGACATAAAGATTTCGGTTAAATACCAGTCGCCTCTGATGGCTCCGATCAAGAAGGGACAGGAGATTGGCACTCTTATCGTTGAGGTGCCGCAGCTTGATTCGCTCAAACTTCCGCTCTTCGCTTCTGAAGACGTGAAGGAAAAGGGCATGATTGCAAAAACCATGACAAAGATAAAACGTCTTTT
>CAZBNG010000080.1:0-10058 GCA_964493095.1 uncultured Pseudobdellovibrionaceae bacterium
CGCATCCACCATCGCGCCAATAGCAATCGCAATCCCACCCAGCGACATAATGTTCGCCGTAATCCCCTGCGCGTTCATAACGATAAAGGCCGCAAGAATACCCAGCGGGATCGTGATAATGGCCACCAAAGCGCTGCGGGCATGGAGCAGGAATATAAACGCGATCAGCGCCACCATCAGGCTTTCTTCAATGAGTTTATCTTTGAGGTAATCGACCGAGCCTTCAATCAGTTCACTGCGGTCATAAACAGTTTTGATTTCCACGCCCGGCGGCAGGCCCTGCCTCACGCTATCCAAACGCGCTTTGACGCTATGGATCACATCCAGCGCATTGGCACCGGGCCGCATCACCACAATGCCGCCCACCGCTTCTCCTACGCCGTTCAGCTCCGTTATGCCGCGCCGGATGGCCGGGCCTTCCACCACGCGGGCCACATCACCCACTGTAATGGGCGTACCATCTACTGTTTTCAAAACGGCCTGCTGTAAATCTTCGGGTTTATTGACGTAACCAAATGAACGGATCAGATATTCAGTCTCCGCCATTTCCAGCGTCCGCCCCCCGGTTTCCTGATTAGAGGAACGCACAGCTTCAATCACTTTTTGCAACGGAATGTCATAGGCACGGAGTTTGTTGGGATCAACCAGCACCTGATATTCCTTCACAAACCCGCCGACACTGGCCACTTCCGCCACACCGTCAATTGTCGCCAGTTCAAAGCACACAAACCAATCCTGCAAGCTACGCAACTCCGATAAATCATGTTGTCCGGTTCGGTCGAACAGAGCGTATTGGAACACCCAGCCCACGCCGGTGGCATCCGGGCCGAGTTGCGGCTCCGCCCCTTCAGGCAACATGCCGCGCACCTGCGAGAGATATTCCAGCGTCCGGCTCCGCGCCCAATACATGTCCACGTTATCTTCAAAAACGATGTAAACAAAGCTGGTGCCGAACATGGAAAAGCCGCGCACAACTTTGGTTTTCGGCAAAGACAGCATCTGCGTGGAGAGCGGATAGGTGACCTGATCCTCAACCACCTGCGGGGCTTGTCCCGGCCAGTCCGTGCGAATAATCACCTGCGTATCGGAGAGATCAGGAATGGCATCCAGCGGTATTTTCGTGATTGCCACCATCCCGGCAGCGAGCAAGACCAGAGCACCCAGCATTACAAAAAACTTATTGGCCACAGACCAGTCTATAATCCTGGCCGCAAAGCTTTTGGACGGATCGTGCATATGCTCAGTGCTGTCCATGCGCCTCTGGCTCCTTCATATCTGTCATGCCGCCTTTCAGATTGCTTTCTGCATCGAGCATAAACTGCCCGGAGGTCACAATGCGCTGGCCATGCGATAAACCGCTTTTAATCTCGGTCAGGCCGTTTGCCGTGATTCCCGTTTCCACCATGACGGGTTTGAAATATCCATCACTGACATTTTCCATGACATACGCGCCCATGCCGCCATACAGAACGGCCTCTGCCGGAACAGCGAGACGCGATTGCACATCAGCATTAAACACGGCATCCACATAGGTATCGGGCTTTAGCATGCCGTCCGGATTATCGAGGATCAGGCGCACCATGACCGTGCGGCTCATCGGATCATTGACCGGGTGAATGAAATCCACACTTGTTTCGTAATGTTCACCCGTTTCCGGCACAGTTACGGTCGCCGGTATGTCTACAGCCAAAAACTGAACGCCCCGCATCGGTACATCTACATTGACCCAGACTTTTGAGAAGTCCTGCAATTTTAAAACGCTGCCGCCTTCATTGACATGCGCACCTTTACGTACATTCAGCATCGTTACCGTGCCGTCCGCAGGCGCATAAAACGGCGTTTCCTCCAGAAACTTGCCCTTCTTTTTAAGCTTCGCAATCGCCTTGTCATCCATGCCATACAGGCGCAGACGCTGCTCGGCCCCGCCAATTTTCGAGCCAATCAGATAATCCGACTGCGCAGTCATCAAATCAGGACTGTAGTACGTAAACAGAAGGTCACCTTTTTTCACCGTATCGCCCACAGCATCGACCGGCAGATCAACAATCCAACCTTTCGTGCGCACATCCACCGCATGTTCCAGTCTTGTGCTGTGCGCAATTTTACCAAAAGCACGAATGTTCCGGCCAAAATCGTGATGCGTCACCTCAGCGGTTTTTACGCCAAGAGCTTGCACATAAGAAGAATCAATGTGAAGTGCGCCTTCTTCCGCATTGGTGCTGTGTCCTTCGTGGCCAGTGTTATCTGACGTTTTTTCGACTTTAGGCACCAGCGTAATGCCGCAAATCGGGCAGCTATCGCCTTCCTCGCCGCTGATATGCGGATGCATCGGGCAAATATATTCCTCCGCCGCGATAGCTGCGGGCACAAAGGCAAACAATAAGAGAACAAAAAATAAAACGCGCATAATAAAGCTCCTTTCTTTGGGCGTGAAACCGTCAAGAAAAGAGCGTGTTTAGATGCGGAAACGCTGCGTGGTGAGTATCAGGGAAGGCTGGTTTGACGTTAGCCCGGCCCAATCAGGCGGACCGCGAATGCCGTGAATATCAGTGGGCTGGAAACTGTAATTGGCGGTTAAATCAGTCCATGCGAAATGGATAATATCAACGGACCCGTCTGGCTGCGGCACATCGACCAGTGCGTCCTGTTGAAACAGATTAACACCCATGCAATCCAGCGCCAGCATCGGGCCGTCTTTTTTACCATCTTCAGACTTGTGGCAAGGCTTTTGTTCCTCTGCCTGCGCCGATTGCATCAGGCAAAACGCCATGGCGCACGCCAGTGAAGGCGTGAACATCAAAAACGTCATCAATCCGAGCAATATCTTGCGCATGAACCTCATAATACACTATTCGCGTAAAAAAGTCTTAAAGTTTCAGTGAATTTTCGTACGAGATCTTATCACACGATTTTATGGTATTATCCGACTTGCCGTATCCAATCTCTGCATATGCTTTCTATACGATCAATTTCACTTTGAGGCAGAGTACCTGTGTGCATGATAATGTTTCGAGACATTTCAAGGTCAGTAAAACGTGAACTAATCCATGCTTGTGAAGGGAATAAGTCGGAAAAATCTTCCCAACTATTAGTTATAATTTGGGCTAAATTTCCGAACATGGTGTAACCAATTGCGGACGAAGACCTTTGACTGTGATAGCGGTTTTTTTCCTCTTGCTCTTTCAACTTTTCTACTGAGTCTTTTATTTTTTTAGGTACACAGTTATCCCACCAGTCAACCCCATGTCTTTCTGCTAACCTGTCGGTAATAAGCTCTCTCACAGAATTTTCTAAACAGAAAAATACTATGTATATTGACGACATCTTGTTTGCGGCGTGAATTATTTTAGGACTGAAGTCTGCCTCATCAATCCGGTCTACGGGAATTTCATGACGACCTCTTACAGATACTCCCTGTTCTTCAAGGCGATCAAAAGTGTCTTCAAGCAGCAATCCATCAAACACAAACTTTTTAAGCTGACTTGTACTACTCATGGGCACCTTTTATATAATCAAGTTATCTTTAAGGCTTTTGAATATAGCATTATAAACTGAAATATCAGTCGTAGCTGGGAGATGTATCTGAATATTGTAATGAAATCCTGCCTGCAACTGATTTGCGTTTCCAAGCGTTTCTTTCACAGGAGTTTCTTCTGAATCTTTCTTAGCTGGTTCCTCTGCTGTCTTAGAAGGCTTTTGAATAGCATCAAACGTAGCTAAACTACATAAAGTTTTAAATGTGGCGTAATACCGCGCAACTGCGGTGGCATCTTTTCCTGTAACGCGTGAAATGGCTCCCTTAATTTCATCTTCACCAGCCTCATGGATCTTTGTATTAATTGCGTAAAGATCTGAGTAAAGATCTTTGATTCTATTACCTAATGCTGCGGCCCTTTTCGTTTTATCTTTCAGATCATCATAGTAGGCAGTAGGCGCTCCGTTATCGCTTAAAAACCCAAGACGTTTAAAAAGTGGAATAACAGCCCTATCATTCGAGCTACTAAAACCAAGTTGTTTCAACACTTCGTGGGAAAATTTTGGAGGCTTCGCCGCACTATGAATAGCATCAATAATTTGTGAAATTTTATTATTTGAAATCATATATGGATAATCGTCTGGCATCGTTACCTCTTTATCTTGAAATTGCCCAAAACAGCTTAATAAAACGTGGATACTCTTTTTTATATCAGAAGCTATGTGAGTGTCCATTAAACAACTCAGAATACATAAATTTGGTGTTATTCCAGTTGATACCGTCCCTGTAAAAAGCTAACGTCTTGTTGTGAATGCAATTTTGCATTCTCCGGGGCTTAGTAACCCTGCACGAGCGGCTGGCATCAGCCGTGATGATGCCGCCTTTCGGTCTTATGGCCGGGAGGCGGCGATATATGTCCAGACCTCGCGGTTAAAAATCGTCGCGGTTGTCTCGTGCAACTTACTAACTCCCGGTCACCAAGAGCAATCTTGGTGACTTTTTACTAGCGAAGGGAGTTTAATGATCACATTACGGCAAATTTTGAATTCTCAATCACAGCTGCTGGAAGGCAAGAAGGTGAAGATCGTCCGGCACAAAGACAGCCGTGAAGAATATCGCCATGTGATGAAGGATCGGGAAGCGCTGCTGCAATATCAGCGCGAGCAAGCCAAGGACGTTTTTAAAGACTGTGATTACATCGTCTCCTTCATCGGTCTGGAACGAAAACGCTCGGTTTTTATCGGCGTTTTCAAAATCAACGGCTCCGGCCCCGAAAACGGCAAGCACTATTACGACCTCGAACCCGTTCCAGAATTTAATGATTTTGCCGACCGGCTGGTGATCGATTGGGGCAGCAACGCGATTTCCTGGCATCAGTGGTATGACCGGCAGGAGAAGGAAGTGGTTGAACTTCTACCGCGGGGCTATATCGGCAACTTCCCCGGCCTGTTGGACTTCGTTCTTGAATATGATGAGCTCAAAACCCTGATCAACAATCCGGATGCCAATTACGAATGGCGCCATCACCTGTCGGCCGTTAATGGTGTCTATTTGATCCTGGATACCAGCACCGGTATGCAATATATCGGATCGGCTAACGGCAGTAACGGTGTCTGGCAACGCTGGTGTGATTATGCGGCGAACGGTCACGGTGGCAATAAAGAACTCATCGCTCTGCAAAAGGCCCATACTAATCATCACCGAAATTTCAAATTTTCTGTTCTACAAAGTCTCCCGTCCAACATCACCCAGCGTGAAATCATAGCCATTGAAAATCTGTACAAAGAGAAGCTGGGTGCGCGAGCTCACGGCTTGAACACGAATTGACAAATCTCACTAAACTCAAGTATATTGAAGTTCTCAGGAGAGGTAGTTGCTCGTTTAACGAGACAGTCCTATAGCCGGTGACAGTCCGGGACTGAGGCGGTGAGAACCTAAACGTGGTGGTTCCATTAAAGCCAACGTAGCGTCCTATCATTAGGACCGAACCAGAAGGCGCCGACATTTTAGCAATTGTTTTTAACAATGCTGGATGTCGGTTTTTTGTTGGCTCCTTTTTCCAATCATCATCGACATCCAGCTCCAAAATTTAAAGGAGAATGTCGATGACATCCAAAACCAAAAAAGCTGACGACGGCTCAAAAAATACCGGTTCACCACTCGTTTATATGTGTGTTGATATCGATAAAATTAAACCCTATCCGAAAAATGCCAAAAAGCACCCGCCTTGGCATGTCAACCAAATCAAAAACAGTCTTCAGGAATTCGGCTTTATCACGCCGATCATTATCGACGACCAACATGAAATCGTCGCCGGACACGGACGCTATGCCGCCGCTCTAAAAATGGGGCTAAAACAAATCCCGGTCATTTTGGTCAGCAATTTAACGAAAGCACAATTAAAAGCCTACCGTCTTGCCGATAACCAGCTCAATCTGAATACCGGGTTCGATCCGGAACTTTTGCGCATTGAAATCAAAGAACTCGATGATCTGAATTTCGAATTGGAAGCCATCGGCTTTGATACCGGTGAGCTGGATTTCATGCTGGGAGATGCCGAACCCGCAAAGGATGATAAAGCTGATCTGGTTCCAGAGATTGAAGAAAATCCGATTACCAAACCCGGTGATATCTGGATCTTAAGGAATCATCGCCTGCTCTGCGGCAATTCTCTAGAGCCGTCCAATTATAAGGCGCTGATGAACGGCGATACAGCGCACGCGATCTTTACCGACCCGCCCTATAATGTTCCGATTTCCGGGCATGTCTGCGGTAACGGCAAGATCAAGCACGATGAGTTTGCTATGGCCAGCGGCGAGATGTCGGATGAGGAATTTGAGCAGTTTCTTAGCACAGTCATTGCTCTGCTTATTGAGTTCAGCAAAGATGGATCTCTGCACTACATCTGCATGGATTGGCGCGGAATTTATATCCTGCTCAGCGCCGCCCGCGGTCAATACAAAGAGCTCAAAAATATCTGCATATGCAACAAATCAAACGGCGGCATGGGATCACTCTATCGCAGCAAGCATGAATTTGTTCCGGTTTTTAAAAACGGCTTTGCGTCCCACACCAATAACGTTCAGCTCGGCAAACACGGCCGATATCGCAGTAACGTCTGGGATTATCGCGGCGTGAACAGTTTTGATGGAAAAGATGACCTTGCGCTTCATCCAACGGTCAAACCTGTGGCCTTAGTCGCGGATGCCATCATGGACTGCACTCACCGTCATGAGATCGTCTTGGACCCGTTTGCCGGGTCCGGCTCAACCTTAATCGCCTGCGAACAGGTCGGGCGGATCGCACGCTGTATCGAGCTGGAGCCCAAATACTGCGATGTCACCATCCGTCGCTGGCAGGATTACACCGGCGAGCAGGCCATCCACGCCGAAACCGGCCAAACATTCAATGAAATCATGCAACAGGAAGGATCAAACAATGACTAAAGAGAACCGCGAAGACGGACGCCGTAACAATCAGCCACCCAAAGACCATCAATACAAACCCGGTCAATCCGGCAATCCTTTGGGCCGCCCTAAAAAGCGTAAGTCCACCTTTGAAGACGAAATCAAAACCGTCTTTGGTAAGGAACGTGAAATCACCATAGACGGAAAAGTAGAAGTCAGAAGCATGCGCCAGATGATCTTGGAGCAGATTGCACGCGGGGCCGCGCAGGGTGATCCGAAAATGATCAAACAGAGCATACCGTTTCTGAAAATCATGGATGACTCACCGGAGTTTGAAACCCTGCCGGAAGATAAGGATATCATCGAAGATTTTCTGAAGCAATTCAACGAGGACGGGAGCAAAAAAGATGAAGAGTGAAGATATTCAAAACATATACCGCCATGATTTCGGCAGCTTTATCCGTTTCGGTTTTCATGAACTGCATAAGACAACAGAATACCATCACAACTGGCATGTTGACGTCATGGCGCATTATCTCACCAAAGTGTTAAACGGTGAGTGTAAGCGTCTGATCATCAACATGCCGCCGCGCATGCTGAAATCCCACTGCGCCAGTATAGCCCTGCCTGCATGGCTATTAGGCCGCGACCCGCGCAAACGGATTTTATATCTACACGGCAGCAAAGCTCTCGGCCTTGAGTTGGAAGATGCCTGTTTAGAGCTTATGAAATCAAAGCGCTATCGGGCGCTGTTTCCAACGACCGTTATAAAGGAGGAAAAGGGCAAGTTAGGGACCAGCTTCGGTGGCCGCCGCCAATTTATGACGATTATGAGCCGCCTGACCGGCCTTGGTTCAGACATTATCGTTATTGACGATCCGGCCAGCACGGCGGAAGTGCGTGAAGAAGGCGCGCGCAGACGATTGCAGCAGCAGTTTGATGAGAACATCCTCCAGCGTCTTGATGATAAAAAGAACGGCGCCATTGTGCTGGTTATGCAGCGTCTGCATGAGGAAGACCTGAGCGCATATTTATTGGCAAAAAACGAAGGGTGGGTTCATTTGAACCTGTCCGCCGTTGCCATGCAGGACGAATGCTGGAACCTGCCCTACGGCAGAATTTATGAACGCAAGAAGGGCGATATTTTGCATCCCGCCCGAGAAACACGGGACCAGCTTATCGAAACCCTTCATTCTGTCGGTGGCCACGGATTCTCATATCAGTATCTTCAAGGAAGCTATAAACCGCACTTTGGCGATGCCGGTGAAGGGTGTATCTATATTACCCCGTTCAGAGAAGGCGTGTTTTGGGATGCCCGCAAGGAGCAGCGTTATCTGCACGGCTTTTATCATTTTACTGAAAAGCACCTGATTTTGCCGCGTGTATTCGGTATCGGCCAAGACCCTTGCCCGCCCGATATGCGGCAAAGCCTGACTATGGAAGAGTGGGAAATCGGGGCGCAGGAAACGATGAAATATCAAGAGCGCCTGCGCCTGGAATATGAAGCCCGGCAATCCGCTCTTTAGACTGGACTTCCGGCCCAAGGCAAGCGTGTATGGATCTCACAGGAAAGGAGCGCCATATGCAGGAAAAATTAGAACTTTCAGAATTACGGGCCAAATGGGCGGAAATATGGGGTATGCCGCCGCATAAAGGCATCGGCCGCACCATGATGGAAAAAAGCCTTGAGTTTAAAACAAGGAAAGGGCTGACGCAGGATCAAGAAACTCGACTGGGTCAGCTGATCAAACAGTATAAGCGCAACCCAAAATGCTTTGATGAGGAATGTGCGGCCCTTAAACCCGGCATGCGGCTGGTTCGAAATTGGAAAGGCACGCGCCATGCCGTAACCGTGAAGACGGACGGATTTGATTATCAGGGGCAGCATTACACCAGCCTCTCGCAGATCGCCAATGACATCACCGGCAGCCGATGGAACGGGCGTGCTTTCTTCGGCCTGAAAAACAAGGAGGCCGCATGAAACCAGACATAAAGAACTGCGCGATATACTGCCGGAAATCGACTGAAGAAGGCTTGGATATGGATTTTAACACGCTGGATGCCCAGCGTGAGTCTTGCGAAGCTTATATTATGAGCCAACGAGCAGAGGGCTGGAAGGTGGTAAAATCCCAATACAACGACGGCGGCTATTCCGGTGGCACGCTGGAACGTCCTGCCCTTCAAAAATTACTCGCTGATATCAAAGAAGGAAAAATCCAGACGGTTGTCGTTTATAAAATCGACAGGCTAACACGTTCACTGATGGACTTTGCCAAGCTGGTCGAGATTTTCGACGAACACGGCGTAACCTTCGTCAGCGTAACGCAATCATTCAACACAACCACCAGCATGGGCCGCTTAACCTTAAATGTCCTGCTCTCCTTCGCGCAGTTTGAACGCGAAGTTTCTGCCGAGCGTATCCGTGACAAGATCGCCGCTAGCAAAAAGAAAGGCATGTGGATGGGCGGCAACCCGCCCATCGGCTATGAAGCGGATGACAAAAAACTCACCGTCAATCATGATGATGCCAAAATCGCCCGCCGTATTTTTGAGCGCTATCTGGCATTAGGCAATGTTGCTGCTCTTAAACAGGAGCTGGATGCGAACGGCATTGTCAGCAAGGAGCGTATTTCAAAGCGCGGAAATGTAATCGGCGGCAAGCCTTATAGTCGCGGCGCACTTTACACCATTCTTCAAAACCCGATCTATATCGGCAAAATCCGGCATAAGGACCAGACCTATGATGGTCAGCATGAACCGATTATCCCGCAAGAAATTTGGGAGGCGGTTCAAGAAAAATTGTCTTCACAAGCCGCCGCACAGCGTGGCCATAAAAAAGCCACCGATCAAAATCTGCTGAAAGGCTTGCTGTTTGACTGTGAAGGCACGCCTTACAGCCCAGATTTCACAAATAACGGAGGCAAGCGTTACCGATATTATATCAGCCAAAATTTGATCCAGTATCGCGATCATCCGAAAGGCACCATGGCCCGTATCCCGGCCCATGAAATCGAACAAGTCGTTATGGATACGCTACGAAATGGACTCATTGATATTTTAAAGCTGAATCAAGTTGATGATCATGAAGTTATTGAACACATCACCATGGCAGAACTTCCGATGGAAGAACTGCTTGGAAGCATCGTAAATAAAGTTACGGTTGATCAGGGTATGCT
>CAZBNG010000081.1:0-9873 GCA_964493095.1 uncultured Pseudobdellovibrionaceae bacterium
CGGTGCATTGGCAGGGTTGCCCGCAGCCATATCCCCGGCGTAGGAAATCACATTAAGAACTCCCATTTCCCCCCAGAGCTTTGTTGCCTTTTGCAACATTGTTTCACTCAAGTCCAGCGCCACCACCGTACTGACCATCGATGAAAGGATAGCGGCGGAATACCCTGTCGCCCCGCCAATATCAAGAACCAGATCGCCAGCCTGCGGCCCGACGGCCTGCACCATTCTGGCATGGGTAACAGGTTCAAGCAGAAAACGCCCGCCACCCAGATTGATGTCCTCGTCATTATAAGCCACTTTGCGCAGCACCTCCGGCACGAAACATTCGCGAGGCACCGTTTCAAAAGCGTTAAGAATATCAAGCGATACCACGCCCGCCGTGTGTATCTGGCTGTCCACCATGTTTGTCCGGGCTATCTGAAAGTCTGTCATGGCGCGTAATATAAAAGAAAAAAAAGCGCCCGCCTAGATAGGAGATGATAGAAACTTGCATTTTCTTCGGCTTTGGCTATTATCCGGATTTCGAACGATCTGGCGCGGTGGCAGAGTGGCTATGCAGCGGATTGCAAATCCGTGTACACCGGTTCGACTCCGGTCCGTGCCTCCATTTTACTCTTCATAAACCTTCATTATCATTCAGTGTTAACCGTGTAAGTGATTGAAAATAAACAACTTTATTTTCATCTGCTTTCACGGTAAAATTTCTTCAACCATGCTCTTTCGGAACTTTTTGGGGGCAAGTTTCTGGGGCAAGCTAACCTGAATGGGGGCAAGATGAAACTCTACGACAAAACAATCAAAGGCGCAGAAGCGCGTAAAAAGCCTTACAAGCTGTTCGACGGCGGCGGGCTATTCCTTGAAATAATGCCTAACGGCAGCAAGCTCTGGCGGCTCAAATACCGTTATCTCGGCAAAGAAAAACGTATTTCTTTTGGTGCGTATCCGCTGGTCTCACTGGCTGATGCCCGAGAGAAGCGTGATGAAGCCAAAAAGCTGCTATTGCAGGACATTGACCCGTCCACAGCCCGGCAAGATAACAGAGAAGCCTTGGTCCGCAACGCGCAGAATACATTCGAGGCAACAGCTCGTGAATGGCACGAAAACCAGAAAGGCCGCTGGAGCGAAAACCACTACAACAACGTCATGCACCGCATGGAGCGTGATATTTTCCCGTATATCGGCAAGAAACCAATCAAAAACATAGACGCTCCTACGCTGCTTGATGTTTTACGCCGTATTGAAAAGCGCGGCGCTCTTGATATTGCCGGTCGTGCCCGTCAAATCTGCGGTCAGGTGTTTCGCTACGGTATTATAACGGGAAGATGCAGCCGAGACCCTTCTGTTGATTTAAGGGGCGCTCTTAAAACACGCAAGACGACGCATTTCGCAGCCCTACAGCCGAAAGAAATTCCAGAATTGTTACAAGCTCTGGAGCGGAATGATGCCCGGCTGTATGCTCGAACACGCCGGGCAATTAAGTTGTCTATGCTTACTTTTCTTCGCCCCGGTGAACTACGCAAAGCCCGGTGGGAAGAAATCGACTTTGAAGAGAGAGTATGGACAATACCGGGTGAGCGCATGAAAATGGGCCGAGAACATATTGTTCCACTATCCCGTCAGGCCATCGCCTTATTCAAAGAGCAGCAGGAAGAGACCGGTATTATCAACACACCGTGGGTCTTCCCTAGTCTCATAAAACCCAGACAGCCGATCAGCGACGGCACTGTTAATGTGGCCGTAAAAAAACTCGGTTTCAAAGGGCGCATGACAGCGCACGGCTTTCGCGCATTGGCGCGGACGACAATCAGAGAAAAGCTGGATTATGCCCCGGACGTGATTGAGTGCCAGCTCGCACACAAGGCCGCAGGACCGCTTGGCGAAGCATACAACCGCGCTCAGTTTCTCGACAAGCGCAAGGTGATGATGCAGGACTGGGCCGACTATGTGGACAGCGTGGCTAGAGACGGTACGGTCGTTCAAGGTTATTTTAAGAAAAAACGGGCTTAATAACTGAACATGGCGCTATAGCGATCTTTCAAGGTCTCTATCGCCGTGTTTTCTGCCTTATATCCGTTATCCGTGTTTTGGTGTGCCAAGGCCGTTACGACATGCCGGACAATCTCCGGCGCGTATAGCGCCCAATCATCGACTTCCTGCTGCACCCATGCCTTCCAGTCGTCAATACCGCTTGGCTCCAGCCCCGGCATGTGCGGTTCATGGCGTCCAGTATGCCAGCGCCAATATCCGGCCATTAGGTCATGGACCGATTGCAGGATGCGATGATCGAAACCGGCCTTGGCCTGCCCAATATTTTTGAACATTGCTAACGGTTCTGCACCGATTATACGGCACGCTGCTTCATAATGGCGTATGCACCGTTCGGCAATCGCGGCCAGCACTGCTCGGTAACAATCGTGTTGCTGACTTTGCAGATCATGGTCATGGTCGTCTTTGAAGCGGGAGCCGGTAATCATGTATTATCCTCAATCATTCCCTTCTTAAACGGTTTGATGATTAAAAAATACAACCCAATACCCAAAATTCCTGCCCATCCAAATGGAGAAGCCAAAGACGGTTGTCCTGCAATGATAAGGGCGACATCGACAGCATTACAACAAACATAGAAAATCAAGGCGATAAGAAGCTCTCTGACATTCTTTTTGAGAACTATTTTTCGGAACAGCATCACGACTGAAAATGCCCCAATAAGTATCGCAGGTGGGGAAACTCGTCCGTCATAATCTGCGGGGTAATCCAAAGCCAACGGAATGATAACAATATCCACAGCCACAATGCCGAACCACGCAAAAATCGCGGACAAAATAAACACGATCACCCTGATTATGAAAGCAACAAACTTGTTACGCATAACAGCCACCGGATCAGTATTGCTGGCAATGATATGTGCCAAGCCCTTCAGTGCAATGCACGGTCACAGGCTGATTGGCTTGCTGACGCTCGAACTGCTCTTGTCGGCTTTCATTGTATCCTTGCGCTCCTGCGGCTACTGCGCCGGAATAACTGGCCAAGGCGCGTTGATTATTGTGGGCGTTGTCAATTCGCTCGTTTGCCAGCCTGATCCATGCTTTATCGTAGCTGTCAGAAATGCCCTCCATTCTTGATTTATAATCGGCGGCTGAAATTTCGCCGTTCTGATACATCTCGGCCACGTTGACAAACGCGCCCTGCATTGTTTTCAAATTGTCCGGAAACTCTGCAATCGGCATTAGATGTTGGTCGATCAACCCATTAATACAGCGGCGCTCTTCTACTGCTTTACTTTTTTGGACCGTTTTACCCGGCGTGAAGCCGCACGTCTGTATTGCCGCGTTTCCAATCGTGTCCCATGCGGAGTTTTCACGCGCTTGTTGCTTATGAAGCTGATTGCTCGTCGCAACCGGTGAAGCGCAGGCCGATAGCCCCAGCACTGTGAAGACTAAGATAATTTTTTTCATATTTTGGCTCCCATTTTGCGGAAAAACCACCAACCTCTTGGGTTGGTGGCCGGTGTTAGTATCCGCTCGTGAGAGACGGCGCGATGTTTTTAGCTTGCGCCTGTACATAGCATCGCCACCGGCCTCAAGCCGAAGGCGACACATTTGCGGCAGTGTCTCAGCCGCTCACGAAGGGGATACTAAGCCCCGGGTCCGTCCTTTATTGGACAGACTTGCTAAGATATTGGACGCTTTAGCAAATCCGCGCAAGGACAAAAGCCGAGAAGAGCTGAAATGTTGGATAAATCTAATTTTTTCAGAAGAAAATTTTGTTTAGGAAGCTGCTATAGTGGGGAGACCTCAAAGGCACCAATACGTAATAATAGCTATGTTGGAAGTCCATCCAATAATTGATGGTCCAATCTTTTTTGGACCATCTCAGGTAATCTTCCATACGCAGCCCGGCCTTCAACCGGCACGGCATCACGTAAAAGCTGAATAACAACCGCCTG
Source organism: uncultured Pseudobdellovibrionaceae bacterium (assembly GCA_964493095.1). Lineage (GTDB taxonomy): Bacteria > Pseudomonadota > Alphaproteobacteria > Micavibrionales > Micavibrionaceae > CAYXSX01. The sequence goes on from CAZBNG010000081.1 coordinate 3,947, forward strand.
TTCATCATTTTTATGTTTTTTGAGCAGTTCCTGTATCTCAGCTTTGCTTTTACCGAAGGCGTCTCCAATTTCTTCGACCGTGAATGTTGGTTCCTTGTCTTTGGTACGCTGCCTGCGCTTAATCTTGTCCAAATCCGGCATCGGTAACAGATGCGCACTCCTGTCCGTTATAAGAGCTGGTGGTGTTCTGTTCTTGTCCCAAGGCAACTGTACGACTTCCCATGGTAACGGCTCCGGTATGGAAGCCAGTATAATATCTGACGAAACGTGTTTTTGTAGCCAGTCCAGAGGCGATGAATGAAGCACGGCGTTGTATATAAAGGTCTTGGCCGGACCACGCGCACCGTCGTTGCGGTACTGCACCTTGTGCGTCACGGGCGGATTGGCCCCGCGCGAAATTAATTCCCCCCATTTCGCTATAATATAACTCTCTACAGTAAGATGGGGGTTATTTCCTTTCAGTCTCTCCCATGCCCGTTCAGCAGCCTTCGGCGTATCGTACAGACCGGAATAAGCCATGCGCTGATCTTTTCCATTGCTCGGGATCGCCCCGTTCATAGCCATGAAATCAAACCGGTCAGGCACAAGCCGGGATAACGGCATGGTCTCATGCACCGTGACCGGCAAAGCCGTGTTGGTGATAATATCAATGACCAGCGGATTTTCTTCGGTCCGGTTTACCCCTCTCGCCCGTCCTATGGCCTGTATCAACTCAGCTTCCTGAATACCCCACCTCAGCCCTTCTGCAACTGTGTCCGGATGATACCACTGTCCAGACACGATCTGTCCACATCCATCGACAAGCCGAAGGGCTTTATCCATACGCCGAAAGAAATAATGCCCGTCCTCGTTTGGCTCCAGCCTTGCAATGGCTACTTGTCGCGCAGCTTCGGCTTTTTCCTCAATATCGCACACTTGCGGCAAGGAACGTGAAACGACGATGAGATTGGCTACACCTTCCCATGCGTTTTTCCCGCGCAGGGCGTTAAAATGGGCCAAGGCCACATTGTCCGGCAGCGGCGGAAAGAACTCTTCTGCACAAAATAGAAACTCCACCTGTAACGGCAAAACAACCAGAACGTCGTATGGACCGCGCCCCCTTCCGGCAAAAAGCCGAGATGATGTCTGAATATGATTGTAAACGTCATAAGCGATAGGCGCAGGCTTTTTGTCTTCGGTAAAAGAAGATGTGGCGACATTGGTGTCAATGATCTGGCGGACATATTGATGAGGCTTTTGCGCTTCCGCCGAAAGATAGCGGTTCGGTTCATAAAAAATGCTCCTGAACACCTCCGGGTTGAACGTAGCGTCGAGAAGCAGTATCGGAACCTGATAACATTCGTGGATTTCTCTTTTTTTAAGAATACGCAGCGTTTTCTCCCCAATTCGTCGCACTGTGGCGCAGATCGTTTGATCCGGGTCATCCAGAAAATCTGCCAGCAGCCCCCACATCGACGTCAGAATATAGTATGGACGCATGTTTTCAGTTTTTTTGGCCCGCTTCACAAGCGTGTCCGTGTCCAACTTTGGAAAAACATCTTCCGGCTCCTTTATTCGCAACCTCTCTAACTGCATGGCCGATTTGCAATCACGCGCCGTGAGATTATGCCGCTCTAGAGCCTCCCGGGTCAGCTCCTTCTCAGGACAATCCTGCAACGCCCTGTGGAGCCGGTACGAACAATCCATAAGAAACTCGGTGTTCTTCTTGCTATCCCGTTTCTTTGTATCCGGCACCAGCCTTTTCTTCGCCAGAGTATCAAGCCGTATGTCCCTTTCATCCTGCGCCGCATTTCTAAAATTTCCTTCCGGTATGGCGCTTTTTGTAATGTCCTCGTCGATGACAATAAACTCAGGCTTGAAGTTTTTTATCGGCGGCGGACCGAAAAGATAATTATGCGCCATGATGACAACATCTTTACCTTGTAGCGCCTTTCGTTGTTTCTGATATTCGCACTGAGCATACAGCGGACAACTATATCCCGCAGCACCTGTTCCACAAGCATGGTCCCGAGCGTTTCCAGAAAAACTCTCGATGGCCTTGATCCGCTTCGGGTCCATGCACATTTTTTTGCTTGTACCTTCCAGATTGTCCTGCAATCGCCCCCGCATGATCCCGACATTTTTAATCCCCTGCCGCAGCGCCTCCAGCCGCATTTCTTCCGCAAGCTCTATAGTTGGCACAAGAATAACGATGGGCTGGACAGGCTCTTTGTCCAGATACCGTTTCCGGTAAATATGACGCGCAATGTGTGAAATCGCCGCAAAAGTTTTTCCAACGCCAACGTCCGGAGCCAGAGCGTCGATGAGTGCCATGGGCGGAACCGGCTTCGGCACAGCAAAAACCTTGCCGTTTTCTTCGGCCTCCCTCTTGGCTCCCCGCCATTCATCATAGGCTTGGTCATACGCCTGTTTTTCTCTCTCCCATGACAGTCGGGTCTCCCACATGAACGCCGCAACGAAATCTTGCGTGTCCTTGCGCGTTTCAGCCAGCGGCTTTGCTTTGTCAGGGTATGTTGGCGGCAAATTACGCGCGGTCTGCGCTTGCGTCTGTAACAAGAATTTCTCGTAAGCGCGTCGGATTTGGTCGTCCAGGTATTCGTCGGACATGTACCGGTGTATGTCGGCTTGGGATCGGCTTCCCTTGTCCGCACTGGCAATTCTCTCGCGCAGCCGCTGTTTCAGCTCTTCCTCATCACCATTGACACCTTTATTTCGGCAAGTCGCCAGATAGGACCAGATCGCCTTGTAAATAGCGAGATTGAAGCCGTCTTCTCCGCCGATCCGTTCCAGATAATTATCAAACCCCGGCGTCACATCGCCTGTCGGCAGCTTTTGTCCTGTGCGCTCCGGAACGGATGGGGGCTGTATAAGCGGAATATCAAGCCTGACAACATCATCGAGACGTTCCAGCAATCCCGAGCGGGTTCTAACTGGGTCCTGTATCCCATCGAAAACCGGCTTGGCCGTATAATGGATCTGAACGGCGCTATACTGGCTCACATCAATCAATCGGTTGGCTTGCCTGTTTACATGCCCCGCCCACCGCTTCAATTCCGCATTGCTGCGCGGTTGGTCCATCATAAACCACAAATGGACTTTCAAAGTTTGGCCGGGTGTTCCGTTGTCCAGAAAACCTTCGGTCCCGAAAGATGATGAAAACTGAAAATGGCAAGTGGCGTCGTGAAATTCCGGCGGCAGCAATCCTGCAACGTATTCAACAACCATTTCCGGCTCCATGAGCGCGTCCAAAAAATCTGGACAGGGGACGTTATCAATGTCGATGCAAAGCCACGCGCGCGGAACATCGGAAAAATTACTTTTTGTACGGCGCGTTTTTGTCGCCGGGACACCGTCTCTGAGAGCGCCGCGTATGACAGCGTGATTAGCCGACTGTTCCAGCTCCATCAGAACCTTCGACAACTCGTAAATATCATTTACCCGCTGTTGCATGACAGCAAATTGGGCAGCAAGACTATAATCTTCCTTGCCGACGTTGCCGTCTTTTTTCCGGTAAAATTTCTTGTTGAGCTTACGACTGGGAGCCGACCCCAGAACTGTAAGCATGTGCGGATCAGCGGCTTGCAACGCCGCCGCGCTCTTGGTATTATCAGACATATCTAAGAACTTTCAAAAACCGCCTTGTGGGACAAGCACGGCGGTTTTTTATTGGGGCGTTTCAGTTTCGTAATCAGGGAGGCTATTCAGCCAGTCTTCCAGAGCCGCTGCCGTCACAAGCGTTCTCTTTCCAAATTTTTTCGCCTTTAGCCGCCCTGACTTGATCTCTTCGTAGAGCTTGGTCAGGCCGATACCGGCGACGTTCGCAGCCCCGACGGGGCCAAAAGATAGCCTTGGTAAAGGCGGCTCCCTGTTCGCTTCGTTTTTGTTTTCTGCCGTTTGCATGTTGTTGTTCCTCCCGCATGAAGTTTTACGGTTTCGTGTGTTCGTACATGAAAAATATAGCGGCGATTGATAATTGAGACAACCCAAAAAGAACCATAACTAATTGAAAACACTAAATAAAACCGACATATTGTAGGTTTTCATCCAATACGCGGCTATTTTTTTCAATAAAATCAATGGTCGTATTTTTTTGAAAAAAATGTAAAAAATTGTGTGAACAATCTTTTTGGTGAAGTAGTCATGGACAGCATATACAACAATGCCATTCAATCTATACAGATCGGCATAGAAGACTTTGAGGCTAGCGATCCCCGTCGGGCGTTATCGGCTGTCCGCAATTTTTATGCAGGAATATTACTTCTCGCCAAAGAGGTTTTAATACGTGCAGCCCCGGAAGCTGATCCACGCGATATACTTAGCGCCCGCTATAAGCCGGTGCCAGATGGCGATAACGGCGTCAAATTTCAGCCCGACACAAATCGAACCATAGATTTTCAGGACATAGCTCGGCGCTTCAAAGATTTTGACCTGTCCATAGATCAGGCAGCCCTTGCCAGCTTAAATACTATCAGAAACCAGATTGAGCATTTTTATACAGAAGCCTCTGTTGAAGCGGTACGTGAAGCTATAGCCCGCGCCTTCCCCGTTGTCACAGACCTTTTCCGCTTGCTGGATGAAATCCCGGCAGAAGCTCTCGGGGACGCATGGGGAACAATGCTGGAGGTACGCGAGGTCTATAAGCGTGAACGGGCCGAGTGTTTGGCCACGTTCGACAACATAGAATGGAACTCCACATATTTGGCAGAAATGAAGAGGCTTTGTCCGATCTGTGAAGCAGAACTTGTTGAGCAGGAAGACCCTGAGAACACGGACCCGCATGAAATGTTTTGTCGGTGCCGGGCATGTGGTGAGGCAGCCCCGCCGGAAATGTTGATAGAATATTCGCTGGAAAAAATGTTCGAGGCAGACCGTTATATCGCCGTAAAGGATGGGGACGATGATCCACTTAATACCTGTATTGAGTGTGGCGTAACCGCTTACGTGATTGCAGATGAAGTCGGCTGCCTGTGGTGCGGCGAAACGCTGGACAAGTGCGCACGTTGCCATACCGGACTTACCCCTGATAACGTAGCTGTTGATAATACGTCGCTTTGTACATATTGCGAGAACCTCCTACATAAAAACGATTGACCGAAGCGTGTCGTGAAAGGAATAAACAATGATAGCACGGCAGCTTGAAGCTATTCTGGAAGATGAAATCAGCAATATTCATATGTCCAGCCAACCTTACGGTCATGTGTCCACGCGTTTTGATAAGCTGCGTGGATATAATCTGCTCCCGAAGGGGCGTGTAAGAAACGCTCAGCACTTGACGCATGAAGAAATCGCCGCCGGGATATTGTCCCTTGTTGCGCCAGAAATCGGCTTTGCCGGTCATACCGCCCTGATACTAAAAACCCTGCATCCTGTCGGCGGTCCGGACGCGGCCTTTCAAAACGCTGAAACTTTTTGTAAGGCGCTGGAAGCGATTGTGGCCAGTCCTGCCGTTCTGGAGACATTGATTAAAGTTACCGTCTCGGATAGCGAAATCTACACGAACGGCTATGGCAGAGCCGCCATCCACTACAAGTCCGGCGATGAAACAAAAGTCACCTACTATGTGGACAAACATGCTGTATCGCTGTTACAGCCCGGCGCAGAAAGAACCTACAACCCTTCAGAAATGATTAACGCTGTTACGAGCGAAATGAATTTCTATCCTTCGTTCTTTAGACCGATAGTGCAAAGCCTTGAGCGCGAAGCCGCTATGCCGCCGGTTGTTTACCCGGAAGAGCCTGAGACAGACGAGGAGCTTGAAAGACAGAGACGTGCTGAATATCTGAAATTGACGCCAAACTCAAATTTTCTGAACATGGCTGTGGATTGTCAGGTCACATGGCCGAAAGAAGAAACGCTGGTTGAATTTGACGGCTACCGGCTGGTCCTGATGCCAAAGACAAAGGATCATACAACGTCGATCCATATCG
>CAZBNG010000082.1:0-9853 GCA_964493095.1 uncultured Pseudobdellovibrionaceae bacterium
GGGCGGTAAAGCTCAGTTCGGTGGTCAGCGCTTCGGTGAGATGGAAGTGTGGGCGCTGCAGGCTTACGGCGCGGCTTACACGCTTCAGGAAATGCTCACCGTTAAATCCGACGATGTGGCCGGAAGATCGAAAGTCTACGAAGCGATTGTTCGCGGTGAAGACAACTTCGAGATTGGTATCCCTGAATCCTTCAACGTTCTGACGAAAGAACTGAAGGCGCTGGGTCTGAACGTTGATCTGAAACAGAGCCAGCAGTAAAGAGACATGTCATCCCGGCGAAAGCCGGGATCCATGGGAAGAAGGTTTAAACGCGAAGGAGCGAAGAAACGAAGGAATATGGATTCAATAACGTGGATTCAGGAATGGTATGCAAGCCAGTGTGATGGTGATTGGGAGCATCAATGCGGTGTTGAAATAGGCACGTTGGACAATCCCGGGTGGTTTTTAAAGGTCAATCTTGAAGAGACAGATTTGGAAGGCAAGCTTCTGGAGATAAAGAAAATAGAAAGAACAAAAGAAGATTGGATACATGTTTGGTCGGACAAGTATGTTTTTCATGGGGCCGGAGGAGCTTTGAATTTAGAAGAACTTTTGAAGGAATTTAAAAATTTTGCTGAAGGATAAAAGGTAAAATTACAGGCATATGAATTGAAATTTGAATAGATTCCGGCTTTCGCCGGAATGACGATTAAGGAAAGAAAAGGGCGAAAAAAAATGAATGAACTGATGAACTTATTTGGTCAACCCACAGGACCGCAGAGCTTTGACAGCATCCGGATATCGATTGCATCTCCAGAGCAGATCAACAGCTGGTCCTATGGTGAGGTGAAAAAGCCGGAAACCATTAACTACCGTACCTTCAAGCCCGAGAAAGACGGTTTGTTCTGCGCCCGTATCTTCGGCCCTATCAAGGATTACGAATGTCTGTGCGGTAAGTACAAGCGCATGAAGTATAAAGGCATTATCTGCGAGAAATGCGGTGTGGAAGTCACGCTGACAAAAGTTCGCCGCGAGCGCATGGGCCACATTTCTTTGGCCTCTCCGGTTGCTCATATCTGGTTCCTGAAATCATTGCCGTCACGTATCGGCCTGATGATGGACATGACGCTCAAGAGCCTTGAGAAGGTTTTGTATTTCGAAGCCTATATCGTGATCGAGCCCGGCATGACGCCGCTCAAGCCCTTCCAGCTTTTGTCCGAGGAAGAATATATCGACGCGCAAGACGAATACGGCGAGGAGAATTTCCGCGCCGGTATCGGCGCCGAAGCGATGAAAGAAATTCTCCAGTCTCTGGACATGGAAGAAGAGAAAATCAAGGTCGAGGAAGAACTGCGCGAGACAGGTTCCGAAGCCAAGCGTAAGAAGCTTGTGAAGCGTCTGAAGCTGCTTGAGGCTTTCATTGAATCCGGCACACGTCCCGAATGGATGATTTTGGACACGGTTCCCGTTCTGCCGCCCGAAATTCGTCCGCTGGTTCCGCTGGATGGCGGCCGTTTCGCGACGTCAGATCTGAACGATCTATACCGCCGCGTGATCAACCGTAACAACCGTCTGAAGCGCCTGATGGAGCTTCGTGCGCCCGACATTATCGTGCGTAACGAAAAGCGTATGCTGCAGGAATCCGTTGACGCATTGTTCGATAACGGTCGTCGTGGCCGTGTGATTACCGGCGCTAACAAGCGCCCGCTGAAATCTCTTTCCGATATGCTTAAGGGTAAGCAGGGTCGTTTCCGTCAGAACCTTCTTGGAAAGCGCGTGGACTATTCCGGCCGTTCCGTGATCGTGGTTGGACCCGAGCTGAAACTCCACCAGTGCGGTATTCCGAAGAAAATGGCGCTTGAGCTATTCAAACCGTTCATTTACCACAAGCTTGAAATTTACGGCATGGCTTCGACTGTGAAAGCCGCCAAGAAGATGGTGGAAAAAGAGCGTCCTGAAGTTTGGGACATTCTGGAAGAAGTTATCCGCGAACACCCCGTGATGCTGAACCGTGCGCCGACATTGCACCGTCTTGGCATTCAGGCGTTCGAACCCGTTCTGATCGAAGGTAAAGCCATTCAGCTTCACCCGCTGGTCTGTACAGCGTTTAACGCTGACTTCGATGGTGACCAGATGGCCGTTCACGTGCCGCTGTCGATTGAATCTCAGCTTGAAGCACGCTGCCTGATGATGGCGACAAACAACATTCTGTCACCCGCCAACGGCAAGCCGATTATCGTGCCGTCTCAGGATATTATTCTGGGTCTGTATTACATGACGCTTGGCCTTGAGAAACAAAAGGGCGAGGGCATGATCTTCCGCGGTGCGGGCGAAATTATGCACGCGCTGGAGCAGGGCGTTCTTTCCCTGCACGCCAAGGTGAAGTGCCGTTATCACGGCGTGGACGCGGAAGGAAATCCGGAAACCGTGATCGTGGAATCCACGCCGGGCCGTATTATCCTCTCCGACCTGTTGCCGCGTAACCCGAACGTGCCGTTCTCTATGATCAATCAGGTGCTCACAAAGCGTGAGATTTCCAACGTGATCGAGAAGGTTTACCGTCACTGCGGCCAGAAAGAGACTGTGATTTTCTGCGACCGTATGATGAAGCTCGGCTTTAAATACGCCTGCGTTGCCGGTATTTCCTTCGGTAAAGATGACCTCATCATTCCGGAAGAAAAACAAAAGCTGGTTGACGAAGCCAAGGCGAAAGTCGGCGAGTTCGAACAGCAATATCAGGACGGCCTTATCACCAAGGGTGAGAAATACAACAAGGTGGTTGATATCTGGTCGAAATGTACCGATGACGTTGCCGATGCGATGATGGCGAAAATCTCCAATGTCGAGGAAGGTAATCTGAACGCGGTTTACATGATGGCCCATTCCGGCGCGCGGGGTTCTGCAGCCCAGATCCGCCAGCTGGCGGGTATGCGCGGTCTGATGGCCAAGCCGTCAGGCGAGATTATCGAGACGCCGATTATCTCTAACTTTAAAGAAGGTCTGTCTGTGCTGGAATACTTCAACTCCACACACGGCGCGCGTAAGGGTCTGGCCGATACGGCTCTGAAAACTGCGAACTCCGGTTACCTGACACGCCGTCTGGTTGACGTGGCGCAGGATGCCATCATCACCGAAACCGATTGCGGTACGGAGAAGGGTATCTCCATGCGCGCTGTCATGAACGGTGCGGATGTGGTCGTATCCCTGTCCGAGCGTATTCTGGGCCGTGCATCCGCTGTCACGATCAAGGACCCGCTTTCCGGCGAGGTTATTGCCAAAGCCGCGGAAATCATCAACGAAGAGATTGCCGAGCGCATTGAAACCGCCGGTATCGACGAGGTTCTGGTGCGCAGCGTTCTGACCTGCGAAGGTGAAAGCGACGGTATCTGCTCCAAGTGTTACGGACGTGACCTTGCGCGCGGCACCGAGGTGAATATCGGCGAGGCGATCGGCGTTATGGCCGCCCAGTCTATCGGCGAGCCCGGCACCCAGCTGACCATGCGTACTTTCCACATCGGCGGCGCGGCGCAAAGAGGCGCGGAGCGTTCCCACGTGGAAGCCAACATGGATGCCAAGATCGAGATTGTTCACGAGAACGTCGTGAAAAACTCGCAAGGCGTTGCCATCGTCATGGGCCGTAACACCGAGATTCTTCTGAAGGATAAGAAGGGCGCCACCAAGGCCACGCACCGCGTGCCTTACGGTTCCCGTCTGCTGGTTGAAAACGGCGCGAACATCAAGGCCGGCGATAAAATGGCCGAGTGGGACCCCTACACCATTCCAGTTATCACGGAAAAAGACGGTGTGGCCCATTATTTCGACCTCGTGGAAGGTGTGTCTATTACCGACGACGTTGACGAAGCCACAGGCATCGCCTCCAAAAAGGTGATCGACTGGCGTTCACAGCCGAAGGGCGGTGATCTGAAGCCACGTATCTCCCTGCTGGATAAGAAGGGTAACGTGATCAAGCTTCCCAACGGCTTGCCCGCGAACTACTACCTGTCCGTGGACTCCATTCTTTCCGTGGAGAGCGAGCAGGAGGTCAAGGCCGGTGACGTGATCGCCCGTATTCCGCGCGAGACATCGAAAACCCGTGATATTACCGGCGGTCTGCCGCGTGTGGCCGAATTGTTCGAGGCTCGCATGCCGAAGGACTTCGCGGTTATTTCCGAGATCGACGGTTATGTGGAATTCGGCAAGGACTACAAGTCCAAGCGCCGTATCGTTGTGAAACCCGCTGACGCCAGCGAGGAAGCCCGCGAATACCTTATTCCGAAGGGCCGTCATCTGGCCGTGCATGAAGGCGACTTCGTGCGCAAAGGTGACCGTCTGCTCGACGGTGCGTTGGTACCGCACGACATTCTCGATGTTATGGGAGTGGAGGCTCTGGCCGACTACCTGACCAACGAAGTGCAGGACGTTTACCGTCTGCAGGGCGTGAAGATCAACGACAAGCACATCGAGGTGATTGTTCGCCAGATGATGCAAAAGATCGAGATCACGGCTGTCGGCGACACCACATGGCTGGTGGGTGAGCTTTCGGACCGTCAGGAATTCGAAGAGATCAACAACAAATACATTGCCGACGGCAAACTTCCAGCGGAAGGCAAGCCGGTTCTGCAGGGTATTACCAAAGCGTCTCTGCAAACACGCAGCTTTATCTCCGCCGCGTCCTTCCAGGAAACGACACGCGTTCTTACCGATGCCGCCGTTAACGGCAAGGTTGATCGCCTGAACGGCCTGAAGGAAAACGTGATCGTGGGCCGCCTGATTCCGGCCGGGACGGGCGCTTATGTGAACGACGTTAAACGCGTCGCCGCCGGAAGAGACGCCGAAGCCATCGCCGCGCAGCAAGCGCAGGAAGGCGCTCTGGAAGGCTCTGAAGACGAAGCCTTGGCCATCGAGGAACAGTGCAGGGAGGCCGCGAACGGCTAAAAGTTTTAAGATCAACCAATTAAAATAAAAAAACCACCTTCCCGTTTGGAAAGGTGGTTTTTTATTGACATATTTTTTTGTGCGTGCCTATGACTGTTACGTATTTATGAAAAAATTAAAGTTGAGGAGTAAAGCTGTGAAAAAATATAGCGATTCTAACAGTGCAAAAAAGGCGGGTTTGAATTTTCTAAAAAAGACTTTGTCGAACCCCGATTACAGTTTCAGCCAATTGCCGTCAGACCTCAAGCAATTTAGATGGGACGAAGGATATACTCATAGAGAAGTTGTTGGCCGTAGGCCGGAGGAGTATGGTTATATGGGTTTCTCTCCGGCATCCGATATAGTGAGGGAAGAATGGCGTACCAGAACACGTTCTGTATCCTTAAAAACGCTGTGTGCTCATGACTCCGTAGTAGATATTTTCATGCATCTTATCAAGCAGGACTATATTGCCGCCGTAGTAGAGGGACAGGCAAACCTTAACACGGCAGATTTTGAAAGTGTAGAATCTCTCTCGCAGCTTTTAGAAAAGGCGAAAGGATTAGGCGTTACAGAAGAAGACATAAAAGGATTTACGCCCAAAGATCATCCTGAAAAAATCCGTTTGGCTTTTGAAGCGACGAGGGAGACTCTACTAGCAGAGAACTCTGATGACACTTTTTCTGCCTGTCGCGCAGTTTTAGCCGCTGATCAGGCAGTAAATAATTTTTTTGGAAAAAGGTTGCTGGAGGAGCGCGAAAGAAGAGACATTCAAAACAGGCTTCCACAAATTGTTAAAAGTACCTTAGAGGAATCTGTTTCCTCACTACAGGCACCTATAGACGGATTTGAAAAAAAATTAAGTTCAATGTTTAAATCAGCCGCGGATGAAATAAAAAAACTCCGTGAAAGAGGGGAGACGGCACGTCAAGAGTTCGGGACTTCTTCAGATCAAATCCAAGAAAGAGTGAATAACGCCATTAATGAAAAGGCTCAGGCAATCGCGGATGCGGCATTGGCTGACCTGGCCCTCTAAAGTCAAGGAAAAGCAGCAGGGAAGAGGAGGGTTGATTAGGCCCTTTTCTTTTTCCAATGTTTTTTCCTTGACGGGGCGGGGGCTTGCGGTTATAGTCCGCGCGAAATTCGGGTGCCTTGGGGAAGTTTGTAATTCCGGCAAGGCGCATCATCCGGATAAAGGATGCTCTGCAAGAATGTCATGTTTCGGCGATAAACGGCTGAAAATCGTTGACTTTGCGCTTAACAAAGCGCTATATGCAGACCTCCATAACAAACACCGCCTGTCATCCTGAGCGAAGCGAAGGATCTCATGCAGTGGAAGTGAGATCCTTCAGAGCGGAAGCCCTTCAGGATGACAAGAGAGTTGTAAAAACGAGATTAATAAAGAGGCCTTAGCATATGCCAACCATTCAACAGTTGATCCGGAAGCCCCGGGAAAAAGTTGTAAAAGCAAAGAAAAACCGCGCGCTTAAAAGTAACCCGCAGCGCCGCGGCGTTTGTACGCGCGTTTATACGACAACGCCGAAGAAACCGAACTCCGCTCTGCGTAAAGTGGCGAAGGTTCGTCTGACAACCGGTCACGAGGTGATCTGTTATATTCCCGGCGAAGGCCACAACCTGCAGGAGCACGCTGTTGTGCTTGTACGCGGCGGTCGTGTGAAAGACCTTCCGGGCGTTCGTTACACGATCATCCGTGGTGCGCTTGATACGCAAGGGGTTAACAACCGTAAACAATCACGTTCCCGCTACGGCGTGAAACGTCCGAAATAAGCAGGGGGTCATATATAATGTCACGTCGCCATAGAGCAGAAAAAAGAGAAATCCTTCCCGATCCTAAGTTCGGGGATATGGTTTTGTCCAAATTCATCAACAACATCATGGTTGATGGCAAGAAATCCGTTGCCGAGGGTATCGTTTACGGCGCGATTGAAATTCTGGAAGGCAAAGCCGCGAACCAGAACAAATCCGATGACGACAAAGAAGGCGAAACAGGCGGAAGTGATTCTATTGCGATGAAAAGCAAGGGCCTTCGTTTTTTCCATGACGCGCTGAAAAACGTGCGTCCCCGTCTGGAAGTACGCTCACGCCGTGTTGGCGGTGCGACTTATCAGGTTCCGGTGGAGGTGCGCAGCGACCGCGCGATGGCTCTGGCCATGCGCTGGGTTATCGAAGCCGCCCGCAAGCGCAGCGAGAACACAATGACCGACCGTCTGGCGAATGAATTGCTTGATGCAGCGAATGAGCGCGGCAATGCGGTGAAAAAGCGCGACGACACCCATAAGATGGCGGATGCGAACAAGGCGTTCGCGCATTACAGGTGGTAAAGATATTTTGCTAAAAAGCAAATGAGGAGAGGGTTTTTTTTATGGGAAGCTTAGATACTGACAATACACCTTTAGGGCGGGCCTTTCGGATTATTACGGGCTATGACGCCGCACACGGGGAGAACCCGGAGAGGTCGAGAAGAATTGCGGCAGAGATGGCCTTTCATTTCCAAGAGTGTGGATTGGATCCTGAACAGGCGGTGAGAGGTGTTCTTGCCGGAATTAATCCCCACCTTAGAGGTACTTCCGGCTCTCCGGTGCAGGCGGGAAGTGCTGGGCGTAGTGTCGTTGAACAACCCAAACCGGCTTGGAAACATCCATATCCCAAGCTTGCAGGTATGCGTAGGGCGCCTTCCAGATAGACTATGTTGGTAAAATAAAACGAAAACAGAGAATAGCAGAAAGTTAAAAATAGAACAATGACACGCGAGACCCCGATAGAACGTTACCGTAACTTTGGCATCATGGCGCACATCGATGCCGGTAAAACTACGACGACAGAGCGTATCCTGTATTACACAGGTAAATCGCACAAGATCGGCGAAGTGCATGACGGTGCGGCGACGATGGACTGGATGGAGCAGGAGCAGGAGCGTGGCATCACGATTACTTCTGCCGCCACGACTACATTCTGGACGGGCCCGGCCGAAGGGACGAACCCCGGCGAGAAAATGCGTTTCAACATTATCGACACACCCGGCCACGTGGACTTCACGATTGAGGTGGAGCGTTCCATGCGCGTTCTGGACGGCGCTGTATGTCTTCTGGACGGTAACCAGGGCGTTGAGCCCCAGACCGAAACCGTATGGCGTCAGGGCGATAAGTACCGCGTTCCCCGTATTATTTTCGCGAACAAGATGGATAAAATCGGCGCGAATTTCTACGACTGTATCGAGAGCGTTAAGAAACGCCTTGGTATCAATCCTCTCGTTCTTACTCTGCCCATCGGCGAAGAAAGCAATTTCGAAGGTATCGTTGATCTGCTCAAGATGAAGGCGATTATCTGGAAGGCCGAAACGCTGGGCGCAGAATTCGTAGAAAGCGAAATCCCTGCAGACCTGAAAGACAAGGCGCAGGAATACCGAGAAAAAATGATCGAAATGGCTGTCGAAATGGATGACGATGCCATGGAGCAATACCTCGAAGGTAAAGAGCCTGACATGGCAACGCTGAAGAAATGTATCCGCAAAGGTACGGTTACTTCCAAGCTTATTCCCATGATGTGCGGTTCCGCGTTCAAGAACAAAGGCGTTCAGCCGCTTCTGGATGCTGTGGCCGACTTCCTTCCCTCTCCGATTGACGCCGGTAACGTGCGCGGCAAAAAAGTAGACAGCGACGAGGATGATACCCGTCCGCCATCAGACGAAGCCCCGTTCTCCGGCCTTGCGTTCAAAATCATGAACGACCCGTTTGTGGGTTCTCTGACTTTCGTTCGTATTTATTCCGGCCAGCTGGAATCTGGTTCTTACGTGGTGAACTCCGTTAAGGACAAGAAAGAGCGTATCGGTCGTATGCTTCTGATGCACTCAAACAACCGCGAAGAAATTAAATATGCCGAGGCCGGTGATATCGTGGCGCTTGTAGGTCTGAAAGACACCACAACAGGCGATACGCTTTGCGACCCCGCCAAGCCGATCGTTCTGGAGCGCATGGAATTCCCCGAGCCGGTTATCGAGATCGCCGTGGAGCCCAAGACAAAGGCCGACCAGGAGAAAATGTCACAGGCGCTTCAGCGTCTGGCCTCCGAGGACCCTTCCTTCCGTGTGGCCGTCGACCATGAAAGCGGCCAGACCATTATTAAGGGTATGGGCGAACTTCACCTTGATATTCTTGTCGACCGCATGAAGCGCGAATTCAAAGTGGAAGCGAATATCGGTGCGCCTCAGGTTGCTTACCGCGAATCCATCACCAAGGTTGCCGAAGTGGATTACACCCACAAAAAACAAACCGGCGGTTCCGGTCAGTTCGCGAAGCTTTCCGTTGTTTTCGAGCCCGGCGAACCCGGCTCAGGTTTCGTGTTCGAATCCGAAATCGTGGGCGGTGCCATTCCCAAGGAATACATCCCCGGCGTTCAAAAGGGTCTCGAGCTTGCCAAGGAAACAGGTATTATCGCCGGCTTCCCGGTTCTGGACTTCAAAGTGCGTCTGGTTGACGGTGCCTATCACGATGTTGACTCATCCGTTATGGCGTTCGAAATCGCCGCGAAAGCTGCCTTCAAGGAAGGTATGGCAAAAGCCGGTCCCCAGTTGCTCGAACCGATGATGAAGGTCGAAGTTGTAACGCCCGAGGAATATATGGGCGACATTATCGGCGACCTGAATTCCCGCCGCGGACAGGTGAACAATATGGGCGACCGCGGTAACGCGAAAGTGATTGACGCTTTCGTACCGCTGGCCAGCATGTTCGGTTACATCAACACATTGCGCTCGATGTCTCAGGGCCGCGCGCAATACACCATGCTGTTCGACCACTACGAGCCGGTACCGGCGCAGGTGGCACAGCAGGTGAAAGAAAGCCTCGGCGCTTAACAATTTAAAGATTTAGAAAAAAGGAGACTAAAAAATGTCAAAGGAAAAATTTCAGCGGAACAAGCCGCACTGTAACATTGGGACTATTG
>CAZBNG010000083.1:0-9789 GCA_964493095.1 uncultured Pseudobdellovibrionaceae bacterium
GCCTGGGTGAAGCGGAAGATGTTGTCGACGAAGAACAGCACGTCCTGGCCTTCCTCGTCACGGAAGTACTCGGCCAGGGTCAGACCGGTCAGGCCGACGCGCGCACGGGCACCCGGCGGCTCGTTCATCTGACCGTAGACCAGCGCGGCCTTGGAGCCCGGGCCGTCCTCGACGATAACGCCGGACTCGACCATCTCGTGGTAGAGGTCGTTACCCTCACGGGTACGCTCGCCCACGCCGGCGAACACGGAGTAACCGCCGTGCGCCTTCGCGACGTTGTTGATCAGCTCCATGATGAGCACGGTCTTGCCCACGCCGGCGCCGCCGAACAGGCCGATCTTGCCGCCCTTGGCATAGGGGCACAGCAGGTCGACAACCTTAATACCGGTTACGAGCTGCTCGACTTCCGTCGCCTGATCGGCAAAAGCGGGCGCTTCGCGGTGAATGCCCCATTTCTGCTTGGTTTTCAGGGCCGGGCCTTCGTCGATAACTTCGCCCGTCACGTTCATGATGCGGGAGAGAACCTCGGGGCCGACCGGAACCTGAATGGAGTTTCCGGTATCGACAACCTCGGCGCCGCGCACCAGACCGTCCGTCATATCCATGGCAATCGCGCGCACGGTATTCTCGCCAAGGTGCTGCGCCACTTCCAGAACCAACTTCTGACCGTTGTTGTTCGTCTCCAGCGCGTTCAAAATCGCGGGAACTTCACCTTCCTCGAACTGAACGTCCACAACGGCGCCCAGAACCTGCAGAATTTTACCTTTTGCTTTTGCCATGTTTTCTTTTTCCTCTTTTTAAAAAACTTTATTAGCGCTCTGCGGTTAGCAGCTCCACGGGTATCCTTAAAATACCATCTTCCATACCGTGGTCTTCTTTCCACGCAGCGGTATGACAGTCAGGAATATCCACGTGATCAACACCTTGAGCGGCAGCAAACGCTGCCATTGCTTCTTTTCTTGTTTTATCAAGCCCCAACTCTTCAATGTCACTTTCTGTGGCTTGCCTTATCGTACCTGCTACTATTACTCCCATTTTTTAGTCTCCCTTTACTCAGTTTATGTTAACATTCTTATGTCTATAAACCATTCCTCCGTAAATAAAAAGCCCTTCAAACACATACAATTCATGGACAATAGCGCCTAAACGGCTTCCGCACCGGAAATAATTTCAATCAGTTCCTTCGTAATATAGGCCTGACGGGCGCGGTTATATTGCAGCGACAGGTCCTTGATCATGTCCCCGGCGTTGCGAGTGGCGTTATCCATCGCCGTCATACGCGCCGCCTGCTCACCCGCCGCGCTGTCCAGCAGGGCGGAGTAAATCTGCACGGCTATATTGCGCGGCAGCAGGCTTTGCAAAATCTTTTCCTCTTCCGGCTCAAAGGCGTAAGGAGAAACGGGTTCACCCGATGTCTCTTCTTCCTGCTCTTCATGCCCTTCCGGCAGCTTGAAGGGGATTAACTGCTGCACGGTCGGCGCCTGAACCAGGACGGACTGGAAACTGTTATAAATCATCGTGCAGACATCAAACGCGCCTTCCTCGAATTTCTCAAGGATGTATTCCGTGATCTTGGCGGTTTCGGCGAACTCGATTTTGCTTTTGCCCATCAGGCCCATAAAGCTGTGCCAGATATCGGAACCAAAACCGCGGCGCAGGGCATCGCGGCCTTTACGGCCCACACAAAGGATTGAAACGTCTTTGCCCGCCCCGCGCAGTTCGATAATCTTGTTACGGGCAGCCTTAGCCACGTTGGCATTAAAGCCGCCGCACAGACCGCGATCCGCGGTTACAAGCACAATGAGGTGGCGTTGTTCGCTGCCCGTCCCCACCAGCAGCTTGGAACTTCCTTCGTTCACCACGACGTTTTTCGCCACGCGGGCCAGCATCGCCGCCATCGACTGCGCATAAGGCTGGGAAGCCTCGGCCTGCTCCTGCGCCTTGCGCAACTTGGAGGCCGCCACCATTTTCATGGCGGAGGTAATCTTGCGGGTCGATTTAACCGATTTAATCCGGTCTCTGTATTCTCTTAAACTGGGCATCTTTCTCTGTTTTCTATACCTGTGTACATTCCTGGCATTGATACATTTTTAACCAAAGGGCCCCATTTAAAACCGCCGGGACTTACCTTCATTACATAGTTTGTTTCAACTGAAGAACGCGGCATTGCATCACCTAACGATTTCGCTGTCGCCACGCGGGGGGTCCAACTATGTGTGTCAGCGACAAGCCAGCCAGCCCTTTCTTCCTGTGCCACTCTTATTGCATGCGCTAAAAGTGTCTTTCTTCCTCTAAAAAAAACTGTTGTATAAAATCTGTTACTCAAGCCTTTCATTTAAGTAATTACGCCGCTTCTTTTTTGCCCGCGGAAAAACCCTTCGTGAAATCGGCCAGGAACTTGTTCATTTCCTCTTCGAGTTTCTCATCCAGCTTTTTCTCGGTGCGGATTTTCTCCAGTATCTTGCTGCCCGCGCTGCGGATGGATTCCAGCAAACGCGCTTCATACAGGTTGACCTGCTCCACCGGCACACCATCCAGATAGCCGCGCGTTCCCGCGAAAATCACGAAAACCTGCTCCTCCACCGTCAGCGGGGAGTATTGCGGCTGCTTGAGAAGCTGCGTCAGGCGCGCGCCGCGAGCCAGCAGTTTCTGCGTAGAAGCGTCCAGATCAGAGGCAAACTGCGCGAAAGCTTCCATCTCACGGTACTGGGCAAGCTCAAGCTTGATCGTACCGGCAACCTGTTTCATGGCCTTGATCTGCGCCGCCGAGCCCACGCGGGAAACGGACGCGCCCACATCGATCGCCGGACGAATGCCTTTAAAGAACAGGCCGGTTTCAAGGAAAATCTGGCCGTCGGTAATGGAAATCACGTTGGTCGGGATGTAAGCGGAAATATCGCCCGCCTGCGTTTCAATGATCGGCAACGCCGTCAGGGAACCGCCGCCGTTTTCATCGGACATCTTCGCCGCGCGCTCCAGCAAGCGGGAGTGAATGTAGAAAACATCACCCGGGTAAGCTTCGCGTCCGGGGGGACGGCGGAGCAGAAGGGACACCTGACGATACGCTACGGCCTGTTTCGAAAGGTCGTCATAGATCACAAGGCCGTGCATGCCGTTATCACGGAAAAACTCACCCATCGCCGCACCCGTGTAAGGGGCCAAGTACTGCAGCGGCGCCGCTTCGGAGGCCGTTGCCGCAATCACGATGGAGTATTCCATTGCGCCCTGCTCTTCCAGCTCCTTCACCAACTGCGCCACGGTGGAGCGCTTCTGACCGATGGAAACATAAATACAGTAGAGCTTCTCTTTTTCATCCTTTGCAGCAGCGTTTGTCGTTTTCTGGTTGATGATCGTGTCCACCGCCACAGCCGTTTTACCGGTCTGGCGGTCGCCGATGATCAACTCGCGCTGGCCACGGCCGACGGGAACCAGCGCATCGATGGCCTTAAGCCCCGATTGCATCGGCTCGAAAACGGACTGGCGCGGAATAATGCCCGGCGCTTTGACTTCGATGCGGCGCTTTTGCTTGCTTTTAATCGGGCCTTTACCGTCAATGGGATTGCCCAGCGCGTCAACCACGCGGCCCAGCAGTTCCTTACCAACGGGCACTTCCACGATCTTGCCGGTACGGCGGACGATATCGCCCTCTTTAATATCGCGGTCATCGCCGAAAATAACGATACCGACGTTGTCGGTTTCCAGGTTCAGCGCCATGCCCTTGATGCCGGAGGGGAATTCCACCATCTCGCCTGCCTGCACATTGTCCAGACCGTAAACGCGGGCCACGCCGTCACCAACGGAGAGCACCTGCCCGATCTCGGCGACATCGGCCTGCGCCCCGAAATTGGCGATCTGGTCTTTCAACACTTTTGAAATTTCTGCGGCTTTAATTTCCATCTTTTCCTCTTCCTCGGTTTAATTCTTTATTTATAAGGGGATTAATTAGCTAACTTGTTTCAAAACGACGTTCTGGTTGGCACCCGTGCTCATGGCGGTGTGCAGACGCTCCAGCTTGCGGCGCACGGAATCATCAATCATCTGTGATCCCACGGTAACGATCATACCGCCCAGAATGGCCGGATCGGTGGTCATTTCCAGCATCACGTCCGCGCCCACGGCCTTGGATATAGAATCCTGCAAGGCCTTTGTCTGCGTCGCGGTTAACGCCGTGGCTGTTTGCACCTTCGCCGTGACTTCGCCCCGGCGCTGGGAAATTTCCTTTAGCGCGGCGGCAATAATGCCCTCCAGCGCGTTCACGCGGCTGTTTTGCGCCAACACGCCCAGAAAGTTTTTCGTCAGTTTCTGGAACTTCGCCTTTGTGGCCAGCGCCATCAGGGCATTAAGCTGCGATTCCCTGTTTCCCGCGGGGGAGCGAATCAGGTTTTGCAGGTCTGCGGAAGATTCGATCATGGAGCTGAGCTCCTGCAGGTCCTTTTCGACCTTGCCGACCGCCTTTGAATCAGCGGCCAGATCAATGAAAGCCCGTGCATAGCGCGAAGTTACAACGGAAGATACGGGCGTGGCTGCGGTCAATGTTCTACGTCCTTTTCAAGTCGGCTCTGAATAAATTGTTGGGCGAGGATTTAGCACACCAAAACGCAGGGTGCAAGTGTTTGAGAGCATGGTTTTTGAACAATTAATGACCTTGCTTCAAAAACCACAAAAATCTTGAAATATGTAAATTAATGTTTATAATGACCGCATGCAAACGGTACCAGACCACCTTAATATTGACCTTATGCTCAAAAGAGCATTCGGGGATGCTGACGGAACATTTCCATCAGTGCCTGTTCTTCGTCCGGAAGATGACGATAAAATCATCTGGAACCCGCCTGATTTGGCCGAAACTACCTCCAAGCTTCAGCAGAAAGAAATAAGAGGCATTATAATCGGAGCAGATGTTCCTTATCAGGAACCGCAACTTATCACGCCAAGTGAAATAGACGTTATTAAAACTACACTGTCAGAAGCAGCCATCAAAAAAGGTGGGGAGATCACTTACACGCCCAAAAATTGCAATCTTGCTGTATTACCCTTCAATTTGTCTGCTGCATTTGAAAAAATAGCCTTCTTACGTAGCTCTATGCCTTTGCTTAGTGAAGATTATGTCTGTATATCCCTTCTGGCTGATACGCCCGGATTAGAAGCAATTCCCCCGACCCCTTTCTTTCATCAGGACGGAATAGGTACAATACATATGACACTAGCGGGCGCCGCCCTGCAAATACTGGTTGGCGATTTGACGAAACAGGAGAGAGGTTTTCTTAAGGCGCTCGAAGAAGAAATAAGCGAGATTCATCTCGAAGAAGGAGACAGCAACCTGCATAAGTGTGTTTTAAATAACATACCTCAGTGGCAAAGCAGAATTCGGAGCGTTCCCGTTGGTCATGCTATCATAATGGGTGATATGTACCATCAGACGTCTTCAGTATTACAGGATGAAGGGCGGGTTGCTTTACTCTGTTTTGCCTGATTCTCTCATATGACGAGAAATTTACATAAAACTCTGCGGATCCACATCCACCTGAATACGCACGGTGGAGGGGTGTTTGACCCCGGCGATCCACGCGGCGATACTTTTCTGGATATTGATGTTTTTATCCGCGCGCACCAAAAGGCGGCGGCGGTATTTGCCGCGCAAGCGGTAAAACGGCGCTTCGGCAGGACCGAGCGTGCGGATACCCGGCCCTTGAGGCGCGGACCGTCCCAAAGCACGCGCCGCCTCCATCACCTGCGCCTCGTCCCGGCCCGATACGATAATCCCGGCGAGACGCCCGTAAGGCGGCATACCCGATGCTTCGCGTTCCTGCGCCTCGGCCTCCAGAAACCCGTCGCGCGCCCCGGCGGCCAGCGCCTTCATAATGCGGTGATCTGGCATATAGCTTTGCAGGTAAACGCGGCCCTTTTTCTCCTCCCGCCCGGCGCGCCCGGCGACCTGATGCAGGAGTTGATAAACGCGTTCCGACCCGCGCAGCTCTCCGCCCTGCAACCCCAGATCGGCATCCACCACCCCCACCAGCGTCAGTTGCGGGAAATGGTGGCCCTTGGCGATAATCTGGGTGCCGATAATGATATCGACCTCATGCTCGCGCACCTGCCGGATCATCTGGCTGAGCTCCTCCTGATTTTCAGCCGTATCGCTGGCCAGCACAAGCACGCGCGCTTCCGGGAACTCTGCCTTTACCTCTTCCGCAATACGCTCCACACCGGGGCCGCATGCCGCAAAACTGTCTGTATCGTTGCAGGAAGGGCAGGATTTGGGGATCGGCGTCATAAAGCCGCAATGATGACACTCCAGACGCCCGCGCGCCTTATGCTCCACCAGCCACGCGGTGCAACGCGGGCAATCCATCCGGTGACCGCAGGTCCGGCACAGCGTCAGCGGCGCATAGCCCCGGCGGTTGAGAAATAGCAATGTCTGCTCCCCCGCTTCTAGATTTTCCGCCACCTTTTGCACCAGTGAGGGGGCAAGAAATTTCCCGCTTTCCGGTTTATCCGCGCGCAGATCGATCATGTGAATATCGGGCAGCGCCGCCCCGCCAAACCGCCCGGGCAGGTGCAAATGCTCATACCGTCCGTTCCAGGCATTGTGCATCGTCTCAAGGCTCGGCGTGGCGCTGACCAGTACAATGGGAAATTTCCCCATGGAGGCGCGCACCACCGCCATATCGCGGGCGTGGTAGATAACGCCCTCCTCCTGCTTAAAGGCCGGGTCATGCTCTTCATCCACCACAATCAGGCCCAGATCCGCATAGGGCAGGAACAGGGCCGAGCGCGCTCCCACGACAACCTTTACCTCCCCTTCCGCCACACCGCGCCACGTCACGCGCCGCTGAGCGGGGGTCAGGTTTGAGTGCCACAAGGCGGGGGCGCAGCCGAAACGGCTTTTGAAACGATCAAGGAAGGCGTTGGAGAGGGCAATTTCGGGCAGGAGGATCAACACCTGCTTATTGTTTTTTAGCGCCTGCGCCACCCCTTCGAAATACGTTTCGGTTTTCCCCGCCCCCGTCACGCCGTCGAGCAGCGAGACTTTAAATTCCCCGGCGCGCACATGGGCGCATATACGCTCCGCTGCGGCCTGCTGGTCGTCCGAAAGCGCCGGCCCGTGACGATCGCAATCGGGGCTGCGGCATGGCGCAGCGCTGTGAAGCTCCACAACCTCCAGCAAGCCCTTATCCGCCATCCCGGTTACAACACCTGCACTTACCCCGGCAAGTTCAGCAATTTCGGCGGGGCGGCGGGGGGTTCCGTCCTGTAATATCTCCAGCACCTTCTTACGTTGCGGCGACAGGGAATGGATGACTGGATGACTGGATGATTTGATGACTGGATTATTCAGATCATCCAGTCCTCCAGCCCTCAAGTCATCCGAAAGCCGGTAGGCTTTCACAGGCGTGGCCGGCTCCAGCGCTTTGGGAACGCTGAGCGCCATTTTCAAAACGGCCCCTTTGGCCGCCATATTATAAGACGCCACCCAGTCGAGAAATTCCCGGTGCACGGCCGGCATGGGCGGCATATCATAGCGCTCCAGCGCTTCTTTGAGTTTTTCAGGCGGAACGTCGCCCGCTCCTGCCCCCCACACAACGCCGGGCACTTCGCGCCCTCCTCCTTTAGCTCCCCCAAGGGGCACCGTCACGTAATCCCCGTCCTGCACATCCAGCCCCGGCGGGATGATATAATCATACGCCTTGTCCACCGGGTAAGGGACAAGCACGGATTTCACGCCTGCCGGAGCAGCCTCCGGCAATTCTTTTTCTTGAAAAAGATCCTGCATTTGGTAGGTATGGTGCACTGATTTTTAAAATTTAAAAAGGGCCTTCACACATGAAATTTTTCGTAGACACCGCCGACATCAATGAAATCAAGGAACTGGCGGCTACCGGCCTGCTGGACGGGGTGACGACCAACCCCTCTCTGGTGGCCAAAACAGGCAAGAATTTCATCGAGCTTATCAAGGAGATCTGCGACGTGGTTTCCGGCCCGGTCAGCGCGGAAGTCGCGGCCACCGATTATGAAACCATGCGCAAGGAGGCCGAGGTTCTGCGCAAGATCGCCGACCACGTGGCGGTGAAAGTTCCCCTCACACCCGACGGGTTGAAAGTCTGCAAAGAGCTTTCCGACGACGGCACGATGGTGAATGTCACGCTGTGCTTTTCTGCGGGTCAGGCGCTGCTGGCCGCCAAGGCGGGCGCGGCGTTTATCTCTCCCTTTGTCGGGCGTCTAGACGATATCGGCTCGAACGGGCTGGAGCTCATCGCGGACATTATAACGATTTACGAGAATTACGATTTCGATACCGAAGTGCTGGTTGCCTCTATCCGCAATCCGATCCACATTCTGGAGAGCGCGAAAATGGGCGCGGACGTTATGACCGCCCCGCCCGCGGTAATCCGTCAGCTTTATAACCATCCGCTGACCGATAAGGGCCTCGCCGCCTTTGTCGAGGACTGGAAAAAAACCGGACAGAGTATTTTGTAATTAACCGGGCTGCGGGTCATTTCCTTCTGCCCCGCCGGGAGGCCCCATAAGATCACGAAAATCAAACGTATTTGCAGGCCCTTTAGCACGATGCGGATCCTTCTCATCAAGAGCCGCATTGATTTCCTTTAGCACCTGCGCCGCTTGAATCAATGGCCTTCTCAGATATCGCTTATTCATTTCCAAGCCTTCATTAATACTAAGAGGCCCTTTCAGCGCTGCCATAGCGCTTTCTATCTCCGGCAATATTTCTACGGCTGCGTTTATTTCATCATCATCGAGATACACCCCCAGCATAGTGATTGGAAACTCATAAGTATCTACAGCTTTGACCTGACGCCCGGGCACATCGCGAGCCAGATGAAGACAAAACACCGTCTCTCCCACAAAAACACTCAAATGTGCTTGTTTGGCTTGTCTAACAAATCCGTCTCTTTCTGGAGAAGGCTTTATCGCTTGATTTACCGTGATTTTTTGAGACATTATTTCATTCCTTAAGTGACAATTCTATATACATAACCAATAAACAAAAAATAAGCGCCAATAGCAAGATCGTTTCTCCCTTCTCCGCATTCGGCCTGAGTTTTCGTTTTTCCCCTCCCCTTGCCTGTGATATACTTTCCGCATGTCTGATACTTCCTCCCAACCGATAGAAGAAACCGCCGTGAACGCCCAAGATGTTATCGCTTTCCTTCGCGAAAACCCGAATTTTATCAAGGAACACCCGGAGAGCCTCGAACTCCTCCTGCCCGCCAAAGAGCGCCCGCGCCGGGGGCAGGTCGCCGATTTTCAGGCTTACGCCATCGAGCGCCTGAAAGAGGAAAAGGAAAAGGTGGTCGGCACCGCGCGCGAGATCATCGAGAATTCACGCGCCAACATGAACAACCAGAAGCGCATCCATGACGCCGTGTTGCGCGTTCTTGAAGCCAACACGTTTGACGATTTTATTCATACCATCACGATGGACCTTGCCGCCCTTCTGGATGTGGATATCACCGTTTTCCTCGTGGAATCCGACGGGCATAACATTCCCCATGTCGACACCTCGGGCATCCGCGTGATCCCCGCGGGCACCGTCGATAAATGGATGGAAGGCAAGGACGTGCTGCTACAGGATCATATCAGCGGCATTGAGGCCGTATATGGCGGCGGCGCGACGCTGGTGCGCTCGCAAATTCTGCTGCGCATCGGTATATCGCAAAATACGCCCCCGGCCATTCTGGCGTTCGGCAGCCGCAACGCGGATATGTTCCATGAAGGTCAGGCCACCGACCAGATCGCCTTCCTCGCCCGCGTTTTGGAACGCGCGTT
>CAZBNG010000084.1:0-7515 GCA_964493095.1 uncultured Pseudobdellovibrionaceae bacterium
CCCAACCGGATTTCCCTTTTCGGCTATGCCCATGTGCCGTGGATGAAAAAGCATATGGGCCTTATCGATGAAACGGCGCTGCCCGCAAAGGATCTGCGCTTTGACCTGTTTGAAACAGGATCGCAGGCGCTGCAAAAGGCCGGGTATGTGCCCATAGGCATAGACCACTTCGCCAGACCGGACGACCCGCTGGCCATCGCGGCGCAGAAAAAAACGCTGCATCGCAATTTCCAGGGCTATACCACCCAAAACAGCGATGCGCTGATCGGCATCGGCGCTTCCTCTATCGGCAAATTCCCACAAGGATACATCCAGAACGCTGCCGACATGCCGCAATATAAAAATTGCATTTTAGGCAGCACGCTTCCCGCCCGGAAAATCTGCATTATGAGTGAGGAAGATCACATACGCGCCCGGATTATTGAAGAGATCATGTGCAATTTTGAGGTTAATCTTGAACAGGTTATAAAAATCAACAGCCTGCCGGATGACTATTTTTCGGGAAACATAGAGGCGCTTGCAGCCTATGAAAATGAGAAATTCATCGAAATTAAAAACGGTAAAGCCGTTAAAATCATGCCGCATGCCAGAACTATAACACGCCTGATCGCTTCAGCCTTCGATTCCTATTACGCTCCCGACCCCAACATTTCCCGGCATGCCAGGGCGATTTAATAAGAACATTAATAAAAAGGCCTGACCGGGGAAAAGTCAGGCCTTTTTATAGTGGATTTTAGTAACTTTTAAAATCGGTAGGAAACGCCCGCGCCCAGAATAACGGGGTCAAGATCCGCATTATCCGCATCGAGATGCGTTCCACCTGAATTAACATCGACATCGACGTCCAGATTGATGTACTTGGCATCCATGTTCACGCCCCAATGGTCGTTCAGCCAGTAATCAAAACCGGCCTGCAACGCGTAACCGATACCGCCATCAACATCCAGATCGGTGAACCCCGCGCCGTCATCCTCGCCATAGAACATGGAGTAGTTCAGGCCGGCACCGACATAGGGGCTGAAGCTTTTTTCAGGTGTGAAGTGGTATTGCAGGGTCAAGGTGGGCGGCAGGATCCAGGCATCGCCCAAAGTTAAAGCGCCAGCGGTAACTGTATGCTTGGAAGTTGCCGCAATCAACTCGGCAGAAACCTTGTCCGTAAAGAAATAGGTTACGTCTACCTCGGGGGTCGCAGACGTCTCTACATCGGTCTGAAGACCGTTCTGATTCACCTTGCCATCGCCATCGGGCACCACGTTAATGGCCGGACGCGAAGCTGGAACCTTTCTTTGGCGAGCCAGTCAGACTCCTGCGCTTTAGCGGAAACAGACACCGCACCAAGCGCAAGCGTCGTTAACAGAGCTAATTTTAATGATCTTCCCAACATAATTTAAATCCTCTCTTGGGTTTATTTTTTAATTCTGAAGAGAGAATAGCCATCCGTATGCTGAAAAAAATTGATTTGTGTCAATTCGGAACGGTATCAGGCGATTTTTTTGAGCTCACCCATAAAAATATTCATTTTATCCATAAGGGCTTCTACCTGCTCTTTGGACTGAACGGACAGGTTGGTGCTACCCTGTTTGACTTGGCGGCTGATATCGTCGACCTGCTCTACATTCCTGCCCAGATCGCTGATATTGGATGAAACCGACTGCGTGGCGCTGGAGGCGCGCTCCGCACTTTCCGCAATTTCCCTTGATGCCGCGTTCTGTTCTTCCACAGCGGCGGCTACAACATTGTTGGCTTCCGAAATCTCGGAAATAATTTTTCCTATGCCTTCAAAAGAAGAAACGGCATTCTCGGTTGCGCTTTGCACTTCCGCGATTTGCGTCCGTATCTCTTCCGTCGCTTTGGCGGTTTGGCCTGCCAGATTTTTAACTTCCGATGCCACAACGGCAAAGCCTTTCCCGGCCTCCCCGGCGCGCGCCGCCTCAATCGTGGCGTTCAGGGCCAGAAGATTCGTCTGCTCGGCAATGTCCTGTATGAGCGTAACAACTTCGCTGATGCTCTCTGCCGTCGCCGCAAGCGCCCGCACAACATCCGTAGCCTCGCTGGCGGCCGACACCGCATTATTGGATATATCGGCAGTCTTGGTAATCTGTGTGCTGATTTCGGAAATAGACGCCGCCATCTCTTCGGCGGCAGCGGAAATAGACTGGGCGCTTAAAGACGTTTCATTTGAGTTATTAATAGCCTTTTCCGTTTCGCTCCTGGCCTCGGAAACGCTGGTCTCCATAACCGCAGTACTGTCTTCAAGGCCCTTAACGGTTTCATTTATCTGCCCCATAACGGCCTTCAGGGATGAATCCACGTCATTGGCAATGGAAGTGAAGCCGTTCATTTTTTCCGCCACGCTTTGCGTGGCCGCATTGATAATGCGCGCGCCGTTAAGCAGGCTGCCCTGCAAACCAGGTTCAAGGATACGGCGGAAATACTGGTTGCGGCTGACATACTCCATAGCCGCCGTTGACTCGCGGACGAAAGCGTCCATGCAATCCGTCATTTCATTGATGGCCCAGAGCAGCTCAGATACTTCTCCGTCTTCTGGAATGCTCGTAAGCCGCGTTTCAAAATCGCCTTTTTCCAGCTTTTTACAAACCTGTGCCGCCGATTTAACAGAGACTTGCGCCTTATGAATATTGAAAAAGGCTGTAAGGATGAAAACAATAGCAACCGCCAGCCCCGGAAACAAAAAAAACGGGCACAGAAGCAAGGCGGCAAACGCCGCACATAGCGACAGCTTCGCCTTAGACAGAGAAGATAAATTCATCATAATCCATACCCTTCTGTGACAAAAGTGAAAGCATCATGTTAAAGCCCGCCATCATGCCCTCTTTTCGATTAGAATGTTTGTTTTCTTCTTCCAGCAACGCCCGGTAAAGCGGAACGATGGTACCCTGCACTATCTGAGGGTCTGGCACACGGCGGTTGGAATGATAGCCGGTAATCGCCCCATTGGCGTCAAAACTGGGAGTCACATGGGCAAAAACCCAATAATGGTCACCGTTTGCCGAACGGTTAATAACATAGGCAAAGATCTCTTTTTTGGCTTCAATCGTATCCCAAAGCAGCTTAAAAACGCAGCGCGGCATATCAGGGTGGCGTAAAATACTGTGAGGCGCGCCAAGCAACGCTTTCTCCGTGTATCCCGAAAGATCTATAAAAACCCGGTTGGCATAGGTGATATGCCCTTTCAGGTTGGTTTTGCTAACTATGATTTCATCGGCTTTAAATGTGCGTTCAACACCGGTCAGGGATAAATCTTTCATTTCTTCAGAATACCACAAAAAACGGCGCATATTTTTGATTTTGGTCAATCGGCCTGTTCATCATCATCCAGCAGTATGCGATTGGCCGCTCCGTCCATATCCTCGTATTGCCCGGATTTCAAAGACCATATAAACCCTGCCAGACCCAGAAGACCCAGACATAACGCGGCCGGTATGAGATAAATTAAAATGCTCACGGGTTCAATTTTAACCTGTAAGAATTGGCAATCACAAGCAAAGATGACCCGGACATTGCTAATGCCGCAATCATGGGCGTCACCAGCCCGGCAAAGGCAAGCGGGACGGCAACCATATTATAAAATACGGCCAGCATAAAATTAAGCTTCACCAGTCTTTGTGCTTTCACAGCGATTTTATGACTGAAAGCTACAGGTTCAAGAGCCTCACCCATAAACACGATATCCGCCGCGTTTTGCGCCATATCAATCGCCGTGCCCGGGGCCATGGAAACGTCCGCACCCGCCAGCACGGGCGCATCGTTCAGCCCGTCCCCGACCATCAAAACCTTACGCCCCTGTGTTTTTAGTCTTTCAAGCACGTTATATTTATCGACAGGGCTCTGTCCGGAAAAAACGCTGGCAATGCCCGCCTGCACCGCTATAGCATCGGCAACCGCTTTGCGGTCGCCGGAAACAAGAACTATATCCAGCCCGCGGGATTCAAGTTCCCGCACCGTTGCTTCTGCATCATTACGCAACCGATCCTTAAAATGAAAAACAGCGGCGATTTTTCCGCTTACGGACAGCACTATCTGTATATCCCGCGCCGCCTGATCCCCAGCGCCGCACCACGCTACACTGCCCAGCCTGATTTTTTTCCTTTTATACAGCGCTTCCAGCCCCTTCCCGGCATGTTCCTTAACAGCGGCAACTTCTACCAGATCTCCGTCGTAAGCGCGGCTCAGGGCGGCGGAGAGCGGGTGGGCACTATGCGCCGCCAGCGATGCGGCGAGCTGGAGATATTCAGGCTCGTACGCTCCGACAAGCTCGGGCCGTCCGAGCGTTAATGTTCCGGTTTTATCAAACAGGACCACTTCTATACCCGCCAGCCGTTCCAGCGCATCGCCGGATTTAAGCAGGACCCGGTGCTTCATCAAAAGACCCGACGCCAAAACCTGCACCACCGGCACCGCCAATCCCAAGGCGCAGGGACAGGTGATGATCAGCACCGTAACCGCAGTCATCAGCGCATCCTGCCACGGAGCCTCCCAAACGCCCCACCAAAGGATAAAGGCCAGCACGGCCAGTGTGTGCACCACGGGCGTATAAAGCCGCGCAGCCCGGTCGGCAAGGCGGACATAACGCGCCTGCCCCTGTTCGGCTTTTTCCATCAAGCGCACAATATCGGACAGCAGGGAATTGCCAGCGGTTTTGGTCACTTTGATATAAAGCGGCGCGCCCAGATTGATCGTCCCGGCAAAAACCTCCCCGCCTTTTTCAACATCGCGGGGCAGCGTTTCCCCGGTCACAAGGGAGGTATCGATACTGCTTTGTCCGCGCTCGACAATGCCGTCTACGGGTATCCTTTCTCCAGCGGCGACCAGAACACTCATCCCTTCGCGGATATCGCGGATCAGGACGCGCACCGTCCTGCCGCCTTCCACCACATTGGCAAACCCGCTTAAAGTCTGCATCAGGTCGGTGGCAGCACTGCGAGCGCTGCGCCGGACCCTGAAATCGAGATAACGACCGATCAGCAGGAAGAACATCAGCATTATCGCAGAATCGAAATATACATGTTCTCCATGGGTGAACATTTCAAAAATGCTCATAGCCGTTGCCAGAATAAGAGCGACAGATATCGGCACATCCATATTCGTGCTACGGTTTCTAAGCGCAGCCCAGGCGGACAGAAAAAACGGGCGGCCGGAAAACACGATGGCCGGGATGGCGATCAACGCCGAAATCCAGTGCAGCAAATCGCGGGTGGCTATTCCCATGGTCTGCGCGCTGGTCGCCCACAGGCCAACGGAAAGCAGCATGATATTGCCTGCGGCAAACCCCGCCACACCCAGACAAAGCAGTAAAAAACGGCTTTCTTTTTCCACCGTGTTTTTTTCCGCATCCGGATTGTAAGGATAGACGCCGTACCCCAGCGCCTCGATCTTCGCGGCAAACTCATTGGCCAGAGAAGAGCTACCATCCCAGACAATGCTTAGCCGCCCGGTTGAGAAGTTCAGGCGGGCGTGCTGCACACGGGAATCATGCAAAACTGCGGATTCAATTTTCTGGATACAGACCGCGCAATGAACGCCGCCGATCAGAAGGGAAAGCGTTTGCAGGCCTTCCGTATTTAGTTTGACCAGCCCCTCATATCCGGCTTCATTGCCCATGGGACCCGGCGTTTTCTTTCGCCCGCTTTTTCGCCTCGGCAAGAATGTCGTTGTAATGCAGTCCCCGTTCGTAAGGGTGCTCTGCTACAACGCCGGTATTTGTCGAAAGCGCCTTGTAAACAAAAAACGTATCAACGCCGGCGAACAAAACAAAAAAACCAAGCAGCGCCAAAAACACTTTTTTGCCGAATTTTTTTGATTCCTCGGAAACTTCGTTCATCCTTTCGGCCTTTCGGTTATGAACATTGTCTTATGAACGGCGCGGTAGCCCGTTTGAAGGTCGGTAACACCCAACTCTATCTCCCTGGGCTCCTGCGGCTTTAAGGGAGCGTGAACGAAAACCTTGAACTGGCCGACGCTGTTGGCATTCACAGGGATATTATCCGTGCTCATTTCCCCTGCGGCATTCACGCTCATTTCCGCCCCCGGCAAGCCATCAATATTGAGACGATAATACCTGTTCTCATGCGTTTTGTTGAGAATTTTAATGCTGTAGCCGTTACGAATTTCGCCGGTGGAAAGCTGAACAAAAAGCGGATTGCGGTCGTGCAGGACATTCATCTCTACAGGCGCGCGAGTCATAAGCGCATAAAGCATGAGGGAACCAACCACGCTCAAAACAACCACATAGTATATGGTGCGCGGACGAATGAGGTGAAGCATTCCCATTTTTCCTTTGGATTTTTCTTCCAGCCGCCGCTCGGTATCGTAGCGTATCAACCCTTTGGGTAAATCGAGTTTGGTCATGATATCGTCGCAGGCATCAACGCACAGGCCGCAGGCAATACATTCCATCTGCAGGCCCTCGCGGATATCTATGCCCATCGGGCAGACCTGAACACAGGCCGTGCAATCGATACAATGTCCCCGGTTATCCCAGCTCTCTCCCTTCTTGTGACTGCCGCGTGGCTCGCCACGGTCAGAATCGTAGCCGATAATCAATGTATCCTTATCAAACATTGCCGACTGGAACCGGGCATAGGGGCACATAAACGTGCAAACCTGTTCGCGGGCGAACCCCGCCATCAGGTAGGTCATAAAGGTCAAACCGATAACGAACCCCAGAACGACCGGGGAAACATTAAACTCCAGAAAACTGCGTACCAGCGTAGGCGCATCGTTAAAATATAAAACGAATGAGCCCGCCGTGCACCAGGCAATAGCCAGCCAGATCGCATGGGTTATCACCATTTTATAAATCTTTTCCCACGTCCACGGCCCTTCGCGCAGTTTTTTACGCTTGTTCCTGTCCCCCTGCACAAGCCGCTCCACCCAGATAAACAGGTCGGTCCATACCGTCTGGAAACACAAATAGCCGCACCAGACACGGCCAAACAGGGACGTGACGAAAAACAGGCCGATCGCCGCCAAAATCAATATCCCGGTGAGGATATAAACCTCCTGCGGCCAGATTTCGATCCAGAACCAGTAGGCCCGGCCATGCGCAAGATCAATCAGAACGGCCTGATCGGGCAGGTAAGGCCCGCGGTCCCAACGGATAAAGGGAACAAGATAATAGATGGCCAGGCACACCACCATGGCCACCCATTTTAGATTACGGTAGCGCCCCGACACCCGTTTTGGATAAACGCGTTCCTGCTTCTTGAAAAGCTGGATATCACTGGTCATTCTCCGTCTCCTGCGGTAATTCGGGGGTCGCGTTTTTCATTGCCGGAGCTTCATTATCGCCATCCGCTTCCCCACCGCCGAGTTCATGAACGTAAACGACAAGCTGGCGGATCGTATTTTCATCAAGCCGGTTTTTCCATGCAGGCATCATGCCGCCGCGCGCATTAAAAACCGTCTCGTAAATATCCGCCCGCGTCCCGCCGTACAGCCAGATCCCGTCGGTCAGGTTCGGCGCACCGACGTCCCGGCCGCCTTTACCAGCGC
>CAZBNG010000084.1:7525-9666 GCA_964493095.1 uncultured Pseudobdellovibrionaceae bacterium
GTTTTCCTGGAAAATCCTGTGTCCGGGCATGGATTGCGCGGCCCCTCTATCCTGTGACAGAGCCAGCACGTAATCGACAACCTCGTTGATCTCATCGCGCTTAAGCAGACCCTCCCGGCCAAAGGCCGGCATCTGGGAGATACGTGTATCATAATCGTTGGGCACGCGGATACCGTGCTGAAGCGTGGTGTGAATATCCTCGATGCGTCCGCCCCAAAGCCAGTCATCGTCATTAAGATTGGGGAATCCCTTACCGCCTGCGCCACCGCTGCCGTGGCACTGAGCGCAGTTTTCTTTGAAAGCCGCCGCACCGCCGGCCATGGCGAAAGCATAAAGAGCCGGATCGTTCATGATTTCCTTGAAAGAGGCGTTTTCAAAGCGCTCAAGATAGGCCTCCTGCCGCGCGGCAATCTCGCCCTGCGAAGCTTCCAGCTCCTTGAACTGCGTGTAACCGGAAGTGCCGTGCGTGGCCCCGCCCGGCACCGGCCATGACGGATAAACAATGAAATACCAGAAAGACCAGACACAACAGATCAGGAAAACCCAGACCCACCAGCGCGGCAGCGGATTGTTAAGCTCTTTAAGCCCGTCCCATTCATGCCCGGTGGTTTCCACGCCGGAGAGTTCATCAATATCCTTATTCTTTTTGTCGTCTTCGCTCATATTTTATCGTCCTCTAACGGTATGTTTCCGTGTTCTTTAAACTTGTCTTTCATGCCGGGGCGATACAACCACAGCAAAAGCAGCATGAAAAAAATGAAGAATATCAGCAGACCCGCAAGCCCGAACGCGGCGCTGGCGAAAATTTCCTTCATTCTTTTGCCCCTTTATCCGTTTGCGCGCTCATCTCCGCCTCTATACCCTTTGCCGATTCGAAATCAACCATGGTCCCTAAAACCTGCAGGTAGGCAATCAGGGCGTCCATTTCAGAAATCATGTTGGGCTGACCATCGAAATCCCGGGCAGCAACGTTATTGCCGTATCTTTCCGTCAGACCGCTGACATCGACACGGGGTTCGCCCGTGGCCTGCCGCGCAGCATCTTTCTCGGCATTTTCAATCATGTCGTCGGTATATGGCACACCCAATGCTCTCAAAGTCTTCAGGTGGTTTTTCAAATCATATAGTTTTGCGCCCCTGTCCATCAGGAAGGCATAATTGGGCATGATCGATTCCGGCACAACGGAGCGCGGGTTAATCATGTGAGCGACATGCCATTCATCGGAATATTTTTTACCAACGCGGGCAAGATCAGGACCCGTACGTTTCGAACCCCACTGGAACGGGTGGTCGTACATGCTCTCCGCCGCCAGTGAATAGTGGCCGTAACGCGCCACTTCGTCGCGAAGGGGACGAATTTGCTGGGAGTGGCAATTATAACAGCCTTCACGCAGATAAATATTATATCCCGCAAGCTCAAGCGGGGTATAGGGCCGCACACCGCCGACGGGCTCAATCACGGTTTCTGCGCGGAAAAGCGGGATAATCTCGATAATACCGCCGATCAAAACCGTAACAATAATCGCGATCAGAAGAATGACCGAGTTTTTTTCCAGGAATTCATGGTTCTTTAAAGGGTTCATCTGAGTGCTTGCTCCTTACATTATTCTGCGGCGGCTATGGGAACCTGCCCACTCGCCGTATTTATGGCTTTCCTTGGATTGCCGTCCTTGTCGACTTCACCGGCGGCGACATCCCCTTTGATTGTGCGATAGAAGTTGTAGCACATGATAACGGCACCGCTCAGGTACAACAGACCGCCCAGAGCCCGGATCATATAATAGGGATGCATGGCCGCCACCGTCTCCACGAAGGAGTAGTTCAGGAAACCCAGCTCGTTATAGGAGCGCCACATCAGGCCCTGCATGATACCGGACACCCACATTGCGGTGATGTATAAAACGATACCCAGCGTGGCAACCCATAAATGCAGGCGCACGAGTTTCAGGGAATACACTTCCGCGCGGTTCCAAAGCCGCGGCACGAGGTAATACAGGCTTCCGAAAGTAATAAAACCAACCCAGCCCAGCGCACCGGAATGCACATGACCGATAGTCCAGTCCGTGTAGTGTGAAAGCGAATTCACGGCGCGGATGGACATCAGGGGTCCTTCGAAGGTGCTCATGCCGTAGAAAGCCAGCG
>CAZBNG010000085.1:0-9303 GCA_964493095.1 uncultured Pseudobdellovibrionaceae bacterium
TTGCCGTACCGTAGCCGGCCAGCTATAAGAACATAAATAGAACATTTTAAATTCCGAGTCAAGGAAAATATTCATATATTTATTTTCTTTCGCCGTCATTACACGGCTCTGTCCGTGTAATCCATGTTCAGGCCGGCGCCTGTTTCACGGTGGATCACACGCATGAAACGTGTGATGACGAGTGTGTGGGGCTTCAGGATGACAGCAGCGGCGGGGAAAATGGGGGTGGCAAAGGCTCTTTCTAAAATCTTTGCTTGATTTTTATTTCGTTAGACATTAATCATAGCCACTCACCACCTAAGGGGGCGATTAGCTCAGTGGTAGAGCGCTTCGTTTACACCGAAGATGTCGGGAGTTCGACCCTCTCATCGCCCACCATTTTCCCATAATAGAAATGTCTCATCAAGCGGCATAATTTAGCTCTTGTATTGTGCAAGCGCCGTATTGGCCGTATCCGGCTTTAGATGGATGTCATCTATGTGGCGGCCCTCCACCGCATAGCCGTCACTGCCGGCGGATACGGCGTAGGCGTCGATGATGCTGTTTGTATGGCGGCAGAGATGTTCATTGAAAAGCTTCACGACTTCCCTGCGGTCGCCGGTGCCGGAGTGCGGGGCGGGAATGTTTACAAATACCAGTTCCAGGTTTTTAGGCGCCGCAAGCCGGTTCATCGTGCTGACATAGCTGGCGACCTGCTCGGTGACGATGTCTTGGAGCGGCCTTCCGCTTTTGCGGTGGTATGACATGATGCCCTCATCGGAGCGGCAATCAATTTCGCCGAAAGAGCAGATCAGCCGGGAGCCATCGGGAAGGCGGGCCATATGAGATTTCAGGGCCTCCAGATATTTGGGCCGGGGAGAGAAAATATGAAACGCCTTGGCGCCCACAATGAGCTGCGGCGCTATCCTTTTACCGTGAAACTCAAGGCCCGCGTAGGAAAAAACGTGGCTGTCCCCGATCATGGATACGGCGGCGCCGGGTTTGTATAAATCCTTGTTTTTTGCGCTCATAAGATGAGCGATAAACTGTTCGTAATTCCACATTTCCCTGGTCCACCTGAAATTTTCCTGCGGCGGGTGAGAGGCGGCCTTGAAAGCTTTTTCCTGCTGATGAAGGCCCCATTCGATGCAGGCCAGATAAACGCCGGCAAGGTATTGGTTGGTAGCCGGGCTTTTGGGATGCTTTAAAACTTTAGTGCAGATATCGGCCCATTCCTCCATCGGGGAATAAGCACAGCGTACGGCGATATAATTGGGCGCTATCACCTTGCTTTCGGGGGAGAGGTGAAAAGCCTTCTCCAGAAATTCGAAAGCTTCGGGGCCGCGACCCAATTCGTATAAGGCAAAGCCGGTATTGTTGAGAGAGTCCGCGTGAAGGGGATTGATGGCTGTCGATTTTTGAAAAGCGGCCAGCGCCTGTTCGTATTGCTGCGTTTCCTGATAGCAGACACCCAGATTGTACCACATAAGGTGGTTGCCAGATGTGATGGCGGCTTGCCGGAAAAAGTTTATCGCCCCCGGATAGTCGGATTTATTATAGCATTCAACAGCCTTGCTGATTAACTCGTTCATATAAGGAAGCTACTGAGACGCTTTTGCGCTGTCAAAGTGTTTTAGCGGTAATAAACCGTTACGGTTTGAGGAGCGTTTTCCCGGTTTTTTATGCCATTTGTGTAGGTAAATTGGTCATCCTGGCGGTTGCGGCAGGATCCATGTCGGCTTTAATGTCAGCTCTTTTTTCCTGATCGATCCCGGTGTGCGTTTCTAAGTTGCGCAGGTTTAAAACGTAGCCGGAGCCTTTTAAGAGACTTGCGACATTTTCCTTCAGCTTGTCCAGCACATCGTCTATGGCTCCATTTTTAATTTCCGCATCTGTATGTCCTGAAAAAGCCTGTAATAAGTCCCTATGGATGGATTCTTGTACGCTTTTTAAAAACTCCTGTCCTTCTTCCGTGATGGAATATTCGTCTCTACCTGCTCCATAGACAACATCTTTTTCAAATTCTAGCGTAGCGGATATTGAATGTTCGTAGGGCACGCCATCGAATGTTTCCAGCTTAGAGATAATTTTGATATCGTGCTCCGTTGCGCCGCGGTTTGGCTCAGATCTGCCATCCAGCATTTTTTCTCTGTAACCTAAAAGTCTTTCTTGTTTTTCTTTAACCATGTCATCGATGCTATGGTCTCCCGGTTTCCCCGGGCCCACGCCTTCAATGCTTAATATGTCGTGATGCGCCAACCTGCCAGCTTCGGTGAGAGAGGCATTAATTCCATTTTTTTGTAAAATGCTCTGAAGGGTTTTCGGATCGGAGGTACGTGCAAAAAGGGTTGGATTGCGGGTTAAAATACCATGCAATGTATCATAATGCTGCCTGATAAAACCGAAATGCTCTCGATAAACCTGCAGTTTTTCTGCTATGGCTTCGCGGGTTAATCCGGCCTCTTCCAGTCTTGCGCCGTTATACCTTATAGAAATACTGCCTTTTGTATGCTCATTGATAACTTCTTGACCTTTGGTAAGCATATGAAATCCCCTGCTAAACTAATTATATTGAGATATAATTATGGCTGAATTCCCTTAATTATTTACTAAATTGACCTTTTGACCATGACCATTTACAAAGTTTCCATGGTGGAAATTTCTCCCGTAAAGCGTCATAAAACGCAGGCCGTCAGGGTCCGTAATGTAGCCGTGGGCGGGGGGGCACCTGTCGTGGTGCAATCCATGACCAATACCGACACGGCGGATGTTGAAAAAACATTCGACCAGGTAAAACGCCTGTTCCTGGCGGGGTCCGAGATCGTGCGGGTGACCGTGAATAACGAGGAGGCGGCGAAGGGGTGATTGCCCTGCGCGAGCGGTTGATCGCCGAAGACCTTGATGTGCCGCTGGCCGGGTGTTTTCACTATAACGGTCATACGCTTTTAACCGAATATCCGGGGCTGTGTGAGGCGCTGGATAAATACCGCATCAATCCGGGCAATGTCGGCTTTGGCGAAAAGCGCGATAAGCAATTTGAAATTATGATCGAAAAGGCCGTGGAGTATAACAAGGCGGTGCGCATCGGCGTGAACTGGGGCAGTCTTGATCAGGACCTTGCCACCAAGCTGATGGATGAAAACGGGCGGCGGGATAACCCGTGGCCCGCGGAGGCCGTGACGCGCGAGGCGCTTGTGCAATCCGCTCTGCTTTCCGCGCAAAAAGCCGAAAAGATCGGCCTGCGCAGGGACCGGATTATTTTATCGGCCAAGGTCAGCCGCGTGCCGGATTTGATCGCCGTATACCGGGAACTGGCAAAGCGCAGCGATTACGCGCTTCATTTAGGCCTAACGGAAGCCGGGATGGGCTCCAAGGGGATTGTCGCCACCGCCCTGGGTGAGGGGATTTTGCTGTATGAAGGGATTGGCGATACAATCCGTGCCTCCCTGACGCCGGAGCCGGGCGGGGCACGTACGCAGGAAGTGAAGGTGTGTCAGGAGATATTGCAGGCGCTCGGTATTCGTTCTTTCGCGCCGGAAGTTTCGGCCTGTCCGGGATGCGGGCGCACGACATCCACATATTTTCAGGAATTGGCGCAGGCTATCCAGCATTTTCTGGATGTTAAAATGCCGGTCTGGGCGCAGAAATATCCCGGCGTGGAAACGATGAAAGTCGCGGTTATGGGTTGTATCGTCAATGGTCCGGGCGAAAGCAAACATGCGGATATCGGTATTTCCCTGCCCGGCACGGGGGAAAGCCCGGTTGCGCCCGTATTTATCGACGGTAAAAAGGCGCAGACCCTGCGCGGGGATAACATCGCCGAAGAATTTCAGGATATTGTCGAGAACTATGTGCAGGCCCGTTTCGTTGGCAATAAAAGCGAAGCGGCATAAAGCGCTGCGTCTTATACGTTCACATTCTTAAAACCGAAGTTTCGGAGGCATTCTATGAAACTCGTAAATCAAGCCCTGTTAGTTGATAAAGCCTATATAAACGGTGAGTTCGTCGCCGCGAAAAAATCGATCGGCGTGTTTAATCCCGCCGACGGCGCGAAAGTCGGCGAAGTGCCGGATATGGGCGTGAAGGAGGCAAAAGAAGCGATTAACGCCGCACATGAGGCCTTCCCGGCGTGGGCGGTTAAATCGGCACAGGAAAGAGCCAAGGTGCTGCGTAAATGGTTTGAGCTGATCATCGAAAATCAGGATGACCTTGCCGCGCTAATGACGACGGAGCAGGGCAAGCCGCTGGCCGAGGCCAAAGGCGAGATTGCTTACGGCGCGAGTTTTATTGAATGGTTTGCGGAGGAAGCAAAGCGCGCCTATGGCGATACGATCCCCAGCCCGTTTCCCGGCGCGCGCATTGTCACTATCAAGCAGCCCGTGGGCGTGTGTGCCCTGATTACGCCGTGGAATTTCCCCAATGCCATGATTGCCCGCAAGGTCGGGCCGGCCTTGGCGGCGGGGTGCACGGTGGTGTGCAAGCCAGCTTCGGAAACGCCGCTTTCCGCGCTTGCGCTTGCCGTGCTGGCGCATGAGGCGGGCATTCCGCCGGGTGTTTTGAACATTATCACCACCAGTAATTCCAAGGATGTCGGCAAGGAGCTGTGCGAAAACCCGCTTGTACGCAAGCTTTCCTTTACGGGTTCCACGGCGGTGGGCAAGGCCTTGATGGGGTTAAGCGCCGGAACGATCAAGAAAATTTCCCTGGAGCTGGGCGGCAATGCACCCTTTATCGTGTTTGACGATGCCGATATCGATGCGGCGGTGGAGGGGGCGATTGCCTGCAAATTCCGCAATGCGGGCCAGACCTGCGTTTGCGCCAACCGCTTTTATATCCAGGATAGCGTTTATGATGAGTTTGCCGACAAGTTCACGGCAAAGGTCCGGGAGATGAAAGTGGGCGAGGGGACGCAGGAAGGCGTTGTCATCGGGCCGCTGATTAATGAAAAGGGGCTGGAGAAGGTGAAGGAACATGTCGAGGACGCCACGAAAAAAGGCGCGAAAGCGTTAACCGGCGGCAAGGCGCATGAGCTGGGCGGGCTTTTTTACCAGCCGACCGTTCTGGCCGACGTATCAAAGGATATGAAGTTTTGCTGCGAGGAAACATTTGGCCCCGTTGCGCCGCTTTTCCGCTTCAAGAATGAAGAGGAAGTGATAGGGCTGGCCAATGACACCAATTACGGGCTGGCCTCTTATTTTTACGCCCGTGATCTGGGCCGCGTATGGCGCGTGGCCGAAGCGCTGGAATACGGCATGGTGGCGGTGAATGCGGGCATACTTTCCACCGCAGTTGCGCCGTTCGGCGGGATCAAGGAATCAGGCATCGGGCGGGAGGGCTCCCACCTTGGTCTTGATGAGTTCATGGAAGTGAAATACGTCCTGATGGGCGGAGCTTAGTAGTTTATTTAGGATGGGGTACCAACATTTGCTATATCTTGAATAACTTCCGGCATAACAACCACGCCGCCGTTTATTGCTTTTTCTAGGGCAGGGACATACGCTTTTAAACCATGCAAGGATAAGCCCCTTGTTTTATCGATAAAGCCTGCGCCAACTTGCCTAGCATGTTGAGCCGCATTTCTTTCTCCAGAGCAGATAACTACAGGCACTCTACTTGCAAACTCTCTAGCCAAATCAATCCCGTTGTGTTTTGAGTTAGTAGAATTGTCAGTAAGAATCAGTGAAAATTCTCTGCAACGTTTACTAAGAATTTTTAGAGCTTCATCGACAGAAGCAACGGCCTCAATATCTGCATCCTTAAAATTACGTTTTAGGGATGCAGTTAGTGATGCTCGCAGATTTTCATCATCTTCTACGTATAAAATCTTTTTACGCTCAGCAGTCATTTTTTGTCCATTTCTATAAATCTTTAGCCTAGTTTTAGACCATTTTATAAAAATATGTCAAATTTAAGATGCTGCGACGCGTATTGGTTTATGTGATTGGGGTTGATAGACTCTAAATATAACCTTTTTATGTAAGGAGTTTATCATGCTTATCGGCGTTCCCAAGGAAATCAAAACATTAGAGCATCGCGTGGGGCTTGTGCCGTCCTCGGTAAAGGAACTGGTGGCGCACGGGCACGAGGTTGTCGTGGAAACGGGAGCCGGGGCGGCGATTAATTTCACCGATCGCCATTACGAAGAGGCCGGGGCGAAAATTGCGCAAGGCCCGAAGGAAATTTTTGAAAAAGCGGATATGATCATCAAGGTCAAGGAACCACAGCCGCAGGAATGTGCCATGCTGCGCGAGGACCAGATCCTGTTTACCTATTTGCATCTTGCCGCCGATCCGGCGCAAACAAAGGCGTTGATGGATTCGGGCTGTATAGCCATTGCCTATGAAACCGTGACCGGGGCGGACGGGCGCGGTCTGCCGCTGCTTCAGCCCATGAGCGAAGTGGCCGGGCGGCTTTCGGTTCAGGTGGCGGCCTATCACCTGCAAAAACATAAAGGCGGCACGGGAAGGCTGATTAGCGGGGCGCCGGGGGTGAAACCCGCGGAAGTGGCTATTATTGGCGGTGGCGTATCGGGCTTTCATGCGGCGCAAATGGCCACGGGGCTTGGCGCCAATGTTACGATTTTGGAAAAAAATATCGAGCGGATGCGTTTTCTGGATGAGCATTTTCATGGCCGCGCCAATGTCGTGTATTCCAACACTGATACGATTGAAAAGGCTGTTTACAGTTCCGACGTGGTGATCGGCGCGGTGCTGATTCCCGGGGCTTCCGCGCCCATGCTATTGCGCAAAAACATGCTGAAAGACATGATTCCAGGGGCCGTTTTTATTGATATCGCGATCGATCAAGGCGGATGCGCGGAGACATCCAAGGCGACGACTCACGATAACCCGACCTATGTCGTTGATAACGTGGTCCATTACTGCGTGGCCAATATGCCGGGCGCGGTGCCGCTGACTTCGGCGCTTTCGCTTAACCACTCCGTGTTGCCTTATGCTCTGGCTTTGGCCGATAAGGGCTGGAAATCGGCGCTTTCCAGCGTTCCGGGTTTTCGTTCCGGGCTTAATATCTGTAAGGGGGAGGTCACCCATGAAGGAGTGGCGCAAAGCCTTGATCTGCCCTTCGTTGAAAGCCCGAAAGCTTTGGCCGCATAATATTTTTTTAGAGCGTTGACAATCTATAACCAGACCTGATATCAGGTACCTCTCAAATGCGCGGGTGTAGCTCAGCTGGTTAGAGCGCCGCCCTGTCACGGCGGAGGCCGCGGGTTCAAGTCCCGTCACTCGCGCCACTGCTTCGCTGAAATGTTGCAGTGTAAGGGCCTCGTTAAAAATTTCTCATTTTTTCTTACATAAAACCGTGGCAATAGATGTTTTCATCGTGTATTCAAGCTGCTAAAACATACTTGGTACTAGCTTTTAGGATTCTTCATGGCCTCTCAGGAATTTTTACTGGAATATCTGCCCATACTGGTTTTCATGGGAATTGCCTGCGTTATTTCCGTGGCGATGATCGCCGGGTCGCTGTTATTCGGCAAGCAAAAACCGGATTCGGAAAAGCTCTCCGCTTATGAATGCGGGTTCGAGGCTTTCGCCGATACGCGCGGCAGGTTCGATGTACGGTTTTACCTCGTTTGCCTGCTTTTCATTATTTTCGATCTTGAAATCGCATTTTTGTTCCCCTGGGCTATTTCACTGGGGGATATCGGCGTATTCGGGTTCTGGTCGATGATGACCTTCCTGGGTGTTTTAACCGTCGGATTTATCTATGAGTGGAAAAAGGGAGGGCTGGAATGGGAGTAGACGACGACCGCGAAAAGACTTCCGTTAAACGCACAGGTGAACAGGATGTTTCTCATGGGTGGCATCCCGCTTTTAATCACGCAATACAATATCCTGGACCGAAATTTAAAGGAGTAACAGTTTCCCCGCTGGATTTAAGGGCAGGGGCAGAAACAAAAGGCAATTATTTAAATGGCCCACGATAGAAAAGTTATAGCCGCGCCCGATTATGCGCTTCGTACCAATATCGACATGCCCCCGGCGGTGGAACAGGATGTGGTTCCCGCCGCTATTTCCAAGACGCTTGAGGAAAAGGGTTTTTTACTGACCACGGCGGATAATCTGTTTGACTGGGCGCGCACGGGTTCGCTGTGGCCGATGACGTTTGGATTGGCGTGCTGCGCGGTGGAAATGATTCACGCTTACATGTCCCGCTATGACCTTGACCGTTTCGGCATGATCCCGCGCCCCTCTCCGCGCCAGTCCGACGTGATGATCGTGGCGGGGACGCTGACCAACAAGATGGCCCCGGCGCTGCGCAAGGTTTACGACCAGATGCCCGAGCCGCGCTGGGTTGTTTCCATGGGCTCGTGCGCCAATGGCGGCGGATATTACCATTACTCCTATTCAGTTGTGCGCGGCTGTGACCGCATCGTTCCGGTCGATATTTATGTTCCGGGCTGCCCGCCCACGGCGGAGGCGCTGGTTTACGGCCTGTTGCAGCTTCAGAAAAAAATCCAGCGGGAGGATACCAGAATTGCCAGGTGAGGCCTTACAGGATCTGGGGGAATATATCGTGGAAAGCCTGGGGGATGCTTGCGCCACCGGGCATGAATTTCATGAGGACGAGCTCTGCGTTCACGTAAGGCGCGAAGCCGTTCAAAAAGCGTTGCAGTTTCTGCGCGACAAC
Organism: uncultured Pseudobdellovibrionaceae bacterium; assembly: GCA_964493095.1. GTDB lineage: Bacteria > Pseudomonadota > Alphaproteobacteria > Micavibrionales > Micavibrionaceae > CAYXSX01. The sequence continues at coordinate 8,629 of CAZBNG010000085.1, forward strand.
AAGGAATGCAAGTGCGAGGTTCTGGTCGATATTACCGCCACGGATTACCCGGAGCGGGCGCATCATGAGGGCAGCGGGCGCTTTGAGGTCGTTTACAACCTGCTGTCCATGAAACACAACCACCGTATCCGCGTGAAAATTACGGTTAACGAGGAAGACCTGGTTTGCACCGCGACCGGGCTTTACCGTTCCGCCGGGTGGTTTGAGCGCGAGGTCTGGGATATGTACGGCATCATGTTTGAAGGTCACCCGGATCTGCGCCGCATTCTTACGGATTACGGATTTGAAGGGCACCCCCAACGCAAAGACTTCCCCCTGACCGGCTATGTCGAGCTTCGTTACGATGAGGAGCTAAAGCGCGTGGTGTATGAGCCTGTTAAACTTGTGCAGGATTTCCGGAAATTCGATTTTGAAAGCCCGTGGGAGGCCATGACCGGGGTGCAGCTTCCGGGCGATGAGAAGGCGATGAAGCCGCCGCATGGCTGGGTTTCCAAGAAAAAGGCGGTAAAAGCACATGGCTAGTTTACAGGAAAATGCAGCCGAAACACTGGATATCGGCGAGGAGACCCGCATCAAGCCCTTTACCATGAATTTCGGGCCGCAGCACCCGGCGGCGCATGGTGTTTTGCGCCTTGTGCTGGAAATGGAAGGCGAGATCGTCGAGCGCGCCGACCC
>CAZBNG010000086.1:0-9200 GCA_964493095.1 uncultured Pseudobdellovibrionaceae bacterium
GAAGGTGTAAAGCGTATCGCCATGCCCAAAGGGCGCGTTGATAATGACGGGTACGTCGTCGCGTCCATCCAGATATTCAATCGACAGTTCCTCCAGCGGGAAACCGAAGGGACGTGCGCCCTCCTGCATATCGATAAATTGTCCGAGGATAAGGCCGGAAATTTTTTTGAAAACGCCAAGACGTTTGAGTTGCAGAAACATCCGGTCAATGCGGCTTAAATGATCCCCGGCATCCTCAAGGAAAAGAAGTGCGCCTTCAAGATCGGCGCAATCCGGGCTTTCGGCAAGGTACTGAAACAGGCTGAGATTACCGCCGATCAACCTGCCGGAAGCCTCTCCGGCTTGCAGGGTCTTTGCCGCTTTCATGGGGTAGGGTGCGTTTTCTCCCGCCAGCAGGGCAAGGGTTTGATTGAGCTGGTTTTCGTTCATTTTGTGAAGTTTTTTGAACACGGGCCCGTGATAGGTGATGTGCCCGGCGCGCGCGTAAACGGCGTTAAGCAAGCTTGTGGCATCGCTAAAACCGATCAGAGGTTTGGGCTTGGCTTTCAGCTTGTCAAAATTGATGGTGTCCAGCAACGCTAGCGCACGGTTGCCACCGCCCGCACACCAGATAGCAGCGATATCCTCGCGTTGCCATAGCCCTTGGAACGCCATGGCTTTTTGCAAAAGCGTGCCCGCGCTTTGATGCTGGCGCTCGAAAGTCTGCGGGTGAATGAAAACCTCGTAGCCTCGGGCCTTAAGAACGTCAGCGGATTTTTCAATATCTTCCCGCTCCACATAGCTTGAGGGCGCCATAACGCCGATTTTTTTACCGGGTTTTAAAAGGGGACGTGTCATAGCCGTACTTTAACACGCCTGATTTTTGTTGCGTAGGTATAAGTTATGGTTTATGGCCTTACGTTAAGGAAAATCTGTGTAACAGGAGTACAGCATGACCAATAAGCGTGATCGGAGCATGGATCAGAGAGATGTTTATCTTTTTATAGTGTTTTCAGTGGCCTCTGGATTTATAGATGAAGGTCTTGCTAAAAATGCGGATCTTTTGGAGTTTTTAGGTCCTGCTCAAACTGCGGAATTAAAGTTCCATTTTGATAATAGAGCAGAGCAAAGAGCTTTTAGACAAGAAGCGCTTAAGCTTGGCTGGGCGATGCAGCCTTATCTCGATACATTTATACCGGATCTGCCGCGACCGGAAAATTCGGATGATTTCCCACCAAAAGTCCTTAGGCTCAGGGATATGGTTTTGAGCCATGCACGCGCTGCTTTCCTTGCTTTTGGAGAAGATGAACTTTCGTGTTCCTTAGCATTGAATGGTAAGAGCCTGAACTTTGGTACACTTCAGAAAAAAGACATACCAGAGATGGTCTCTAGCCTTTAATCTGTTTATAAGCCTCAAGCGCGCGCTCGCGGCTGGCTTTTAAATCTATGATGGCTTTTGTGTATTTATTAGTGCCGTATTCCGGTACCCAGCGGCGGATATATTTCTGTTGCGGGTCGAATTTTTCAGCCTGCGTTACCGGGTTGAAAATGCGAAAATACGGTGCGGCGTCGGCACCGCAACCCGCCACCCACTGCCAGCTGGCGGAATTATTGGCAAGGTCGGCATCAACCAGCGTATCCCAGAACCATTCTTCCCCGTGATGCCAGTACAAAAGCATGTTTTTAATCAGCAGCGAGCCCACAATCATCCGCACACGGTTGTGCATCCACCCGGTATGCCAGAGCTGGCGCATGCCCGCATCGACAATCGGTATGCCGGTCTGACCCTTTTGCCAGCGCTCCAGATATTCTTCGTTCTTGTCCCATGGAAAGGCGCTGAATTTTTCCTGAAGTGGCTTATGCGGCAGTTCCGGGAAATGATAGAGCAGGGAGTGGGAAAATTCACGCCAGCCCAGTTCCGAGCAAAAACAGTCCAGATCACTTTCAAGCTCGTTTGACATGCCAAAACCTCTTGCCTCATGCCAGATATAACGCGGAGAGACTTCCCCGAAATGCAAATACGGAGAAAGCCGGGAGACATGTTCAAGATCGGGGCGGTTGCGAAGTTCCTTGTATCCTTTCATGCCGTTTGCAAGGAAGGTTTTTAGGCGCTCACGGGCGCCTTCCTCACCCGGCTTCCATGTTTCTTCCATGCCGCGGTACCAGTTGATGCGCGGCAAGAGCCCAAGGGCATCCAGCCCGTTATGAGCGGCAGAGGCGCCAAAGGGAATATCTTTCGGTGCGGGCAAGGGGGCGGCCGGCTCCGGCTTGCCCAGACAACCCTTGCGGTAAAAGGGCGTAAAAACCTTATACGGCGTTCCATCGGTTTTCAGAACATCCCACGGTTCCCAAAGCAGGGAAGCGTTAAAGCTTTTAACGTCTATCCCTTCTTTTTGCAGTCCCGCTTTGATATCTTTGTCACGGGCAATGCGCCAAGGTTCGTAACAGCGGTTCCAGTATACCGCCCTTGAGCCCGTTTCACGCACCAGTCGGGGGATGATGGTTTTGGCATCGCCCTTATGAAACATAATTTTGCCCGCCAACGATTTATTCAGCGATTGCAAGGAGCGGTGCAGCCACCAGCGTGACGCGCCGCCGTATTTCCATTGTCCCGCATTTTCATCATCCAGAATAAAAACCGGCGTGATGGCGAACCCGTCTTTGAGGGCATTTATCAGGGCCGGGTTGTCATGTAGGCGCAGGTCCTGGCGCAGCCAGAGAAGGGCGGTCGGTTTTGTCATGCTCTTATCTAAGCATATTTTTTGCGCGGGGCAATATCAGGCAAGTTCGCGAGTTATTAGTCTTCTTCCAGTGGGAGGAAGATAGGGGGGCGGCATAACAAAGGCGGGGTTGTTTTGCACGGCATCGCTAGACAAGGGGTTGGGCATACGGCGTTCGAATACGAGATGACGCAGAGCGGCCAGTATGGAGTTTACATCATTCATGGCGTTATGCGCGCGCGCATCAAACTGTGCACCCACATGGTTGGCAAAAATGCCGGAATACACGGTACCATCAGTTGGTATGACCTTGTTTTCCTGTGCCCATATATTGATGTTAAAACCATGAAATGGCCCCCGTACAATAGTGCCGTTTATTTTTGTATTAATATTCAATATTTGAGGATCTGTACCGAAGGCTGCAAGAATGCTGCCTTCAGCATAGGCTTGAAATTGTCTCAGGCCGTAATCGAATGATACGCCGTAGTCTGTCAGCATTTCTTGAGTAATGCCTGTCAAATCTATGAAATATTGAGATAGCTTTCGGTTTATAAGAGGAATGGTAAAAACGCTGAATGGGTCCGCTACTGGTTGCAATGTTTCTGGATTGATCCGTAAAGCGGCGATTTGCACGATTTCTTTGTGCTCGCGTATGCCGTTAAGCAGAGTGCGGCTCCAGTCATGCTGTTTGCTACCTTCCCAGGCGGTGTATTCCGTATCAAAAACAGTAACGTGTTTTACCATAATTTATGGTTAGCATAGTGAATGGAATATGAAAAGCTTTATCAGCCGTCGGTGTTGATTTTCTTGATAAGGGTCTGCAGGGTCTCCTCGGCCTTCAGGTTGCTGATCTGGCAGGTGCCTGCGGCTTGATGACCGCCGCCGCCGTAGCCCAGGCATAATTCCCCGATATTGGTGTTGCTGGTGCGGTTCAGGATGGATTTACCAATGGCGAAAACGGTGTTTTGCTTGTTCTTTCCCCAGATAATATGCATGGAAATGTTGGTCTGCGGAAACAGGGCGTAAATCATGAAGCGGTTGCCGGCCCATAGCGTTTCCTCGCGGCGCAGGTCCAGTACTACAAGGTTTTTATGGACCGCGGCGCAACGCTCCACCTGTTCGCGGAATTTGAGTTGGTGTTCGAAATACAGATCCACGCGCTCTTTCACGTCGGGCAAAGCCAGAATTTCGGTGATGTTGTGGTGGTCGCGGCAATAATCGATCAGCTTCATCATAAGCTGGTAATTGGAAATGTTAAAATCGCGGAAGCGCCCAAGGCCGGTACGGGCATCCATGATAAAGCTCAGGAGAACCCAGCCTTCGGGATTGAGAATCTCATCCTTGGTGAAGCTTGCGGAATCGGCTTTGTCCACCGCATCCATCATAGCGCTTGAGACCTGTGGAAAGCGGTCCGCTCCGCCGAAATATTCATAAACCACGCGGGCGGCGGAGGGGGCGCTGGCATTGATGATGTGGTTTTCGGGCCGGTTTTTGACACGCGTTACTTCGCTGTCATGGTGATCGAAAGCAAGATAAACACCCGGGGCATACGGCAGGTTTGTCGTGATATCGTTTTCTCCCACATCAATCAGGCCGTCCTGCATATCCTTGGGGTGTGCAAATGTGATGTCGTCTATCAGGCCGAGCTCCTTGAGCAAGACGCCGCAGACAAGGCCGTCCATATCACTGCGGGTGATCAGACGGTATTTTTTATTGGTTGCCAGAATTTTTTGAGCATTTTGTGACATGGCGAACGGCACTCCTGTTAATCATGTAAAATTAAACACAGAAAGGTGGGGAAGCATGCATGTTTTGATATCTGCATGAAAAGGCAGCCTGAAGCATGCCGGATTTGGAATAACCGTGAAAATGGTTAGCCTTCGGCAGCCTCGGCGGCTTTTTTGTCTTTCCCACCTGCGGCTTTTTCTTTCTTTTTCTTATCGGCAAAGACATAGACGGGCGTTTTGTTGTCTTTGACCGTGTCTTCGCTGATAATTACCTCTTCAATACCTTCCATGTCGGGAAGTTCATACATCGTATCCAGAAGCATGTTTTCAAGAATTGAGCGCAGGCCCCGCGCGCCGGTTTTGCGGGCGATGGCTTTTTCGGCTATAGCGGTTAGCGCCTCATCGGAGAAGGTCAGCTTTGCGCCTTCCATTTCAAACAGCTTTTGATACTGCTTCACGAGAGCGTTTTTCGGTTCCGTCAGGATACTGATCAGCGCGGCCTCATCGAGGTCTTCCAGCGTGGCTATCACCGGCAGGCGCCCCACGAATTCAGGGATCAAACCGTATTTCAACAGGTCTTCCGGTTCAAGCGATTTAAACAGCTCCCCAACATTCCGGGTTTCCGTGTCCTTGATATCCGCGCCGAAACCGATGGATGTGCCGCGGCCGCGGTCGGCGATAACCTTGTCCAGTCCGGCGAACGCACCGCCGCAGATGAACAGGATGTCCTTGGTGTCGACCTGCAGGAATTCCTGCTGGGGATGCTTGCGCCCGCCCTGCGGAGGCACTGAAGCGACGGTGCCTTCCATGAGTTTCAGCAGGGCTTGCTGCACACCTTCGCCGGAAACGTCGCGGGTGATGGACGGGTTGTCGGATTTGCGGGAGATTTTATCAATCTCGTCGATGTAAACGATACCGCGCTGCGCCCGCTCCACGTTGTAATCTGAAGCCTGCAGCAGTTTCAGGACGATGTTCTCAACGTCTTCCCCTACGTAACCGGCTTCGGTCAGGGTCGTGGCATCGGCCATGGTAAAGGGAACGTCCAGAATGCGCGCCAGCGTCTGCGCCAGAAGCGTTTTACCGCAACCGGTCGGGCCGACGAGCAGAATGTTTGATTTTGCCAGTTCTACTTCGGCGCCTTCGCCGCCATGATCCAAGCGTTTGTAGTGGTTGTGCACGGCAACGGACAGGACGCGCTTGGCGCCTTCCTGACCGATCACGTAGTCATCCAGAACAGATTTGATGTCAGAGGGAGCAGGGATCTTGTCACCTTCGCGGATAATCTGCGTCTTGTCCTCTTCGCGGATAATATCCATACACAGCTCGACACACTCATTGCAGATAAAGACATTCGGTCCGGCAATAAGCTTGCGCACTTCATGCTGGCTCTTGCCACAGAAGGAACAATACAGTGTGTTTTTAGAATCGCCGCTTGCAGATTTGCTCATAATATAAGGCTTCCTGTCCTTTTTCGTTTCTTGCTGCTACCAATCTGCCAAAGGGAGCAGTGGTTGCGCAAGTCCTAATCCATTAAAAGAGATTGTTTTTTACAGCATAAAAACAAGGCTTGTCTCTTTTCTCCATGATACGATATTAAAGATGATAAATGTGTTAATCGGTTACGACAAATGATGCTGCAAGGCAATATAACAGAGCTTGTTGAGGATTTCGCGCTTTTTGATGACTGGGAAGAGCGCTACCGCTACCTGATCGACCTGGGGCGTAAGCTGCCTCCTATGGATGAAGCGCTGAAAACGGATGAAAACATGGTGCGCGGCTGTACCTCGCGCGTGTGGATGGTCGGGCGTGTAGAGGAGGGTAAGCTGTTTTTCGTGGCCGACAGCGACGCCCATATCGTGCGCGGCCTGATTGCGCTGCTCTCGATGGCCTATAACGGCAAGACGCTGGAGGAAATCAGGAATATCGATATCGATGCGGCTTTTAAGGAAATCGGATTGGACCAGCATTTAAGTCCGAACCGCAGGAACGGCTTTTTTGCGATGGTGGAGCGGATTAAAGCGATCACCGGGTGAAAATTTATTCGCCGGATTTTTCCGGTTCGGATTCATCCGTTTTTTCACCTTTGTGATTTTCGATTTTTTCGCTGGATTCTTCCCTAGTGTCGTTCTTCGCCCGGACACTGACCAGGATATCGCGGAAAAGTTTATCGGCGTCTTTATGCTGCTCGCCGATCAGCTCGCCTTCAATCGAGAAAATGGAATGTTTACCCACCCACAGCTGAGCGAGGTAAACGCTGGAGGCGCCTTGTGAAATTTTACCTTCGCCCACCAGCCCGGCCTGCTTGTAATCTTCTTCTTCGCGGTAATTGGTATCGAAGGTATCCACGAGGCTGCGTTTGGTCATGGCCTGCAGAGTACGTTTCATAACGTCCTCGGTGTAGAAATCTATGGTTTCCTTATCGGCAGGGTTGCAGATCACGCGGAAATTCACCGTAGAGGAAAGATCGAATACCTTTGTATAGCTCACAAGATCGTAGCAGCGCCCGCCGTTGTTATCGCAACGTTTTGTGGGAGCCGGTTCTTCGGGGAAGGCAACGCGGAATTCGCAAAAATCCGGCCCGTATTCGTAATTTTGCGCAAAGGTTTGTCCCGCTGTCATTGCGAGGAGCATTAGCGACAAAGCAATCCGGAAAATTGCTCGTGGTACCGGGTTGCTTCGCTGCGCCCGCAATGACGTTTTATTCATCAGGGCACCATGACGCGGGGTCGCCCGCTTTCTGATCGCCCGTTTGCATGTTTTTTACCTCGTGCACGCCGCCATCCTCGAAGGGCGGGAACCAGACGAAGGGAATGCCCTTTTTCTCGGCGTAGCTTATCTGCTTGCCGATTTTTTGCGGTGCGTGATAGGCCTCGACGTTAATTCCCCGGCTTCTGAGCATTTGCGCGGTTTCGTTGGTCAGGGGGCGGCGCTCTTCCGCAGGCAGCACTACCAGCACGTCAGCAGGGGAGATGCGCCCGGTTTCTAATTTCTGTTTTTGCCGCAGGCGGTCGAAAAGGCGGGAAAAACCGATGGAAATTCCCACGCCCGGCAGGTACTTGTTGATATAGCCGCCCGCAAGGTCATCATAACGTCCGCCCGAGCAGATGGAGCCGTAGGAAGGGTCATCCGTGAACACGGTTTCATAGACCGTGCCGGTGTAGTAATCCAGCCCGCGCACGATAGAGAGGTCGGCTTCCGCCGCGCCGATAGGAAGGTGTTTAAGATGATTTAGCACAAAGGCCAGCTCTTCAGCGCCTTCAATCATGCGCGACACGCCGCCCGCTTCGGGCGCATCGGCGATAGCGGCATCGATTTTGATGGATTTGACGAACTCCAGCACCCTTTCCCCCGACCCGGTTTTAAGCGAGGCGAGGGAGAGAATTTTTTCGGCGTTATCCGCGCTCACGCCGTGCTCATCCAGCAATTTGCGCACGGCGGTTTCGCCGATTTTTTCCATCTTGTCGATAATGCGGGTGATTTCGACGATATTTTGAATACCTAAAGCCTCTAGCAGGCCGATCAGGATTTTCCGGTTACTGATGCGCAGTTTGATGCTTTCCCCTTCCATGCCGGGCAGGGTAGAGAGCACTTCCCAGATGACGGATGGTATTTCGGCGTCAAAGTGCATCGGCAGGTTATCGACATTAATCACGTCGATATCGCATTGCATAAATTCGCGGAAGCGCCCGGACTGCGGCCTCTCGCCGCGCCAGACCTTTTGCATCTGGTAGCGTTTGAAGGGGAAAACCAGTTCGTTGAAATTCATCGCCACATAGCGGGCCAGCGGTACCGTCTGATCGAAATGCAGGGCGAGGCGGGCGTCTTTCTTATCATCCGGGTCGGCCTGCAGGCGCTCCAGCACGTAGATTTCCTTGTCCGCATCGCCACCCTTGGCGGTAATAACGTCGAGTTCCTCCACCGCCGGGGTTTCGATGGAGCAAAAGCCGTAGCGCTCGAATATGCGCCGTATATGGTCCAGCCATTGTTGCTCCACGCGGCGCACTTCGGGCAACCACTCCGGGAATCCGCTGATCGGTTTGGGTTTGTATATTTGTTTTTTATTGGACATTACTAAATTGCCATAATAGTGTAAGGTTTTATTTTATGGGCATAGCCTAGTGAAAATACAGAATAAAAACAATGGACGACGAACCAGTAAAAGAAAAAGTAGATCATAAGAAACTTGTTGCTTTTCTCGGTCTGGTTTTTGACAAAGACGAGCAAGACCCTTCGAAGGCGGTAAGAACTATGTTTGGCACACCTCCGCCAATTGAGGAGGAGGTGGCTATTCATCCACACGAAATTCCTTATGTTATTAAAGCGTTAAATGGAACTAAAGAAGATACTGACCGTTTAACGGTTGCAGCAAGAAGGTTATTGCCAGAGATCCCGCTTAGTGATGCTGAGCGGGAGTGGCAAAAAAGAGTATATGAAAATGCCTATGAAAAAGGGGCTAAGCTTTACCGCGAAGTAAGACGGCGTATTTTTGAAAAACGCGAGTTCGCCGCAAGAGAGACTTATGTTGATTTAAGGTGGGCAGAGGGAAGAATCCCTGAACCCGATCCTCACTAAAATTTTTGCCCATCCTCAAACAAATCGGCGAGCTGTGACACAAGCGCACCAGCGAGTTCGTCCACATCGGCAATGGTCAGAGCCTTGCGATAATAGCGGGTAACGTCGTGGCCGATGCCGATCGCGGTCAGCTCCACGCCGGGGCGGCTTTCCATCCACGTAATCACGTTGCGCAAGTCTGCTTCGAGGATGTTGGTCGGGT
>CAZBNG010000087.1:0-8947 GCA_964493095.1 uncultured Pseudobdellovibrionaceae bacterium
CCGTCGTGATCAGGCGTATCCCAGCGTGCCATTTCTGCGGCGGGAGGATCGAGAACACGTCCGGCATTATCCGTCGGGATCGCTTCGCGCAGCACGCCCATACGCTCCATTTCCCGCAATTCGACAACGCAGCGGGCGATGTCGCGGTTGAGCATGGCCTGTGCCTTGGGGCCGCGGGTAAAGGTGGCATCGGATGCGCTGACGCGCTGCCAGTACTGGGCGTCATTCAGGTTTCCCGCCGGCGTACCGGAGCACCCCGCCAGAAAGGCGGCGGTTGCAATGGAAATGCCTGACAAAAGAAGCCTGCGCATGGGGAAAGACCCTTGATCAAAATAATGCGTAAAAAATTACTCGGGAAAGGATAACAAGAACGCCGCCTGCGCGTAAAGCGGGCTTTTACTGTTCATCCCCATCCATCCACCACGTTTCCAGCACGGCGCCGTAAAGCGGTACTTTTTCCGGGTGGGCGATCGGTTTCCAGTAAGCGAAATAATCCTCGTCGCTGTAGAAAAGCGGGATGGAGATATTTTCATCCAGCAGAATTTTATCCAGCGCGCGCGTTTTTTCGATCAGTTCCTCATAGGTGTGGGTGTCTGCGATTTGCGCGGCTATCTCATCCACATCCTTGCGGCAGATCCCGGCGAAATTCCAGCGTGCCGGCTGGTTGGCCGCCTCGCAGCTCCAGTAAAGCATCTGCTCGGTTCCCGGCGAGAGGCTGTTTTGCCAGTAATAGGAAACCATATCGTAATCGTAATTGTTCAGGCGGTCCTGAAATCCGGCGGCGTCAAGAACGCGGACATTCAGGGCGACGCCGAGACGCTCCAGCGATTTTTTATAGCTGAGCGTAATTTTTTCCTCTTCCGGGGAGGCGACGATAATTTCAAAAGACAGGGGTTTTTTAGTTTCCGCATTGATGCGTTTGCCATTCTCTATAATCCAGCCCGCATCTTTGAGAAGCTCGTCGGCTTCGCGCAGGCGCTGACGAAGATTGATGGGTGCCTGATCTTTTTGCGGATAGGCAAGGGCGGAGTTGGGGAAGTAGCTGCGGATGCGTTTAAAGCGGCCATAGTAAATGTTACTTCCCACCCAGTCCTCGTCAAAAGCGAGCGAGAGGGCGCTGCGCACATCGGCGTTGTCAAAGGGCGCGCGGCGCATGTTGAAAATCATGGCCTTGGCGCGGGCCACGCGCCGGTGTTCCGGGTCGTAAAGCACCACATCGCCGCTTTTTACCGGGGCGATATCGTAGGAAGAAGCCCAGTTGCCTACGCTCCATTCGCGGCGCAGGTCGACGTTTCCCGCTTTGAAGGCTTCCAGCGCCACCGTATCGTCGCGGTAATATTCGTAAGTGATTTCATCAAAATTATAGAGCCCCTTATTGGGCAGCAGGTCCTTGGCCCAGTAATCTTTTACGCGTTCATAGGTAATTTTGCGCCCCGGCTCGAAAGATTTAATTTTGTAAGGGCCGTTCAGAACGGGAACATCCAGCGTGGTGGAATCAAATTCGCGCCCGCTCCAGTAGGCTTTGGAAAGTACGGGCATCAGGGCGATGATCATCACGGTTTCACGGTCGTAGCCTTCGCCGAGTTCGAAACGCACGGTGCGTTTGTCCGGCGTTTCGACGCGTTTTACCAATTTGTAAATGCGCCGCATATTCGGGCGTCCGGAATCGCGCAGCGTTTCGAAAGAGAATACAACGTCATCCGCCGTGATCGGTGAGCCGTCATGGAAGCGCGCTTTCGGGTTCAGGAAAAATGTGATGGAGGAGCGGTCCTCCGGCACTTCCACGCGCTCGGCGATCAGCGGGTACATGGTGAACGGCTCGTCCCAGACCCGCGCCATCAGGCGGTCATAAACATAGTTAAGCCCTTCGGCGGCCTTGCCCTTGATGGAATAGGGGTTGAGCGTGTCGAACGTGCCAATGGATGCCTGGGTGATCGCGCCGCCCTTGGGCGCGTCCGGGTTGGCGTAATCCAGATGCGTATCGCCTGCGCCGTATTTCGCTTTGCCGTGCATGGCAAGGCCGTAAGAGGCGGGTGAAGATTCTTGTGCTTGAGCTGCGGGAGATAGAGATACCGTCATTGCGAGGAGGGCGAAGCCCGACGCGGCAATCCAGAGCCACAGGCGCCATTGTATAGATTGCTTCGCCTTTGGCTCGCAATGACGATTAGGGGGCGCCTTTTCCATCACGCGGCCTTTGCAAGGTCGGCGAGGTTTTTCTCAGGCCGCGGACCCATGTGGGAAATCACTTCCGCCGCCGCAATCGCGCCTAGCTTTCCGCATTTCTCCAGATCCATACCCTCGGTAAAGCCGTAGAGGAACCCGGCAGCGAACTGATCGCCCGCGCCTGTTGTATCCACGACCGCTCTGACGGGCTTTGCGGCAATCTCAATGCGCCGTCCGCCGGAGAGAATGACCGCTCCTTTTTCGCTGCGCGTAATCACGGCAATCTCCACATTTTCGCTGACCGCGCTGATCGCGTCCTCAAAATCCTGCTGCATATAAAGAGATTTGATTTCCTCTTCGTTGGCGAAAAGGATATCGATGTGATTTTCCACCAGTCGCAGGAAATCCGAGCGGTGGCGGTCGACGCAAAACGGGTCGGAGAGGGTAAGCGCTACGCGGTGACCGTTGTTTGCCGCACATTCGGCGGCGGCGATAAACGCATTTTTGGCATGCTCCCGGTCGAACAGGTAGCCCTCCAGATATGTGACTTTAGCCGAGGCGATGAGATCCTCGTCGATATCGTCGGGGCCGAATTCGGCGCTGGCGCCCAGATAGGTATTCATCGTGCGCTGGCCGTCCGGCGTTACCAAAATCAGGCAGCGCCCGGTATAGGCACCGATGACCAGAGGCTGCGTGTCGTAAATCGTGCCCGAAGCGCGGATATCGTGACGGAAGACCCTGCCCAGTTCGTCATCCGCGACCTTGCCAATAAAACCGCCGCGCCCGCCGAAGGAGGCAAATCCCGCCATTGTGTTGGCGGCCGATCCGCCGGAAGCTTCAATGCCCGGCCCCATCTGCTGGTACAGGTCGATCGCGCGTTGTTCGTCAATCAGGGTCATCGCGCCTTTTTCCATGCCGTATTTTTCGCTTTGGCGGGCAATAAAGGCTTCGTCGGTCTGCGTCAGGACATCGACCAGCGCGTTTCCAATTGCAACAAGGCCCAGGGTGGGTTCAGACATAATTTTACTATCCCTATGTTGTTAAAAATACTTACAAGTTGTATGTGTATACACGCCTTTCGGAAAAGATAAAACCATGAGCGATACAGATATTCGGGAAAAAATTATTGAATCCGCCATGGCGCTGGCGGCGGAGCAGGGCTGGGAGCACACGACGCTGCGTGATATGGCGGAAAAAGCCGGGCTCAGCCTGATGGATCTGCATGCTCATGCGCGGGATAAAACCGACATTCTGGTGATGCTCGGGCGTGCCATCGATGCGCGGGTGCTGGAAGGGGCCACGCAGGAAGGCACGGAGGATAGCGCGCATGACCGCCTGTTCGACGTGCTGATGGAGCGTTTCGAAGTTCTCAACGATTACCGTGCCGGGATTGTCGCGGTATTGCACTCTTTCCTGCCCGACCCCAAACAGGCGGTGATCAGCCTGCCGCATCTGTGCCGCTCCATGACATGGATGCTGGAGGCGGCGGGCATCGATACGGCGGGTATTGGCGGCGCGGCGAAAGTGGCGGGCGTTACGGCCGTGTATCTGAAAGTGCTTAAAACGTGGCGCGACGATGAAACGCCGGACCTTTCCACCACCATGGCGGCGCTGGACCGCGATCTGGGCCGGGCCGAGCGCTTTGCCGGTATGGTCGGGATTGTTTAAGCGGGTGTTTGTCATTGCGAGGAGGGCATAAGCCCGACGCGGCAATCCTTCGCAATGAGATTGCGTCGCCTGCGGCTTGCAATGACGTGAATTATAATATTCTCGCTTCGCCAAGCGCTTCATCGACATCGCCCAAATAAGGAAGCGTGCGGTTTTTACTGAAAAGCGCCGCCGCCGCTGCGGCCCGCGTCAGGGCGTTTTGCATGGAAATTCCAGCCTGCAGGCAGGCGGCCAGCGTGCCTGCAAAAATATCTTCCGCGCCGCGCGCGGGCGTAATGTTTTCATCTGTCGGCGGGGTTGTTGAAAAAGCCTCCTCCTGCGCCGTATAAGCGTAGCTGGTGCCGTTTTTAGCTATAAGAATGCAAGATGCGCCGCTATAGGCGCTGATTCTTTTGACGAGAGCCGCCGTCTCTTCTTCCGGGCGCAATTCAGCCCTTTCGAGAAGTCTGCGCGCGGTTTCTTCAGAGATCACAAGGTAATCCAGCATGTCGGGCAAGCTGTGGTCCGCTGCGGCAAGGAAAAGCAGCGATTTCGCCCCGTGCTCGCGCACACGCGTTGCCAGCAATTCATTTTCCCTTGCTGGTGTCCCGCTATGCATGACGATTAGCGCCCGGTTGTTTAAAACCTCGTCCGGCACCTGGTCGGCGGTGATTTCGCTATTGGCACCGCTGATCAAATCCTCCTGCGTGCCCTTTATCATGCAAAGCCCGGTGGGAAGCGAAGCGGTGCCGATTCCCGCGATGTTGATACCCTCGCGCTTGAGCATGTTTTTTATTTTCTGGCCGAAATCATCTTTGCCGGTTTTCCCGGCGGTCATCACCTTTGCGCCCGAGCGCGCGGCGGCAAGGGCATGGCGGGCGCCCGCGCCGCCGACATTAATTTCATAACTTTTGTTGCCTTCCGCTTCCTGCGGCGCTAGAACGAGGTCCATGGAAAGCGGGCCGAAGACGATGATCATAAAATCCCTGTCTGCCCATGAAGACGGGCGTAGTTGCGAATCATTATACGCTGGTTTTATGGCCGAGCCTTGTTATAGAATGACATCGCAGCATCCCGTGCAAGCATTTTCAAGGAGCCCCCTTTAAGAGCCATGACACAGATTAACTACAACGCCCATTTCGAAAAATGTATTCAAGATATTAAAAAAGAAGGGCGTTACCGCGTTTTTGCCACGCTTGAGCGTATAGCGGGGCGTTTTCCCAAGGCGGTTTACCACGCGCCGGATGGGTCAAAAAAAGAAGTGACCATCTGGTGTTCCAATGACTATCTCGGCATGGGGCAACACCCGGTTGTTTTAAAAGCAGCGGAAGAAGCGCTTTATAACTCCGGCGCCGGGGCGGGGGGAACACGCAATATTTCCGGCACCACGCGGTATCATGTGGAGCTTGAGGGATCGCTGAAAGACCTGCACGGCAAGGAAGCGGCGCTGGTGTTCTCATCCGGTTATGTCGCCAATGAGGGCGCGCTCAGTGTGCTGG
This sequence comes from uncultured Pseudobdellovibrionaceae bacterium, assembly GCA_964493095.1. Taxonomy (GTDB): domain Bacteria; phylum Pseudomonadota; class Alphaproteobacteria; order Micavibrionales; family Micavibrionaceae; genus CAYXSX01. Next base: position 5,310 of record CAZBNG010000087.1, read on the forward strand.
GAAAGCTGATGCCCGATTGCGTCATTCTCTCCGATGAGCTTAATCACGCCTCCATGATTCACGGTATTCGAGAAAGTCGTCAGGATAAGATGATTTTCCGTCATAACGACATGGAGCACCTGGAAGCGTTGCTCAAATCCATTCCCGCATCGCGGCCTAAATTAATCGCTTTTGAATCCGTTTATTCCATGGACGGCGATATCGCGCCGATTGCCGATATCTGCGATCTGGCGGAAAAATACGGCGCCATGACCTATCTGGATGAGGTTCACGGCGTGGGTCTGTATGGTCCACGCGGCGGCGGCGTGGCCGAAGAACGCGGCCTGCTGGATCGTATCGATATAATCGAAGGAACGTTCGGCAAGGCTTACGGCGCGATGGGCGGCTTTATTACCGGTCCCGCCGCGGTGATCGATGCCATCCGCAGCGTGGCTTCCGTGTTTATATTTACGACATCGTTGCCGCCCGCGACATTGGCGGCGGCCCGTGCGGCGGTTGAGCATTTAAAAGTTTCCGATATGGAGCGTCAGCGTATGCGCCGCAACGTCAAACATCTCAAAGATCGTTTGCGCCGGGCCGATTTGCCGTTTATCGATGCGGAAAGCCATATCACCCCGATTATCGTCGGGGAGGCCAATTGCTGCAAGGAAGTGACGGATATCCTGATGCGGGAGTACAATATCTACGTGCAGCCGATCAATTTCCCGACCGTGCCCAAGGGGACGGAGCGCATGCGCCTGACCGCCACGGCGGCGCACAGTATCGAGGATGTCGATTACATGGTCGATACGCTGGAACATATGTGGCGCACGCATCATGCCCTGGTGGCGCGTGTAGCTTAAACACTTCGAAACCGTCATTGCACGGCTTGTCCGTGCAATCTAGCTGAAAAAAGCTGGATCACTCGCACGGGGGCGTGTGGTGACGATTTAGAGAAGCTTAAGCGGACGTATTGATATTGGCGCCGCGCGTTTCAGAGAGCGGTACGCCGTTATGGACGCTTTTCTCCAGGATATCTGCCATGGCCTGATCCTGCTCTGCGGATTGCTTGATCACTGAAAGCGCTATGTTTTGTCTGAGCAAGCCCTGTTCGGCTGCTATTCCTGCGGGAACATCCATGAAAAAAACCTCCGTATATTCTTTAATTATAGTACAGGAGAATTAACAAAGGTTAAAGGTTGCGGGGGTTATTTAGCGGCGTTAAGGGCGTATTCTTCTATCAGGCCGGCCATCTTGATATCGCGCTGGCTGACCCCGCCGGCATCATGGGACGTCAGGGTAATATCCACGCGGTTATAGACGTTAAACCATTCAGGGTGATGGTCCATAGTCTCGGCCAGCTCTGCGATGCGGCTCATAAAGGCCCACGCGGCGGCGAAGTCATTGAATTTAAAGCGTTTATGGATAGCATCGCGGTTTTCTGCTTTCTCCCAGCCCGGAAGATTCGTTAGTGCCTTATCCACCGCCTCGCCCGTGAGTTTGTCTGCCATATTGTCCTTTTCCCGGAATCAACCTATTATTCGATTCTAAATAACAAATCATTATTTGCACAAATTGCATTGTGAAGGTCAACGCGATGGCACGCCAGATCATTATGAATTTTTCGGTGCCGCCCGCCCTTGAGGACCTGGAGGTCGTGGCGGGGGAGTGCCTTGAATCCCTGCCCGAAGAGCTGGCCGAGTTTTGCGAGGGCATGGCCATCCAGCTGGAAGACCTGCCCGATGAGGCCACGGAAATGGAGCTGGACCTCGAAACGTCTTTCGATCTTCTGGCGCTTTACCGCAGCGGTAAGGAGATATCCCCCGGTGTGGAGCGTAAAACCGCCAATGACGACGATCTTTTAATTCTTTACCGCCGTCCGATCCTTGATTTGTGGTGTGAAAGCGGGGAGGACCTCTCCAACCTGATCCGCCGGGTGATGATCGAGGAACTGGGCCGCCATTTCGAATTTTCCGACGATGAAATCGATGAAATGAGCGAGCGCCATTATCAGGGGATGCTTTAGGGCACATCGTTGCGAGGAGCGTCAGCGACGAAGCAATTCAAGACTGTCATCCTGAAGGAGCGCCAGCGACGAAGCAATCTAAATCGTTTTTCCCGCGAAAGCGGGAATCTTTCACGCTTACTTATCAAAAGACCCCCGCTTTCGCGGGGGAAGCAGGAAGGTTATAGATTGCCACGTCGAACCTTTGGTTCTCCTCGCAATGACAGCATTGGATTAGAACTTATTTTAACAAACCCTTGCTGTCATCCCTGCGAAAGCAGGGACCCATTTATCCGCAAAGCGAGGGGCGGGATGGATTCCGGCCTAAATCGTCATTGCGAGCCGCAGGCGAAGCAATCTTTGTTGGCGGCGGGATTGCCACGTCGGCCTTAAGAGCTTTCTCGCAATGACGGTATTGTATCTTTAACATACCCTCGCTGTCATTCCCGCCCCGAGCGGGTATCTGGTTATTTACAGCCAGAGACCCCGGATCAGGTCCGGGGTGACGCCTTTTGCGCCGGAATGACGATCGTTGTTAGATTTACAGCCCTTTTTCCATTAAGGCCGCCATTTTACGGACAAACTCCGCCGGGTTTTTCACCGGCTGGCCCTGGATAATGCGCGCCTGATCGAGCAAAAGTGCGAAACTATCTTTTTGAGCGACTTTGTCGCCATTTGCGAGTTTTTTAATCAGCGCGTGATCAGGATTAATCTCCAGAACGGGTTTGGCGGTCGGGTTGTATTGCTGCTGCACCCTTAAAACCCGTTCCATATGCATATCCACCCCGCCGCTTGAGGCCACAAGGCAAACGGGGGAGTCGGTGAGGCGGCTGGAGAGGCGCACATCCTCAACATCGTCCTTCAGCGCTTCTTTCATGGCTGCGGCCAGCGCCTTAACCGCTTCGTGCTGCTGCGGGGTGTCGGCATCCTCTTTTTTATCTTTTTCCGCGCCGTCCTTTTTCTTGAAGGCGGAAAGGTCGATATCGCCCTTGGTCACGGATTTAAATCGTTTTCCCTGATAATCGCTAACCTGCTGGAGCCAGAAATCATCCACCGTATCGGTCATAAACAGCACCTCGAGCCCGCGGGCTTTAAACCCTTCGATCTGGGGGGAGGATTGCAGCGTTTCCACGCTTTCCCCGGTGATGTAATAAATGTCCTTCTGGTCTTCGGGCATGCGCTCTATGTAGTCCTGAAGCGAGATGAGCTGCGCGCCGTTTTCATGGGTGGAGTAAAAACGGCAAACCTTAAAGATGTTCTCCCGGTGCTCCACGGCGTCATAAAGCCCTTCTTTCAGCGCCGGGCCGAACATCTGCCAGAATTGTGCAAAACCGGGGGCATCCTCGCGTGAGAATTTATCAAGATCGCCCAGGACCCGCTTGGTCACCGCGGTGCGGATCTTTGCAATCACCGGGTTGTATTGCAGGCTTTCGCGGCTGATATTCAGCGGCAGGTCTTCGGAATCGATAACCCCGCGCACGAAGCGCAGCCACGGGTACATCATTCCCTCTATGTTATCGGCAATGAAGACGCGTCGCACATAAAGCTTTACCGCCGGCTTGCGGCCCGGATCGTATAAATCCCACGGACGCATGGCGGGAACGTAGAGCAGGGCGCTAAACTCGATAACCCCCTCCGCGCGCCAGTGCACGGT
>CAZBNG010000088.1:0-8744 GCA_964493095.1 uncultured Pseudobdellovibrionaceae bacterium
GTCCGCCTATAAGAATATCGTCGTTGAAAGATTGCAAGAATGCGGCTTCAGCATAAAAGATCATCAGATCAAAGCCAGAGACGGCAATAAATATTTCTCGATTGATCTGGATTACGAAACCCGCTTTGAACGGTCAGACGCTTTGCGTCCGCATGTGCAGATTGAATTGACGGCTAGAAATATTCAGCTTCCGGCCATTTATTTGCCGATCTATTCTTTTGTAAGCAAATTAAGCGGGCAAGATCCGGAGATACGCAATATTGGCTGTATAGATCCGGTTGAAAGCGCGGCTGATAAGTTAAGCGCTCTGGCCTGGCGCATTCCTGACAGAGTGAGAGGTGACGAGTATGACGATCCGGCGGTCGTACGGCATCTTCATGATCTGGCTGTTTTAAAAGCTGTAGCCTTGAAAAGCGATATATTCCCCGAACTGGTCTTATCATCCATGAGCCACGATGACAGGCGCTCGAAAAATAATCCTGATTTTGCCGGGCTTGCTGTTGCTGCAAAATTCAAGCAGATGTTTGATGTGTTGGAAAAAGATGACGAATATCAGCGGGAATATGAGCAATTCGTTAAAGGCGTATCTTACGCGCCAGAAGAGAACATTCCCAGCTACGAACAAGCGCTGGATGCTGTCAGAGTATTGGCTGACGTTGTAACAACCTGATCAATATTTACGAGATAGTTTAAATGGCGCGTTGCTTTAATGGCTACTATTATAACCATATCTGTTTATTTATGACTAAAATAAATACCATTGAGAGATTTTTGTATGCCAAGAAAAACAGCTCCGTTGCCTCCGGCTTTAGAAGATATTCTTGAGACGCTGGGAGAAAATATCAAACTGGCGCGACTGCGCCGAAAAATTACAGCCGCTATGCTCGCAGAGCGGGCGGGCATGAACCGTGCAACGCTTCGCAAAATCGAAAATGGAGAAAGCGGCGTGACTATGGGAGCCTATACCAGCGTTTTATTTTGTCTGGGACTTGAAAAGGATTTGTTATTGATTGCCAATGATGACGTGCTGGGACGAAAACTTCAGGATTTGGAGCTAACGCATGCGAAAAAGCGAGTGCCAAAAAGGGTGAAAAACTCAGAAGGCAGATAACTATAAGGTGCGCAACTCTGCTTGTTAAACCGGATAAGCGGCAATACCCTGCATCTTAATAACCGTTCGGAACGTTAGTGATATCCGCCGTATACGTTCAATTTTAAAGCCGTCGACCACATCTGATTTTCTGGCGGGAATAGCATGCGTCCATTCGTAACGCACGGGGCCGGAGAGGATAATCAGGCTGCGCGGTTCCAGATAGAGGTCATGCTTTTCCTGTCCGTTTGTAAACTGCATGACTGCGCCTGACCCAAGGCTCAGGCTGGCGATGGTGTCACTGAAGCACGGCACACAATCGACATGAGCCGAAATGCCTTGGCCGGGCAGATATTCATTCACTATAGCCTGATCGGGTTTGAAGGGAAGTTTTTGAGCAACCAAATCAATCCATTCCGGCAAGGGGCCCAGATAAGCGTCATCCGTTACTGCTCGTGCCTTATAATCATATTTATAACCGTAATGCTGTACCCGACGTTTAAGGTCGTTTAGCCAAGGCTGCTTATCAATGCTGGCAATCAACGCGTTTTCCTCATCCCGCGTAATGAAATCGGGAATATAGGCCAGCCTTGAAATATCCGGGATCGTTTCTTCTTCAATTTCAAACAGCAAATTTGTAATCATTGGATTATTTTATTGGACTTCCGCCAGATGCGCTAAGAAATTATCGTTTACACAATCGAAGGCAGTTGCGTTTTTGTCTTCCCCGGGCCAACTCAGGCAGAAATGACCGCTGATCCGTTCTGGGCCTTCTTCCGCGCTTCTGAAAGCGTAGGAATAGTAATTGACGAGCAGATCTTCCCAGCCGTCATCGTTTATATCGCCGCGTCCGCCGACAAAATAAGAGGTATGCCGCTCACCGTTGACAACAATCAGACCGCCGTTTTTTAGCTCTATCGTGCCCCAATTGGAACGGCACTCTGTCTTGCCGCAATGAAAATCTCTGTTTATTTCCCGGCCCACGGAATCATAGCCGTAAGCAAGAAAATCAATCAGGCCGGGCTCAGGTTTTTGAATATCATAGCCATCCATCAATGGCATGATGAAGCGCGATGTGCGCGATGTCTTGGCGTTTTCAACGAATTTCAAGATATTGCAGCTTTCTATGAACGCATAATCGTTATTGTAATCGTCGTTGGTATAATTATTCCGGTCCGTACCCCAACCCTGTTCCGTGTAATGCCAGTAATCGTCACACTTCGAAACCGGCTGTTCTTCGCCGCCGGGCGAAACGAGCGTAACCGTGATGCAGCCATCACCGTCGCATAGCTCCCGGGAAGCCGTCTTTTTGGCCTGTACTTTATAAATATCCTGCGGCACAGCCTTGTGGATCCCCTCCCGTGATACCGGCTGCGGCTTGGTTTCGGGGTAATACGTTCGCAACCCGCAGGCCGACAGAAATAACAGCCCCAGCAATAGAGGAATATTTTTAATTTTCATGTCTTATGGCTTATGTTTTTAATTTTGCTGATTTTGAATTTATTCCATCCGATAGAGCATAGCCAGGCAATCGATATACCCCCTAACAAATAGAAATTATCAAGAAGCCATTCCGAGGGCATTTCATATAAAAAGGGGAAATTAGCTGTCAAAGAAATTAGAATAGTCACGATAGCCACATGTTTAAATTTCTTAGGCGGAATGGCAAAAAATACACCAAAACAGACGAGAATGAACATGTATTGGCTCATTTGTTTTGCTATAGTTTCATGAGTTTCAAAACTAAAATCTTTTATTCCTGTGTTTGCTGTGAAGGGTTCAGATAAAACTCTGTCTATATTTGCATTGTAATTTTCCAGAGATATATAAGCCTGTCCCCACACTAATAAAAATGCCAAGCCATAAAGAACCACCAAATAAATGTAAAATTTCGCTATATCTTTTAAGACAGCTTTCCAGCTAATGTCATATAATATACTTTGCATGCTTTGGATCATTTCAATTTCCAGGAATTCGTGCTTTACATTCGTCTAACGCTTCTTTTGCCTCATTAAGTTTCTGAGTAGCCTGCTTTAACTGCGCCATTACGATTTTTAGTTGATCCATTTTATATTCTGCCTTGCGAATAAGCGCGCCACGTTCTTTTGCCAAGCGCTCAGCAGCTTCAAGAAGCTCACCACTGATAATATTTCCAAAATACCGTCTCAGAATCTCTGCAAGGAAACCCAACCTGTTAATAGGGATAGTTATAATAAAAGTTGCCATGTTTGTGCCTAATATCTTTGTCATCCTTTTTCCTATTTCTTTTAATTTTTCTCGCAATTCTTTAAGTTCTTCAAGAAGTTTTTCTTTCCTGCTTTCCAGTTCATCAAGATGCTGTTGAGCTTCTTGGTACTCTTCCTTTTCTTTATTGCAGTTCGGCTTACGAGGAGGAATGGGTATTTTATCGCCAGAAACAGGTTCCGCCCAACAGCGGCAGTTAAATTCTTCGCCTGGATCAGGAGAGTCGGCTAAATCACGGACGGTTCCGTTCAGTTCAGCATGACTGTCACGAACTTTATTATCACCGACCGTGCGCCAGATATATTTTCCGCTTTTCTTTTTTCCCGCTTCGCTGCTCAGGGTTTTGAGACGGTTTCATCGCCCGGTCTGGCCATTCCTGTGGCCTGCAAACCCTGGTCTTTCTGGAAAGATTTAAGGGCGGAAAATACATCCGCATCCGGAATGCCGGTGATGCCGGTTTTTTCGTAGGGCTGATAATCCCCCAGACGATTGAGCGCCTTTTTCATTTGACGCACATCGAATTCGTCCACGGCGGAATTCGCCGCAAACGGCTTGTTCAGTTTGATATTCATGATTTTTCTCGAGAATTTTAAAGGTTGATTTTGCGCATAAAAAAACACCGCAGGCGCACCCGTGGTGTTTGTGATGAATATATTCCTATACCTGTCTTAAAATGTCAAGAGATTTCATGCGCAGATAATTGTCATACTGACAGTTATCACACTAACGGCGTGGGTTATGGGAATGTGGGTTATTGGGCGCTGTTTATTCTTGACAAAATGTGAAATGTATAGGATTATATGCCTATAAACGCCACAGGTGCATTTTTGCCCTGCGGCGTTTTTTTATGTCTTTATCGATAATTTAAGGAGAAAATAGAAATGGGTATTTTGGATTTCTTTTCAGGTCTGCTCGGCGGTTCAGTCGGCAATAGCATGGACAATGATCCGGGTGACGTGCGTAAAGCAAAAAACAATTTGAAGAATGCAGGATATATGGAGGATGATGCACAGGAAATAGAAAGCCCGTTCATTACCCGTAAAATGGACGAAGGCATTAAAGCGTTTCAAAAAGACAACGGCCTGAAAATAGACGGCATCATGAAACCCGGCGGGGAAACGGAGCGCGGCTTGTTCGAAATCCTGACCGGCCGCAGCGCCGATGAAGTTTTGAGGCGGGCTGATCCTGATGCGGGCTCAGTCGGTTTCGGCGGGAATATCTCCGGTACGCTGGCTTCCGGTCGTGAGCAAGAAAAACCGCTATCCTTAAATGAACGGAAAAGCGCAGTAATAAATACGTATGATAAACCTGAGCCGGAAAAATTCTTCGAAAACAAAACCGCCGAATTTGATGCTACGGGGCGGATGATAAAAGACAATACGCCGCCTGTTCCGGAAAGGAAGCCGGTTCTTACTCTTCAGCAAAGAAAAGAAGCGATTTTAAAAGACAAGAGTGCCGACTTTAAAATTGTTTCCAACCCTGACGCAGATGGAAGCAAACCATGGTACGCTCTTGATTCTTACAGTGAAGTAAAATCGAATGAAAAGACAATCGAGCGGGAAGCTAAAAAGGCCGGAGTGGATCCGGATATGGTTAAGGCCATTGTGCATTTGGAAACAACACAAGGCTGGTATGATGGCGCTTTCGCCCTTGCTGGCATAAATAAGAGCATTCGTCCGATGAATGTTCACGCTGAATACTGGAAAGATTTGGGCTATAGCCGCAAGGAATTGGAAGACCCGAAAAAAAATATACAAGCCGGTGTGGAATTGTTAAAAAGAATTAAGAAAAGAATGCCAAACGCATCGATTGACGAAATTGCAAGTGTTTATAATGCATTGGATGCACGGCATGTCAGCGATTACGGTGCGCGCATAAAAAAATTAGTTGAGGAAAAGCCATGGGAGAAGAAGAACAATGACTAAACTGGCATTTTATATTCTGCTATTTGGTATTTTGTGCGGAATCATCGCTGGCGGCATTGTATGCTCTATCGCACTGGACCATAACCCGCAAGGTGTCTATACAGAGTATCCCAGTCAATTGTTGCTAGTTTCTCTAAGCTGGGCTGGCCTTGCTTCTTTTCCTTTTTCATTTATTGCCAGTTTACTTGAGATTTTCAGGGTTTTGACCGTACGGGATTCGAACCCGTGTTGCCGCCGTGAAAGAGAAAAAACCTGAACATCCATGAACAAGAACGAACCTATATAAACATTATATATCAATAATTTGAGTTCATATACGTTTTTCCTTGATCGTACGGATTCACCCCTATAATAGTAGTAAAAACAGCACTACGTTTTAGGAGGATGAAATGGCACGCCGCGTAAAAAATGTGAAACTGGATAGCCGGACGGCTCGTCAAGATCTGGAACAGAATAAAAATCCATACTGGGTGCGTATCGACCGCAACGCGCATATCGGATATCGCAAGGGGGCGAAGGGCGGCTATTGGATAGCCCGTATCCGGCTTGGCGAGAGTTTCAAAATGCAGAGTATCGGCACAGCCGACGACACCCTGGATGCCGACGGCGTCGAAATTTTCGATTTCTTCCAGGCGCAGGAAAAGGCGCGTGAATGGTTCGAGCATGCCTACCGCATTGAAAAAGGGATCGGCGTTGCCAAGTACACGGTTAACCATGCTCTCGACGACTACGTCGATTATCTGGAGGCACACGGCAAATCGGCCGAGCGTGCACAGTACAGTATAGACGCATACCTGCGTCCTGAGTTCGGTTCGATCATCGTCTCCGAGTTGACCTCCAAAAAAATTTCCGACTGGCACAAGCGGCTGGCTGAGGACAAGCCGCGGCAAAGAGCCAAGAAGGGTGAGGTCGCTCATAAGAAAGCCGGAGAAAAAGAGGACGACTACAAACGCCGCCGCAAGAGCTCCGCAAACCGCATCCTGACCATCCTGAAGGCAGCCTTGAACAGAGCTTACAATGAAGGCAAGGTCGCCAGCGACGATGCCTGGCGGCGTGTGAAGCCATACAGGAATGTCGAGAAGCCAAAAATTCAGTTTCTGAGGATCAGCGAGTGCGGCCGGTTGGTCAATGCCTGCGATCCAGACTTCAGGAAGATGGTGCAGGCGGCACTGTTGACCGGTGCACGATACGGCGAGCTTACAAATTTAAGAGTGAATGACTTTGATCAGGAGGCCGGTAAGATTTTTATTGCCGACAGCAAGAGCGGCAAGCCCAGACACATCACATTGGAGGCACAAGGCGACCGGTTCTTTACCCGGCAGGTGGTTGGCCGATCAGGCGGTGAATACATGTTCACGCGTGAGGATGGAGGACAATGGGGCCGGTCTCACCAGACGCGCCGGTTAAAGGCAGCCTGCCAACGAGCAGGTATCAGCCCCGCCGTCAGCTTCCACATCCTCCGGCATACTCACGCCAGCCAGCTTGTGCAAAGAGGCGTTCCGCTGCCTGTAATTGCCCACCAGCTCGGCCATGCCGATACCCGTATCTGCGAGCGTCACTACGCGCACCTGAGCCCCAGCTATGTCACCGAGACCATCCGGGCCCATTTCCCAGACCTGTCCATTGTTGAGGAGGATGAAGAGACGGTGGTGCCTATCGAGCGCGCTAAGGCTAAATAGGCCCCTGGTCTCTTTCTATGGCCATCGTGGCTTACCCCTGGGGGATAGACCGGTCATTACATTTTATTTTGTATCTGATGAGCGCTTAAAAATTTTTGAATTTTGGAGATTGGGCGACAGATTGTAGTAATTCTAATGTTTGGTAGTTATGGACAGATTTAAGAAACTTTCTCTGCTGCATGTAAAAAGTTAGAGGCTTGTTTTGAGAACGTCTCAAGCCACCTTTCTCTGATAAGCGCCGAGCCCTCCCGAATGCCCTCAACCTCATAGCCTTCAGGTAAAAAAGCATCCAATATCGCGCCAGCCTGTACAGCGAGCACTCCGAGCTGTTCAAGTCCTTCTCGAAGTATCTTATCACCCATGAAGGGGCCTGTTAGCATATCGCTATTCCGCTCCGGTCTAATCATATATTGAGTTCCCAATGTGGGATGGGTTGCAAGTTCGCAAAGCATTTTATAAGCCTTACCACGTTTTCCAGTTTCCTCTCCATCACGCGCATCAAGCGTTTCTCGAACTTTGGCGGGTAAGAACTCTTTTTTACTTTTATTATCATTGGCACAGCGCCAACGCTCAATGGCAGCACGGTCTGTCTTGAATAAATCCATAAGAAACATGGTTTCCATCACATCGCGCATAATCATAGCGCTTTTCTGATGATAGCCGGATAACAAGAGATTTAAGCTGGCACCAAATGCATTAAACATTCTAGCGCTGAGCATCTTGATTGCTTTGAAATCTTGGTCTTCACGAGGATCAGCTGTTAAAACCCGAGCTAAGGTCATTGTGCGCTCAGTGACATCAAGATGGAGCGTTAGTCTCAGGTTATTCTGTATTATCGCCAAGGCCTCTTTGCGCAAGCACAGCTCTGTATGATGCAATCTATCTAAATTATCTAAAAATTTTTTATTATTCATAGTGCGCAGCAGCGATTGCAAACAAACCAGCTAAAAGGCTTTGCCATTCATGCAAAAATTTTGTTACTCCATGATACTCAGAAACATTCATTTGGCTCCCCAAAAGTGCAATCGGCCAAACGAAAAAACAAAACATTGCAACAGCAATGATAGAGAGCTATTGATATTTTATCTATGTTTTCCTTTTTCACGATTATCGCCTTCCTTAGGCTCTTCTTGTTCTGATGACATGCTTATTCTCATGCCCTTACATATTAATCTATATTTTAGCTGATTCTTTATGGTAATGCATCGTTCTTGCAAAGACGACTTTACAATTTACCAAGCAAATAATTTGTGAGCTCTTTTGGACTCAAAGATGGAGCATCAAGAGAAATATTTTTTTGTCGAAATACTCCTATAAGCAATGAAGCAGAGAATACCCAAAAATGATCGGTTTCAGGTAAAGGCGTATTGTCCAGAATAGCCTTTAGACGAGTAGCAACTGAAAAGTATTCTTTACTGCCACCATGATCCCAAACAGGTGTTATTTCATGGAGAATAAGCACATTAAGAGCAAATCCCATTGATCTTTGTCTTAAGAGGTGAAAATAATCACGATCATTTTTTTCAGCATATATCGCAAGTTTTGAAGTCATATATTCTCTTGCCCAAATATCACAAAAGAGTTCTTCTTCTCTACGATCGTCAGGACGTTTTCTATCCTGATCTAATATAACGTGTTGAAATTCATGAAAAAGAGCGAAAGCAACAGCTGTGCATGTTAAGTCAAAGGCCGCCTTATATTGAATATCATTAAAAGCATCTCGGTCTGCGTTTGGGCGTGGCATGTCATCTGGCCACGTCTTTAATGTAGTGTCTGCAGAACTAATATTTTCTTTGATTGCAGACA
>CAZBNG010000089.1:0-8743 GCA_964493095.1 uncultured Pseudobdellovibrionaceae bacterium
TTATTAAGAAATAACAGAGATTTAGCAGAAGAAGGAAAATCTGATGGCAAAAGTTTGTATGGTAGAACGCGATAAGAAACGCCGCAAAATGGTGTCGCGCTATGCGGCCAAGCGTGAGGCGCTTAAAGCGATCATCAAGGATCAGAGCATACCGGCTGACGAACGCTTCCGTGCGGTTCTCAAGCTGGCCGAACTGCCGCGCAACGGCTCCAAGACACGCCTGCGCAACCGCTGTGCGCTGTCCGGGCGTCCGCGTGGTTATTACCGCAAGTTCAACCTTTCCCGCATCGCATTGCGGGACCTGGCCTCCCGCGGAGAGCTGCCGGGCGTAACGAAGTCCAGCTGGTAAGGAGGATATTGACATGAGCATGAATGATCCCCTTGGAGATATGATTACCCGCATCCGCAACGGACAGAGCGCTCACAAGTCATTTGTGGATGCTCCTTTCTCCCGCCTGCATGAGCGTGTGGCGAATGTGTTGAAGGATGAAGGCTATATCCGCGGTTTTTCAATCGTCGATCTGGGTAACAATAAGAAAAACATCCGTATCGAGCTGAAATATGCCGAAGGGCAGGGCGCAATCCGCGAGATTTCCCGCGTATCCAAACCCGGTCGCCGGATTTATTCTAACGTTAAGGAAATGCCGCGTTTCTATAACGGCCTTGGCATGCTGATCGTCTCTACGCCCCATGGCGTGATGCCCGATCACAAGGCCCGGTCTGAGAATGTTGGCGGCGAAATTTTGTTTAAGGTGTTTTAACCCACTGGTTTTTGTTTAGTGGAATAGGAAGTTAATACGATGTCTAGAATTGGAAAAAATCCGGTAAGCATTCCAGAGGGCGTTGAGCTTACGGTCAACGGCCAGGATGTTAAGGCCAAGGGCAAGCTGGGAGAGCTTTCCCTGCGCGTTCACGACGAGGTGGCTATCGCCCTTGAGGAAGTAGCCAACGATGAAGGCAAGACCAGCAAGGTCGTGCGCCTGACGCCCAAGTCAAACAGCCGTATGGCACAGCAAATATGGCCGACCATGCGCACGCTGGTAAACAATATTGTTGTCGGCGTCAGTCAGGGCTATTCCAAAAAGCTTGAGATCAAGGGCGTTGGTTACCGCGCAAACGTGCAGGGCCGCACATTGGTTCTGTCTCTGGGCTTTTCCCATGAGGTTCGTTTCGACGTGCCTGCGGGCATTGACGTGAAAATGGACGGTCAGACCAATATCGAGGTTTCCGGCATCGATAAACAACAGGTCGGTCAGGTTGCGGCGAATATCCGCGGATACAGGCCGCCGGAGCCGTATAAGGGTAAAGGCGTTCGTTACGCGGATGAATACGTCCTGCGTAAAGAAGGTAAGAAGAAATAAGGGATTTTGACAAATGGCTATGGCAAAACAAAAAACAACATCCGTGCAGCGTCGTTCCTTTAGAACGCGTAACAAGATTCGCCGCGTGAATATCGAACAGAACGCCAGGCGCGAAGTGCGTGCGCGTTTGTCCGTTTTCCGTTCCGGAAAGCAGATTTATGCGCAGGTTATCGATGACATTAAAGGTGTGACTGTGGCGGCGGCATCTACGCTGGATGCGGATATCAAAGAAAAAATCAAGAGCGGCTCCACGAAAGAGGCGGCAGCCGAAGTGGGCAAGCTGATTGCCGAGCGCGCTAAAAAGGCGGGCGTAAGCAAGGTGGTCTATGACCGTGGCCGTTTCCTCTACCATGGTCGCGTGAAGGCATTGGCTGACGGCGCGCGCGAAGGCGGTCTCGAATTTTAATAATTAAAAGGCTTTAAGGAGCATTTAAACGATGGCAAGACAAAACGAACAAGAAAGAGCGATGGAGCGTGAAGAGTCCGAATTCACCGAGCGCCTGGTTGGTATCAACCGCGTGGCGAAAGTGGTGAAGGGCGGCCGCCGTTTCGGGTTTGCGGCTTTGATGGTGGTCGGCGACGGCAAAGGCCGCGTTGGTCACGGTCACGCCAAGGCCAGAGAAGTGCCCGAGGCCATCAAGAAAGCCACGGAGCAGGCCAAACGCAACATGATCCGCGTTCCCCTGCGCGAGGGCCGTACGCTTCACCATGATGTGAAGGGCCGTCACGGTGCGGGCCGTGTTTTCATGCGCTCCGCCCCCAAAGGTACGGGCATTATCGCGGGTGGTCCCATGCGTGCCGTATTCGAAGCGCTGGGCGTTCATGACGTGGTTGCCAAGGCTATCGGTTCCAACAACCCTTACTCCATGGTGAACGCGACATTTGAAGCGCTCAAAGCGATGCAGAGCCCGCGTCACGTGGCTTCCCGCCGCAGTAAAAAGGTAAGCGAAGTTGTTTCCGGTCGCGGTGAAGCGGCTGGCGAGGATGATGCTGCTTAGGCGGATCCGAGATTAAGGTAAGGAATTAAAAAAATGGCTGAAGAAAAACAAACAAAAGCACCAAAAACGGAAGCGAAAAAGGCGCCGGCCAAGAAGGCTGCTGCTCCCAAGGCAGAATCCAAACCGGCTGCTCCAAAGTCCGCGCCAAAGAAGGCTGCTGCGAAGAAAAAGCCTTCTGGCGCCACTGTGACGGTAACGCAAATCGGTTCTCCTATCGGCCGTCAGGCATATCAGCGCGCAACGCTGATTGGTCTGGGCCTGAACAAGATGCACCGCACAAGCACGCTGGAAGACACGCCTTCCGTGCGTGGCATGATTGAGAAGGTCAAGCACCTGGTGAAAGTGGTAGACGCAGCGTAAGAACGATTTCTTTTAAAGGATAAGAGCAATGAAACTGAATGAATTACAACCCAAAGAAGGATCCAAAAAAGCCCGCATCCGTGTAGGCCGTGGTATTGGCTCCGGCAAGGGCAAGACCTCCGGCAGTGGCCAAAAGGGTCAAAAATCACGTTCAGGCGTAGCGATCAACGGTTTTGAAGGCGGTCAAATGCCCCTTTACCGCCGCCTGCCTAAAAGCGGTTTCAGCAACGTCAAATTCGCTGAGAAGCTGGCTGAGCTGACGCTGGGCCGCCTTCAGGCTGCGATTGACGCTAAGAAAATCGATGTCAAGGGACCTCTGGATGAAGACGCTTTGGTGAAATCCGGCGTGGTGCGCCGTAAGCTGGGCGGTATCAAGCTGCTGGGCACGGGCGAGCTGAAAAGCAAAGTGGATCTGAAAATTACGAAAGCGACCAAGGGCGCAACCGAAGCGGTTGAAAAAGCCGGCGGTAAGATCGAGATCACAGCCGTTGAAAAGGCGCCGCTTGTAAAAGGCGAAAAAAAGAAAAAGCCTGCCGATAAAAAAACACGCGTGGAAAAGAAGAAAGCGGCGAAAAAATAATCCGGCGCTAATCGCTGAATTTAAGATACGGGGGGCTTGCTTGCAGGCCCTCTTTTCTTTATGAGTTTTGGGTCTGCATACAATTAAACAAGGATTCTTAATTCATGGCATCAGCTGCTGAACAACTTGCCAGAAACGCCAACTGGGGCGCACTGGCCAAAGCCACAGAGCTTAAATCCCGCATCCTGTTCGTTCTCGGGGCTCTTCTGGTTTACCGTCTGGGCACCTATATTCCCGTTCCCGGTATTGACCCCTACGTATGGAACGAGATTTTTACCCATAAGGGCGGCGGGATTCTGGACATGTTCAATATGTTCTCCGGCGGTGCGCTTCAGCGTATGACGATTTTCGCGCTCAATATTATGCCCTATATTTCGGCTTCCATTATCATGCAGCTGGCTTCTTCCATGTCGCCCAAACTCGAAGCCCTCAAGAAAGAGGGGGAAATGGGCCGTATGAAAATCAACCAGTATACGCGCTATTTTACGGTGATACTGGCGGCGGTGCAGGCTTACGGTCTTGCTGTGGGCCTTGAAAGCATGCATGGGTCAACCGGCCCGGCGGTAATCAACCCCGGCCTGTTCTTCCGTGTCTCTACGGTCATTACGATTGTAGGGGGAACGGTGTTCCTGATGTGGCTGGGTGAGCAGATTACGGCCCGGGGAATTGGCAACGGTATTTCCCTGATCATTTTCTCAGGTATCGTTGCAGGATTGCCGCGCGCTATCGCCTCCACGCTGGAGCTGGGCCGCCAGGGTCAGTTCAGCTTTCCCACATTGTTTATCCTGTTTTCCATGGTGGTGGGCGTGATTGTCTTTATCGTATTCATGGAGCGCGCCCAGCGGCGGATTGTGGTGCAGTATCCCAAGCGGCAGGTGGGCAATAAAATGATGGGCGGGGATTCCAATCATATTCCGCTTAAACTGAACACTTCCGGGGTGATCCCCCCGATTTTTGCGTCCTCGTTGCTTTTGCTGCCCCTGACCCTTGTCGGGTTTTCCGGCGCGGCGGGTGGCGATATAACGGCGACTATCGCTCAATTCCTGCAACACGGACGCCCCGCCTATATGTTCCTTTACGGCGGCCTGATCGTGTTCTTCAGCTTTTTCTACACCGCGATTGTTTTTAACCCGGAAGATAATGCCGAAAACCTGCGCAAATACGGCGGGTTTATCCCCGGTATCCGTCCCGGCAAAAACACGGCGGATTATTTTGATTACGTCCTGACGCGCCTGACGGTGCTTGGGGCGGCGTATCTCGTGTTTATCTGCCTGTTGCCGGAATTTCTGATTGCGCATTACTCCATGCCGTTCTACTTTGGCGGTACAAGCCTGCTGATTGTCGTAACGGTGACCATGGATACGGTGGCGCAAATCCATTCACATCTGATTGCGCACCAGTATGAGGGCCTGATTAAGAAATCCAGGCTGCGTAGCCGCAGGGGCTAAAAGTAAAAACATAATAGGGAGACGACAGACGTATGAATATCATCATGTTTGGACCGCCGGGTGCGGGTAAGGGAACGCAGGCGGCAAAGCTGCAGGCCGAATATAAGATCAAGCACCTGTCCACCGGCGACATGCTGCGCGGCGAAGTGGCAAGCGGCAGCGAACTGGGGCAGCGCCTGAAGGCCATTATCGATGCCGGGGAACTGGTTTCCGACGAAATTATTATTGAGATTATCGGCAACTGCATCGCAGAACCCGAATGCAGCAAGGGCTTCATTCTTGATGGTTTCCCGCGCACGGTACGCCAGGCACAGGCTCTGGACGAAATGCTGGCGGGAGCAGGGCGCAAGATCGACCACGTGATCGTACTGGAGGTCGATGAGGACGCGCTGGTTGACCGGATTACGGGGCGCGCGGCGGAAACCGGCGGCGCAAGGGCTGACGATAACGAGGAAACGTTGCGCAACCGCCTGAAAGTTTATCACGACCAGACCGCGCCGGTTCTGCCCTATTATGAGGAAAAGGGGCTGCTGCGCAAAATCGACGGCATGCAGCCGATCGAGACAGTAACCGAAGAAATTTCCGGTTTGCTCGGAAAAGCCAAAGCGGCTTAAGAACGCTGTGCTTCAGGCTCTGAAGTGCTGCGTCTTCTTAATGCTTCTTTTTCTAGACTGGCTAATTTTTGCAGGTGTGTTTTTCTTTCTTCCAGGACTTCTGCAACGCGCAGCCAGCCTTCAATGAGTTCGTCTTCAGGCATGGAAACGCTGGCACGCATTAAGAAAGTATGGGGCAATCCGATTTCTGCTCCTATAAAGGAGCTTAAACCTTTCATTTTTAGAGCGTCCTGAAACCCATCTGTTACCATGCGCATATATCTTGTGCTTCTTTGTTCTAAATCAGGAAGATGTTTAAGGAAATATTCGTAGAAATCTATTAATACAAAAAAACCAGAGTCGGGATGAAAATCAAAGTGTACATCCTCCATTCCGTTTTTAATTATCCTTTCAGCCAGTCCTGCTCTTTTGAGGCCGGCGATATCTTTTATTTTTTCAGCTAGAGGGTTTTCTATTTCACCATCAATCAATAATCGCAGGATTTCAAAGCGGCGAATATGAGTATCTGCCAATTTATGAAAGTGTTCGGCTCTCATTTGTTTTGCTTCTGCTGAATTATTGAACACTACTGATAAAGCCAAACGGGATTCAAGAGCAGGGACAGAGTCGCATCTAAAATTGCTTTCCCGGAGGCGTCTGGCTAAATTAGTATTCGTAATGGCTATTCCGGCCCTGTAGTTGGGCAATCCTATTTTTGAAACGCCGAACAAGCTTATAGTGTAATCAAAGCCCAAACAACTTTTAGCAAAAATGCCGGTATCTTTTGGCCCAAAGCCGAATTCCCAATCATGCTCCGTGCCCCAGTAGACCATATCATCGATTACCCGAACCTCGATCGGTTTATCTTCAGCAGGGATTCTTTGGTAAATATCTGCGTATTTTTGTTGAATATGCATATTATAGCGGTGGATAGCGAGCGCCAAAGCGTCTGTTTTGCTTTGATTTCTTACCCGCCCTGTGGGGTTGTTGGGGTTGCTGTCAAAGAACGCTACAGGTAATTGATCGCCTTCAGTGCATTTAACCAAAGTATCATGTAAAAAATCTGCATTTATATCCCGATCATCGCTCTTTACATCGTGTACAGCTAGGCACTTAAAGCCAAACATTTCGCACATAGCACCAAAATTAGTGTAAAACGGACCCAGAATAACAATAGTAGGTTTCTTTTGGCCTAGATCTGATTGAGGAAAAGTTTTTCTTAACCACTCGTTTTCCTGTTTAAGGCAAAGCAGGACGTTACGAAAGCAGCCGGTTGTGCCTGTGCTATTACTTAGGTTTTGAAGGGTAAGTTCTCTTGCTGTCGTACCCTTTACCAACAGGCCGTTAAAAAAAGGTACGATCGGTTCCAGAAAAGGATCGCCATCGTCTATGAGGAATGTATCGTTCTCTCCTGTCTCTATTAGAGGACCCTCGTCAAGATAGCGCCGTAATTCATAGGTTCGTCGCTGCTGTGCTATAAGTTCGGCAGCTGCTTCAAAGCCTATAGATGCGTCGCCGGAGCTCAACCTTATTGTCTTCATAGTACTCATCGCTTTTTATTATGTTAAAAAACAGGGGTTGTCAAAAACTTATTGACAACCCCTTGTAAATCCTTATAGTGCGCCCGAATTCCCTGAGATTCAGGGAGTTTTGGTTTACAAACCGGCAGGTGGAAGCTTAACGCGCGGAGCCTTTAACGGTTTGGTTGCGGCTTTTGATAAGCCACTGAAAATTTGAAAGGAAAAAACATGGCCCGTATTGCTGGCGTCAACGTACCAGACAAGAAGCGCGTTCCCATTGCGCTGACCTACATTCATGGGATTGGTCGCACGACCGCGTTCAAGATTTGCGAAAAACTCGGTATCAATGTGCAAATGCGCATGGGCGATGCTGATGAAGCGACGCTGAACGATATTCGTTCCGAAATTGAAAAACCCGAATACAAGATTGAGGGCGATCTGCGCCGCGAGATTTCCATGAACATCAAACGCCTGATGGATATGAAATGCTACCGCGGCCTGCGTCACCGTAACGGCCTGCCGGTTCGCGGCCAGCGCACCAGCACAAATGCCCGTACCCGCAAGGGCCCGGCAAAACCGATCGCCGGCAAGAAGAAGTAAGGAGGGCATGAGACATGGCTAAGCCAAAGACAAAAAGAAAAGAGAAAAAGAATATTGTTTCCGGCGTTGTGCACGTGAACTCCACGTTTAACAACACGATTATCACGATCACCGACGCCCAGGGCAACGTGGTTTCCTGGTCCACATCCGGCGCGATGGGCTTTAAAGGCTCCCGTAAATCCACACCGTACGCTGCACAGATGGCGGCGGAAGATGCCGGACGCAAGGCGCAGGAGCACGGTATGAAGGAACTCGATGTTCGTGTGAAGGGCCCGGGGTCTGGCCGCGAGTCGGCTTTGCGCGCTCTGCAGACCATCGGTTTTGAAATCAAGTCCATTATGGACCTGACGCCGATACCGCACAACGGATGCCGTCCACCCAAGAGAAGACGCGTTTAATCGGTAATCTGGAATTCGCATTCACACGTAAACGAATATAAAGAGATAAAAGAGGATAATATGATTATACAAAAGAACTGGTCAGAGCTCATCAAGCCGGCAAAGCTGGAAATTTCACACAGCGACAACCAGAACCGCGGCAAAGTTGTTGCCGAGCCGCTTGAGCGCGGTTTTGGCCTGACGCTGGGCAACGCCCTGCGCCGTATTCTGCTGTCTTCCCTGCAGGGTGCGGCTGTGACCGCCGTTCAGATAGACGGTGTTCTGCATGAGTTTTCCTCAATCGAAGGCGTTCAGGAAGACGTTACCGACATCATCCTGAACATTAAGGCGCTGGCCGTGCGCATGCACTCCGAAGGGCCGAAGAAAATGCGTCTTTCCGCCGAAGGTCCTGCCGTTGTAACGGCGGCGATGATCGAAGCGGGCGCGGATATTGAAATCATGAACCCCGACCTGGTGATCTGTACACTGGATAAAGGCGCGAAACTGGCCATGGAAATGACCGTGGACACCGGCAAGGGCTACCGTCCCGCCGCCCAGAACCGCCCGGAAGAAGCGCCCGTTGGCCTGATCCCCGTGGACAGCGTGTTTTCTCCCGTACGTAAAGTTACCTACGAAGTGGAAGACACGCGCGTGGGCCAGATTACGGACTACGACAAGCTTTCCCTGACGGTTGAAACAAACGGTGTGATTGCTCCTGAAGATGCAGTGGCATTTGCCGCCCGCATTATGCAGGATCAACTCCAGGTCTTCATCAACTTCGAAGAGCCTCAGGAAGCGAAAGAAACGCAGGAAGCCGAAGAACTGCCGTTCAACAAAAACCTTCTCAAGAAAGTGGAAGAGCTGGAACTTTCCGTACGCTCCGCCAACTGTCTTAAGAACGACAGC
>CAZBNG010000090.1:0-8622 GCA_964493095.1 uncultured Pseudobdellovibrionaceae bacterium
GTCAACCATATCCTTTTCGCACAACGATCCGCCGACTTCCGCGCCGCCCGCATACAGGAAAGTGTTGGCCATGCCTCCGCCCAGAATGAGGTAATCGACCTTTTTCACAAGGTTGAACAGGACGTTGAGCTTAGTGGATATTTTCGACCCCCCGGCAATCGCGGCTACGGGTTTTTCCGGCGCGTCGAGCGCGCGCTCAAGAGCGCTAAGCTCTTCAGCCATCAGCAGGCCGGCAGCCGTGGGCAGCAGGTGCGCAATACCGTCGGTGGAGGCGTGGGCGCGGTGCGCGGCGGAGAAAGCGTCGTTGACAAAAACATCGCCAAGGGAGGCGAGCTCACGCGCGAAATGCGGGTCGTTGGCTTCCTCGCCCTTGTGAAAACGCAGGTTTTCAAGAAGTGCTACGTCACCAGGCTGCATGGAATGCGCCACTTTTTTGGCAGGCTCCCCGGTGCAGTCAGGCGCGAATTTCACAGGCACGCCCCAGCTTTCCTGAAGCGCGCTGATCAGGAAAGCGAGCGACATTTGCGGGTTCTGTTCGCCCTCCGGGCGGCCGAAATGCGAAAGCACGAGGATTTTTGCCCCGGCCTTGCGCAGGTAATCGATAGTAGGCTTCAGGCGATCGATGCGGGTGGTGTCTGTTACGCGGGCGCGCTGTGCCGGAACGTTCAGGTCGGCGCGCAGCAGCACGGTTTTGTTGTTCAGGTCCATGTCCTTAATGGATTTAAAACTCATTTTTCTTCCTTCATCTTTCTTGTTAACTGATTGTTTTCGCGTTTTCCGTGGCCTCGATCAGGCGGGAGCGCATGGCAGGATCCATGGCGGAGTGCCCGGCATCGGGCGCAACGATGAAATCGGCCTCGGGCCAGAGCTGGTGCAGTTTGTTGGCCGTAACCATCGGGCAGATCACGTCATAGCGGCCCTGCACGATCGTGGCAGGGATGGCGCGGAACAGGTCGATTCTTTTAAGCAGAGAGTTTTCCGGGGTAATCACTTCGTTTTTAAAATAATGCGCCTCGATGCGTGCGAGCGCCAACGCGTGTTGCTTTTGTTCGGGCGTGGTTATTGTTTCGTAATTGGGCAGCAGCGAAGAGCAGGCGCCTTCATACAGGCTCCATCGGGTGGCGGCTTCCAGTTGGGCTTCTTCGTCATCTCCGGTCAGGAGGCGATAATAACCTCCCAGCAAATCGTCTTGTTCTTTTTCCGGCAGCAGCCCAGCGAATTGTTCCCATGCTTCGGGGAAAATTGTTTTCATGCCATAAAGAAACCAGTCGATTTCCTCCTGTTCACACAGGAAAATACCCCGCAAAATCAGGCTGAGGCAATTTTGCGGGTAAAGCGCTGCGTAGGACATGGCCAGCGTGCTTCCCCAGGAGCCGCCAAACAAATGCCAGCGCTTTATTTTCAAATGCGCCCGCAGGGTTTCGATATCTTCGATCAGGTGCCGGGTTGTGTTGTTCTCAAGGCTGCCCAGAGGGGTGGAACGCCCCGCGCCGCGCTGGTCGAAAATCACGATGCGGTAATGGTCCGGGTTAAAAAAACGCCGGTGCATGGGCGTGGCGCCAGCGCCGGGGCCGCCGTGTAGCAGAAGGATCGGTACACCTTCCGGGTTGCCGCTTTGCTCCCAGTATAATTCGTGTTTGCCCCCGACATTCAGGAACCCGGTGGAGTAGGGGGTAATGGCCGGGAACAGGTCCAGCAGGGCTGGGCGGCGTGTTACAGGGGAGCTGCGGTGTTCTTTGCTGTAAGGTTCAATACGGCTGGCGCTCATGGATTTTGGCTGATCCCGGGTTAATATTTTAACAATTGGACTCGCATGGCCACACCATAGGCGTTTGGCGTGTTTTTGTCCACTTTGATCATGCGGCCTTATTCAGCCGGGGCTGAGGGTGGTTCATTTAGAAGCTCTATCACCTGTGCGTGATCTGCTTCTATAAAGGGACCGTTATATGATTCCAGCCAGCCCCGCACACGGATTTTCCGGCCGCCCCAGTTCATCGGATCGAGCCCTTGTTTCTCAAGCTGCCTTTTCGCTTCAGTGCTCAGCATAACCGTAAAGTCATCCCGCCAGTTCTGCCCGAAATTCAGGAAAAGGCGGTTCTTGTTCAGCGCGGCGGCGTATATGTTGCCCTCGACGATCTGGAAGCTGCCGATATGCTCTGTGGCGGTTTCCGGGGTGAGGACGGCGAATCGCGAATCGCCCCAAATGCCGATTTTATCGGTGCGCGCCGCTTTTTCCAGCGCCAGCATTTGCGCCGCCATTTCCGGGTTGTAGGATAAGGTCTGCACGCGGGCGAGGCCCAGGGTTAACAACGTTCCTTGCACCCATGCGCCGTCCTCGTCGCGCACGATATGGGCCAGCATATGCCCCATGCGGTTCATGCGCCCGCGATCTTTCTCCCGGGTCTGGTAAAGCGTCACGCTTTGCCCTTCCAGCATGTCGCGCAGGACGCTGAGTGCGGCGAGAGAAAAATCCCCCGGCTCACCGGGGCGGTAATCGGGCAGGTCAATTCCGGTCAGGCGCACAAGACGACCGTTTTCAAGTTGCAGTGTTAACGGGTCGATAATCTGGCTGATACTGGAATGTTCCGTAAGCTTTAATGTTTCAAAATTTCCATGCGGCAGAGCGTCGACGGCGTGAACCGAAACGCTGAAAAGGCTGGAAACGGCAATAAAACAAGCTAGTATTAGTGCGATGGAGATTTTTGGCATGAGAAAATTATTTACCTTTATTCTGGCGCTTCCGCTTCTGGCTTTGGCGGCCTGCTCTACCAACCCGGCTACCGGGCAGTCGCAGTTTACCGCTCTGATGTCGCCGGCGCAGGAAAACGAGGTCGGCGCGCAGGAGCATGAAAAGGTTATCGCACAATTCGGGCTGTATGAAAATAAGGCGGTTCAGGATTATGTTTCCGCCGTGGGGCGCAAGGTCGTCGTTGACACGGAACGCCCGGATGTGGAGTACAAGTTTTTCGTGATCGATAGTCCTATCGTGAATGCGTTCGCGTTGCCCGGCGGATATATCTATGTGTCGCGCGGTCTTTTGGCTCTGGCCAATAATGAGGCGGAGCTTGCCAGCGTGCTGGGGCACGAAGCCGGGCATATCACCGGGCGCCATTCGGCGGAACGTTATTCACGCAGTGTCGTGACCTCGCTGGGCACATCCATTTTATCGGCGGCGATCGGGCAGGCGGGCGTCTCACAGGCCTTGGGGCTGGGATCCGACCTTTACCTGAAATCTTATTCCCGCAGTCAGGAGAACGAGGCCGACACGCTTGGGATTCGTTATATGAGCCGCGCCGGGTATGATCCGCACGCTTCGACGGCGTTTTTGCAAAGCCTGCAGGATGAAAGTGCGCTTGATGCGAAGATCAAGGGGGATGGCGCCCCGGAAGCAAGCTATTTCTCAACGCACCCCGCCACAGCCGACCGCGTGGAGAAAACCCGCGCCGAAGTAGCCAACCTGCCGGCGGGTGTGGTCAACAGGGATGAGTATCTGCAACATATCAACGGTATGGTTTACGGGGACAGTTCCCGTCAGGGCTTTGCACGCGGGCAGGATTTCTACCATCCCGGTTTCGGTTTTACTTTTAAAGCGCCGCAGGGGTATGAGATTGTCAACACTTCCAATGAAGTCGTTATGGTTTCGAAAAAAGGCGCGGCGGCTATATTCGATATGGCGGGACGTGAAAACGGCATGGATGCGCTGACGTATATGACGCAGGTTTGGATGGTTAATGAGAAAAATCTCAAATCCCCCGAGCGCATTAAAATTAACGGCATGAATGCGGCGGCTGCAGGGTTTTCGGGCACTGTAAACGGCCAGCTTGCGACGATTCGTCTTGTTGCGATTGAATGGTCGCCCGGGCTTTTTGCCCGTTTCCAGATTGCTATCCCTTCCGGTACTTCTGCGGAAATGGTGGATGATCTCAAGCGCACGACTTATAGTTTTAGGGCGATGAGCGCAGAGGAAAAACGCGACGTCCGTCCCTATACCATTCAGTTGATCGAGGCGTCTGGGCGCGATACGGCGGCCTCTCTGGCACGAAAAATGCCTTTTAGCGATTTCCAGCTTGAGCGTTTTTCCGTGCTTAACGGCTTGCCGGTCGGTGCGGCTATCGAGCCGGGGCGGCGTTACAAGATTATCATGAAGTAATATACGCAAATGCCCGCGCAAAGGCGGGCATCGGGCGTTTTATTTATTGTAAATCGTTAGAACAGCGTTTCTGTGTCGCCGACCATGCTTTCCATGGATTCTTTTAATTTGCCCATGGCGCGGTGTTCGAGCTGGCGCACACGTTCCTTGCTGATTCCCAGCTCCCTGCCGAGATCTTCCAGCGTTACGGTTTCATGTGTGAGGTGCCGCTCGCGGATAATGGTCTGCTCGCGGTCACTTAGGCCGGAAAGCGCCTTGTTCAGCCACTGGGAACGCGTCTTGGCATCTTTCATGCCGATTACTGTTTCCTCGGGGTCAGGGCGTTCGTCGGCCAGGAAGCTCTGAAATTCATCTTCGTTGCCCTCAGGGGAGCCTATCCGGGCGTTTAGCGACCTGTCCCCGGCGGAAAGGCGGCTTTCCATGTCCAGCACGTCTTTCATTTTGACGTTGAGCTTTTTAGCGATCTCTTCGCGTCCTTCATCGTCCAGCCCTTCATGTTCTGTGCGCGTCTCGATCTGGGAGCGCAGCCGGCGCAGGTTGAAAAACAGCGATTTTTGTGCGGCCGTTGTGCCTGTACGTACAATCGACCAGTTGCGCAGGACATAATCCTGAATTGCGGCGCGGATCCACCAAGAGGCATAGGTAGAAAAACGCAGGTCGCGATCCGGATCGAAGCGGTTGGCAGCCTGCATCAGGCCGATATTGCCCTCCTGTATAAGGTCGCCCATAGGCAGGCCGTAATTGCGGAACCGTGACGCGATGGAAATCACAAGCCGCGTATAGGAGTTGATAAGCTCGTGCAAAGCCTTTTCATCCTGTTTGTCCAGCCAGCGGCGGGCGAGCGCAAGTTCGTGATCTTTTTCGAGTAAAGGCGCATCCATGGAAGTTTTAATGAAGTCCATGTTGGCTTTTTGTGTCTGCGGGTCGTCAATATATGCCATGATCTTATGTCCTCATTCACCTTGGACCGTTTAAGCTAGGTCGTTTTTTACCAAAGTCTATATCTATGACTCTTATTTCGTCACAAAACGGCAAAAAATTACAAACAATTTATTAAAATTTTGCTATCGCATGCAGGCCGTTTTTTATTTTCCGGATTGCAGCATTTGCATCCTATGCTTCCAGAACGTCTCCCAGGCCGGCGTCCTCGTGGAAGCTGGCGCCGATCAGGTAGCCGCCAAAGCCGCAGCCGCCGTCAATCGTCGCCGTCACACAGTTTACATGAAAGCCTTTGTGGGCCGGGTCAAAGCCGCGAATAACTTTTTCAAAGGGTCTGTAGGCGTCATGTATGTCTTCAAATTTCCGGCGCGGCCACCAAAAATTATCTCCCTGTTCGGGCAGGGGTTTTTCGGTGTCCAGGCCCGAATGTACAAAGAGCAGGGCATGATCCTGCTCTGTATTTGTAAACGCTGCGCGGGTGAATTGGGTTCCAAAAACCTCGTGTCCCTGATGGCGCCGTATCGCGGCGCGAATGGAATCTGTCCATTTGCCCATGCCAATAACGCCCTTGCGGCAGGCTTCTATCCCGTCAGTGGCGGAAATGCCATAGCTTTGCAGGGTTTTGCTCAGGCCGTTATCCAGCATCCACATCAGAACGGAAGAGGGGTCGCTGGCAAATTGCAGTTGCAGGAGTTTTTGCCACATTTCTTCCTGCGCGCCCCGTAAATACACAAAATCTCCCGGCACAACGCCGCGTTCGGCTAACAGCAAGCGGCGGAACGTCAGGAGTTCATCGATGCATTCGCGGGAATAATCGCCGTGGCCGGTATAGTTGCCCGTGTAAACGATGCGGTCGCCGATCCGGAAACGCTCATAGATGGCATCATGTAAAGCTATAAGCTTGTCAATATGACCGTGAATAGCGGAAACGGCCCAGACGCGGCGCGGTTGTCCCAGATCTTTGAATCGGGTGTCATGCGGCTTTTTATTGTGCGTAGCGCAGCAAGCGGTCATGTTATCGTGGCTAAAATCATAAAGTGAACGGCGGGAAGAGAATTCCCAGAATTACCTATAGTGTACAAAAGAATCGGGTAGATAGCAAATACTCTGTGGATAAGTCTGTGGAATTTAAAGGAATGAAATTTTCGTATTGGCGAAGATATAAAAAAACAGCCCGCAGGGGGGCTGTTTTTAAAGCTGTTATTCTCAAAAAGCGCAGTTTTATGCCGCTTCTTTCTTACGAGAGCTGTTTGCCGGTGTTTTGGCGGCGGCCTTTGCGCTTGTGCCGAGCATGTCTTCGAGCTGCTGCGTTGCCTTGATCTCGGAAATATCCTTCACGGCGGCGACTTCGCGCGCCAGTCGTTCAAGAGCGGACTGGTAAATCTGGCGCTCTGAATAGGACTGCTCGTTGTCGTCGTTGCTGCGTTTCAGGTCGCGCAGAACTTCGGCAATCGCTACCGGGTCGCCGGAATTGATTTTCAGTTCGTATTCCTGCGCGCGGCGGCTCCACATGGTGCGGCGAATGCGCGCGCGGCCCTGAAGCGTGGTCATGGCATCCTTAAGGCGGTCCTTGGAGCACAGCTTGCGCAGTCCGGATTCCTTCGCCTTGAATACAGGAATTTTAAGACGCATACGGTCTTTTTCGAAACTGATCGCATAGAGATGCACTTCCATTCCACCGATGGTCTGTGTCTCCACGCCTTCAATCTGACCCACGCCGTGAGCCGGATATACAACATAGTCACCTGCATTAAAGTTGAAGTTGTCGTTGTCAGCCATGTTTTTACTTTCTTTTTTGTGTTTGACATTTTTGCAAATGCGCTCAAAACAGAGGACGCAAATGCTCCCTTTGCAGTCCCCCTGGAGGGACGCATGCGCTAGCCTTAAAAATGCGATGAAAGAACATTGCCAGATCCGCAGTTAGCATTGCGGGCAACCCGTTCACCGTAAGAGCTAAGGTTCCAGACTATACATAAATTTTCACAAAAAAGCAACATTTAAGTTCAGATAAATCCCATACGGCCTTGTGAATGTTATTAAAAACCCTTGAGGTCATGCCTCTGCGGCGGTTTCTGTATCGTTCCGATGCGCCAGTTGAAACTCGGGTATAAAGTCATCGTTTAGTATCCGTGACAGTGTTGAAAGTTTAGCAGAAACGGTCAGCAGGTTTTGCGCTGAACCATGGTGACTGTGTCCGAATTCAACCATCGCCAGGTCCTGCATAACATGTGCGGAGAGTTCCTGGAGAAGCTTGTGGAGACTCTCCGCCCGTACGGCCACTTCATGATTGTGAAGGGTGCAAAGCTCGGCCCGGTAGTAGGGAAAATCGGTGCCTAGGGCGATCTTCTGAATGTTTATGGCCTTAAGCACATGGTCCTGAGCGAAACTATTGCAAAAATCCCTGACATTTCCACTCTCCAGCATACAGGCATAGCGGGTTAGGTGCTCGATATTGGGAAGGAAAGCGGCAACCCGGTCGGCAGCCATTGTTTTAGGAAGGCGGATCGTCTGGTTGCTGCTGAAAGTCAGCGCCTTGATCTTGGCGGTTTTGTCGAAAGTCTGAGTGAATTGCAAGGGGTTGCATAAAGCGCGTTTGCCCAAGGTTATTGTTCTCAGAGCATCGCTTGGGTCCAAGTTGTGAATGCCGAGTTGATTGTTTGAAGCGCAGTAATTGTATAAAAAATTGCTACTCCGCGCGACGAAACTCCCTTTACGGTTTGTTTCCCTGTACTCTAGTGTAAAACTCATCGCCCTGTACTTTTGATTATGGTCCGGACCATAGCACATTTTTGGGGTTATGTGTTAGTTTTTTTCGCTTAGTTATTGATTTAATAGGAGAAATATATTTTTTATGTATTGTAGGCCTAAAATAAGGCGAGCAAACGAATCGCTGGTTTTAGGAAAATCTACATAGGAAAACACTCAAGGGAAAGCCGTTAAAATGGAGCCCAATCTTGCTCTCCAGAAGCCGTTGGAGGATTATATAGAATACTGGGAAACGCTGACGCCACGTTCGCTGCGGCTAATCGAAAAACTGACTGAACCGGGAATGGCTTTTAAAAATCCATTTTACGATGTGGTCGGGGTGGATGCCTTTGAACACGCGCTGCAGCAGTTTTTTTCCTATAGCGGCGATTTCAAATTTAAAGTAGCCGATTATGCCTGGGGGCGCGATGGTGCGACCGTATATTTGCGCTGGAGCCTGAATTTTTCACGCAAAGGCAAAAAGAAGCGTATCGACGGGGTGAGCGAGGTTCTTTTTTCCAAAAAGGGCAAGGTTCTCTCCCATAGCGATCACTGGGATTCCGGGGCGCAGTTTTATGCGGATTTGCCGCTTCTGGGTGATATCCTGCGCCGGATTAAAAACAAAATAGCGACCTGATTAATCTTTTAGCGTGAGCGTGATTTTCTTGTCTGTTGCCGAAAGCATGGCTTCCGCCCCGAGTGGGAAGGTGTAAAGCGTATCGCCATGCCCAAAGGGCGCGTTGATAATGACGGGTACATCATCACATCCATCCAAATATTCAATCAAC
>CAZBNG010000091.1:0-8509 GCA_964493095.1 uncultured Pseudobdellovibrionaceae bacterium
ATCAGCAAATTCTGGCGGGAAATACGGCGATTTACATCTTTCCGCTTTGTATTTTCTTCGTCTTTCTCGTACTGGCCGCACAATATGAAAGCCTGACGTTGCCGCTCGCAGTGATCATGATCGTGCCGATGGGCATACTTTCCGCTATTATCGGAATTTACCTGACCCATGGCGACAATAATATTTTCATGCAGATCAGTCTGTTCGTCCTTGCGGCCCTTGCCTGTAAGAACGCCATTTTGATTGTGGAGTTTGCAAGAGAGCTGGAACATCACGGAAAATCCGTGATGGAAGCAGCGGTAGAAGCCTCTCGCCTGCGTTTGCGCCCGATCCTGATGACATCTTTCGCCTTTATCATGGGCGTGCTCCCGCTGGCCCTTAGCCACGGCGCAGGTGCGGAAATGCGTCAGGCCATCGGTATCGCAGTATTCTCCGGCATGCTGGGTGTGACCTTCTTCGGTCTGGTTTTCACCCCGGTTTTCTATGTTGTTCTGCGCAGCCTGGAGTTGAAGCTTTCTGGTCGCAAATCCCGGAAAATTATTGCAGAATAAGGCCATGAAATATCTGGTTACGGGGGCGGCGGGCTTTATTGGCGGTGCCCTGGCTCAAAAATTGCGACATGACGGGCATGATGTTATCTGCATCGACACAGCAGATAAATCCGGCGACCTGCTTGATTTCGAGGATTTGAAAAGCAAAGCAGCAGCCTGTGATGGTATATTTCACCTCGGCGCAATCGCCTCCGTGCCAAAAACTTTTGAAGACCCTGAAGGTTCCCACGCAGTTAATGTACAGGGTACGCTCAATGTGTTTAAAGCCGCAAAAAGCGCCGGTAATATCCCCGTGGTCTATGCTTCTTCCGCTGCCGTTTATGGCGATAACCCGGCCCTGCCGCTACTGGAGACGGAAAAACCGCGGCCGCTTTCCCCGTATGCCAAGCAAAAGCTCCAAAACGAAACTGATGCGAAAGATTACGGCGCTGAAGCCCTCCCCACTTTCGGCCTGCGCTTTTTCAATGTCTATGGCCACGGGCAGGATCCCTCTTCTCCCTATTCCGGCGTAATTTCCATTTTTTACGAAAGGTTGCTGGGGAAAAAGCCCCTCACGGTTTTCGGCGATGGAAAGCAAACACGCGATTTTATTGCCGTAAAAGATGCTGTGGCGGCGCTCAGGCTGGCCATGGAGCACGCGGCCCCGTCTGCCCCTGTCGCCAATATCTGCACCGGAAAATCGGTTACCCTGCAAGAGTTGATCGATACACTGGGTGAAGTGATGGATATGAAGCCGGAAGTAAAATACGAAGCCGCGCGCACGGGCGATATTAAAAATTCCTGCGGTAATCCCGATCATTTCAGCGCCCTTACAGGTTTTACCCCGCAAACCTCCCTGCATAATGGACTGATGGATTTGTTGGGAGAAGAATGATGAAGGCGGTCTTGGTCCATGATGCCGATTACATGGAAAAAGACTCCCGCGTATATGCCGCTCCTGAATTTTCCGCCGAAAGCTGGCAATCTTATTTAAAGCATTTCACATCCCTGAAGGTCATTGCCCGCCGGGCCGATAACAACGCCGATCTTGAAAACGCCGGGTATAGCACCTGTGAAATCCCCGATCTTTCTTTTTCCCTTTACCCTTCGCTTACCAATGTCAGAAATCTGGTTTTCAAGCGCCGTGAAATCGCCCGTGCCATAGCGCAGGAGATCGCTGACGCCGATGCCGTTATTTTGCGCGGCGGGCGGGAAAATGTCGTTCTTGCCTTTCACGCCGCCCAAAAACTGGATAAGCCGATTGCGCTCGAAGCCACGGGGTGCATGTGGAATAACACATGGTATTACGGCACTCTTAGCGGAAAATTATACGCGCCGTTTCGTTTTTATAATATAAAGCCGGTCTTTCATAACGTGGATGCAGTTTTATATGTCACCGAAAAATTTTTACAGGAACGTTATCCCGCAAAGGGAATGACGATTGGCGCGTCAGATGTAAAACTTCCCCCTCCCGATCCTGAAATTTTACAAAAACGCTTAAGCCGGATAGAGACGTTTGATGAAAATCATCTTTGGAAAACCGGCATTATCGGCCCCTTTCATCACAGTCAGAAAGGAATCGATGTTGCCATCAGGGCGCTGGCCTTATGGCATAAACGCACAGGTAAAAACTTTCGTCTTTACCTTCTGGGATCCGGCAACCCGGCGACCCTACAGGCGCTTGCCGATCGAAACGATATAGGCGATAGACTGGAGTTTTGCGGGACGCTTCCCCGGGATAAGGTCGCACCATGGCTGGATAGTCTTGATCTTTATCTCCAGCCCAGCCGCACCGAAGGTCTGCCCCGCGCCACGCTCGAGGCCATGTCACGCGCTCTTCCTGTTATCTCCTCCGATGCTGGTGACCTGCCCAATATTACCGATCAAGCCTTTATTCATCCCAAGGGTAATGCAAACGCGCTAAGTCTCCTTTTAGAAAAAATGACGGCAGACAGGAATATCATGAAGCAGCAATCAAAGCGTAATTTCGAAATCATCGAAACACGGTTTCATCCTGAAATCCTCAGCACGCGACGCGAAAAATTCTGGCAGGATTTTGTCAAAATTGTCAGGAGGAGGAGCGTGGCGGCAAAAGCTGCCTGAGCGCCTGCCATGCCCCTGTAAAATAAAGATCCAGCATCGCGCGGCTTTCATAAAGGCCGCTGACGCCAAAACGCGGCAAGGCATGCGGGTAATTTTTATGGTCTTCAAAAACCGCGCCTGCATTGGCGGTAACCGCGCAACCGTATCCTGCCCGTTGCGCCAGCGTAAACTCACGCGCTGTGCAGGAACCGGCATTCCCATACGGATAGGCTAAGCTCTTTACTTCCCTGCCCGTCAGAGCTTCCAGATCCCTTTTGTTGTTCAAAATTTCCTGGAACGCTGTTTGTTCATCAAGCCGCGCCAACGCGGGATGGGAAACCGTATGTCCGCCGATATCAATCATGTTAAAAGCCGCCAGCGCCTTTATGCCTTCCCCGTCCAGAAATCGCTCTCGCACCAAAGCCGGAACATCGATGGCATGCCGATTTATAAAATTCGTGAACTCTTCCTCCCAGCGGGAAAAATCGGCAAGAAACATCCCCATAATCTCACGATAAGCCTTTTGCTTTTGACGCAATGTTTTCGTGCGCGCGCCATAATCGCCGATTTTGATTTCGTCATGCCGCGCCAGATAATACTCCAGCGCCCCCCACGCATAATTTAAATTTCCGGTAAAAGCCCCCGAAGTCACAAATACAGTGGCTGGAATCTGGTAACGCTCCAACAGGGGTGCCGCCAGCGCCAGAGTATTTTTATAACCATCATCAAAGGTAAGCGCGACAAACCGCCTTTTCCTGTCCTTTTGCAAATATTGCGGAACATCCTGAAGGCGCAAAGGTTGCAAGTCCGCCTCGTATATTGCTTTAAGCGTCCTTTCCAGAAAATTCAGTGTCACGGTTCCCGCGCGGTTAATGACAGCCCTGTTTTCACTGATATCGTGGAATGTCAGGATCACGCCGCGCCCGCCATAACGCCGCGCCAATATCCCTGTCATCCCGGTCGTCTTAAGAATTTGCGCGCCACTGCAAACGATCTGTTGTTTCAAGCCCATGGAAAATACTTTAGGATCAGGCGAAGGGTTCAACAAGCGGGAAGTGGACCATGAGCAAAACGGGCAACTGGGAAAAAGAGGGAAATATCCATATCGGCATGGCGCATGCACCGCAAATCCTGCCTCATCACTCCCTTATTGCCCGGCTGACGCTGAAATATTCAAAGAGCGGGGATAAAATCCTTGATCTTGGCTGCGGACGCGGGCAGATCGCATCGCTCGTGACAAAAAACCAAGACAGAGAAGTAAGCATCGCCGATGCTTATCAAAAATGCCTCGATGAAACCGCATCCTGTGCGCCTGTAAAAGCAAAATTCCTGATTGATGAAAAGGCGTTCGATATCGACAGCAAAATCAGCGGTGGGCCTTATGACGTGATCATTGCCAGCCACGTTCTGGAACATCTTTATCATCCCATGGAAGCCATCAAAAAAATTATGGCACTTACCAAGCGGGGCGGC
This sequence comes from uncultured Pseudobdellovibrionaceae bacterium, assembly GCA_964493095.1. GTDB lineage: Bacteria > Pseudomonadota > Alphaproteobacteria > Micavibrionales > Micavibrionaceae > CAYXSX01. Next base: position 4,086 of record CAZBNG010000091.1, read on the forward strand.
TTCGTGATAATCGCCGTACCCAACCCGGTGCGGCCCAACATTCTGATTTCCAATATATTCAGGCACCACTATGTCAACCGCGGGCATGTACATGCGTGGGACATGTCACACTGGAAAAATTTCCTCGAAAATATCAACAACCTGACCGTGGTTGAATATGCCCATGATTTTATCCAGCTACCGGGATGCTACTGCCTGCCCTTCCTTCGCGGAATCGGAACGGGCATGGCACGCATTGTACCATGGTGGTCTTTTTCCAACATCGCCGTGATAAGGAAAGAATCATAATGCCGGGTCCCGATTTCATCGGTATCGGCATGGAGCGGGCAGGCAGTTCATGGTTGTTTTACATGCTCGCGTCCCACCCTGATATCTGGGTGCCCCCGCTTAAGGAGCTGCATTATTTCGATTCCATCGAAAACGGTCACGACTGGCGTTACCGCCAACATCTTAAGGCACGCATACTCGCAAAAGCGGCGCCGCTTTTAAAATCCCCGCAGGAGCGTCCGCAATATTTTAAAAATTACCATAACGAATACCTGCAATGGGACGCGCGGTATTTTACCGGGAAGAAATCCGATAACTGGTACCGCGCCCTGTTTGACCGCAAATTTACTCGCGGCCGCATAAGCGGGGAAATCACCGCCACCTATGCCGCCGTGAATGAAAAAACAATTGCCGATATGGCGCAGAATTACCCGGAGACCAAAATTATCCTTTCAATTCGCGACCCGGTGGAGCGTACGCAATCGGCACTTTTTCATCACTTCAGGGGGATAAAGATGAAAGAACCGCGCGACATACCGGAAGAAGAAATGCTGGCGTGGCTTGATTCCCGCATCTATCCTGATACCTCCCGCGTCCTTGAGCTTTGGAGCCATTATATCGCAAAAGAGAACTTGATACTGGTTGATTTCACAAGGATCGAAAAGGAACCTGAAGCGCTTATACGGAACCTTTACGAAAGGCTGGCTGCTAATGCCTCATACCGGCCAGCCATGGCGTGGCAAAAAATCTTCAGCTTCCGGAAAGAGAGCGATTCGCTTCCCCCTGCCGTTTTGACAAAAATCATGCAGATGCATGAAAAGGAGCGGCAAAAAATGTTTAAATTCTGGCCTTCTTTCACTAAAAACTGGCATAATTTATAGCTTTCCCGGGCTGCGTAAAACCTTTAAAATAGTAAAAGTAGCTACCAAGGATGATTTTATGGAACCCGCTCTTAAAACGGTTGAGACCTCCGGCGCTGCATACAAGCCGACTTCCCGCAATTACGACCCTGACACCGTGGCCGCGTTTGACGACCAGTGGCGGCGTTTCGAAGTCAATGTGAAGGAACGTGACGAAGATAATAAAATGGTTTTCGACCGTTTCTTTTTCCACTTCCCCTGGTCCCGTCTTCCCGCCAAAGCCAAGGGTTTTGACATGGGCTGCGGGCGCGGGCGGTTCCTGAAATTCGTTGCCCCGCTGGTCGGCAACATCGATGCGGTGGACGCCAGCGCGGTCGCCATTCAGCAAGCCATAAAACACAATGGCGGTCTTAAAAATGTGACATTTTATAATGAGTCCCTTGGGAATCTGTCGCTGAAAAAGAAATCCTATGATTTCGGTTATTCCTTCGGCGTCCTGATGTGCGTTCCCGATACGCAAAGCGCCCTGCAGGAATGCGCCGACCTGCTTAAGCCCGGCGCGCCTTTTTGTCTTTACATGTATTACAATCTTGATGGTCGTCCGGGATGGTATAAAGCCTTGTGGAAAATGAGCGATCTTTTCCGGCGTGTTATCTGCCGCCTTCCCAAGGGGCTGGGATTTTTCATCACCGATCTGTTTGCCGTTTTCGTCTACTGGCCGCTGGCCCGCGCCGCGCTTATTGCCGAAAAAACGGGAATTAACGTTCACAACTGGCCGCTGTCGGATTTCCGCAACACCGCCTTCGCCCGTATGCGCGGAACAGCGCGCGACCGGTTCGGCACCCCGCTCGAAAAACGCTTTTCGCGGCAGCAAATCGTGCAAATGATGGAACAAGCGGGCTTTGAAAATATAAAATCTTATGACGGCGCTCCCTACTGGTGCATGTTCGGCGTTAAAAAGGCTTCCGCCAAAACGGCCCCTGTCAAAACCCGCGTAAAAAATGCCAGCGTTAAAATCACTGCACCAACGCCAAAGACGGCAAAGAAAAAAACAAAAACCAGAAAAGCCGCAACCGCCAAAAAGTAAGAACGCCTATGAAACAAGAGAAACAACGCGCCGGTAACGCCGTATGAGCAGCCTGTTGTTTCTTTTCACCGTAGTTCTTGGATTTGGCATTTTTTACGCGATTGCCTCAAGGCGGTTTTTCGACGCGCCATGCCTGTACGCTCTACACGGATTATTCCTGATGGGCATCCCGCCCCTGCTTTACCTGTGCGGATTCCACCTTGATTACGCGCTGATCAACGATTTTGACAGGGATTCGGCCAATCTGCTGCTTTCTCTGGCCTTTGCGGTATCAATGAGCGGAACGTTATGCGGATATCTTATCTTCCGCCGCCTGCCGCTGGGCGGTTTTCTTTTCCCCGGATACAATTACGACAGATCAAGACTTATGACCTTTATCGGTGTCTGCACCCTCAGCATCATCGGCTTTCTGGTCATTCTTCTTCCTTTAAATGCCGTTCACTTCAACATCGTACAGGCCGTTTTCGAAATTCGTTATGGCGGTTTCTTTTTCGGCGGACTGAATTTCATCCGCCAGTTCCTGTTTTTCGGCAGCATGATTTCCGGCGCTTTCCTGATCGCTCTTTTACAGGAAAGAAAAGCAGGACAAAGCATTTCAGATGCAATGCTCTGGAGCGTTGCAGGAATGTTTACTCTTAACATCCTCATGAGCTTTGTACTGGGTGGAAAAAGTTTCGTGGTTTTCCCACTTGCCGCAACGCTGCTGGGCTATGAAATATGTGTGCGCAAAAAGGGGCTCTCCCGCATTATCCTGATTTTATCCTTGATAACGAGCCTGATCGTCGGCCTTCAGGTTTTCCGCGCCTCAACCGTGGGGGGAAATACCCGCAGTGTTTCAGAATATATTTATACCGGGCTTTATTTCATCGTTTACGACACCACGCTGCTTTTCGTGGAAACACATAACAAACGCCACTTCACGGAAACGGGTGAGGACTTCAAAAACGGCTTTATCCTACTGATTCCCCGTATCTTATGGCCGGATAAGCCCGCCACCGAACTGACCGCCGGAAACAGGTTCGCGCGGCAAATTTCTCCGGAAAAAGAAAACCCGGGCGGAAAACCGCCATATGGATTTGCACAGTGGTATACCAATTTCGGGTGGCTTGGCGTATTTGTCGGGGGAATGCTGACCGGCTGGGTACTGGCGGCGCTGCAAAGAAAATACGGCGATTTTGCCGATAATCCCTTCTCTTTTGTCATCATGTGGCACGTGATTTTTATCGTGCTCGGACCATGGCCCGGTGGCATTCATAACATTTCACTACTCAATTACGTGCTTTATATTTTCCCGCTTTTTATTTTCAAATGGCTAACAAAAACAGCAGTTTACCGTATAAACGACTAAAATTTCTTCTCAAACAGTCATTTTGTTCTTGATTTGTTCTAAATTTTCTGTTACAAGGAACTATAAACACCGGAATTGCGCCTTTTTTCCGCCCCCTGTCATTCCGGTAAAAATTTTTCCTAATACTGAAAACGAGGTTTCTTATGCAACTAGGACTTGGCCTGGCGCGCCCGCAGGCACGCCCCTTCATTCCCTTTACCAAACCTGCAGGCTTTGGCTGGGATTACACATCCGAATTTTCCATCTTCCGGCGCGGCCGCAGGTATTTTAGCAGTTTCAATCCTGATGTACTGACAAACCCTTCCGGCAACACCTACTACGTCGATCCGGGGGCGTCGGGATCAGCGGACGGCTCCAGTTGGGTGAATGCCTTTACGACAATCGAGGACGCCCTGACCGCCACGAACGCCGCAAAAATTTATCTCGCGCCGGGTTATTACGACTGGGATGCGCTGGGCTGGTTGAACTCGCAACCGACCTTCAACCGGGCCACAGCGCTCATTTGCCCTTACGGCAAGGCGATATTGCATACCTCGCAGGAAACCGTTTACAGCTGGTCACAAAACGGCACATACAGCGATGTTTACGAAACAACCTATAACCCGATTTATGAGGTCGTGGACCGCACGAAAGTAAACGAACGCGGCTATCCCATCCCCCTGGTCCGGCAGACCAACGTGGCGGATGTCGCTGCCAATCCTGGCTCATATTACTACACCGGCTCCACCCTGTATGTGCACACGCATGACAGCCGGGCGGCGGATTCCCAAATCATGGCCTTCCGCCAAAAGGCCAATATGGATATCCGCGCCGCCTGGGATATCCATTTCGAAAATATCGAATTCTGGGGCGGCACTTACCC
>CAZBNG010000092.1:0-6286 GCA_964493095.1 uncultured Pseudobdellovibrionaceae bacterium
TTTCATTTTTAGGGGGGGAGGGGGGTATGGCGTCAAAATTTTGACATAAAAATATTGTGTCTGTGCGGCGGTTTGTGTGGTTTTGGGCGCTTAACATCATGCGGCTACTATAGCCGGTTTTGCAGCAAAAGTACAGGAATTTATTCCTTGAAGTTGTCATCCTGAGCGTAGCGAAGGATCTCAAGTCACAAAAGGAGATCCTTCAGTCGCTTCGCTTCTTCAGGATGACAATATGAGGATTGCCGCGTCCCCCGGCGCAAGGCCGGGGTCCTCGCAATGACGGCAAGTTTTATATTTTTAACCACGTAGGAATTGTAGTATGAGGGAGAGATGCAAACACCAAAACCCACTTATTTTTTGCCAGCTCTTGGTCTTGGCTCCACTAAGGTAATACCGTGGATGCTCGAGCAAAAAGCGTCTACGTCTGAGTTTTGGCTTAATCTACCATGGGGATGGATGACCTTGTGTTTCCTCTCTTTTTTTGTAGGACAAGTCGTTCAAGATGTATTTAATTCGAAATCTTGGATCCGACAAAACTGGAAAGATTGGACGCGAAAATTTGAAGTAACGGCACTAAATGTTTCAGGGCAGATGAAACCAAGGGCGCGAATTGTTGTGGCCAGAATAAGGTTTGTCAAAAGAATCAACAAAGGTCATCTATATTTGAGAGCTTATACTTGTACAGGGATGAAGAGAAATTCAAAGGTTTTTGTTGCTGATTTAGGAGAAATAAACAACGTAGCTCCGGATACAGAACAGCAAATTAGATTAGCAACAGATGCTATTGCTTATCCTGGTTGGGAGCCATTCAATAGTACCATAGGGCCACCAGATGCAGATAACCCAATAAGTCTTGTTGGCTCATCTGCAAACGTAATTGAAATAGAGCTAAAAACATTGCTATTAAAACAAACAACACGCTTTTTTGTAAAAAGTATGAGTTACGGCGGAACTGATTATGGAGTTGGTTTATATGCCCAACATGAGGAAGAAGATATATTTGAAGTGTGATGGCAGCACTCTTTAAATCTTCAAAACCCGGAAAATGTCGTCGGTGATTTTGGGTTCCACGGATTTCAGGTCTTCCAGCGACAGCTCGTGCAGCTTGCAACCCTTTGTCTCCGCCATTTTTACGATAGCCCCTGTGACGTGGTGGGCGCTGCGGAAGGGTAATTTCAAATTCATCACCAGCCAGTCGGCCAAAGCGGTGGCGGTTGTGTAGCCTTCGTCAGCGGCCTTATGCATTTTTTCCGTGTTGAATTTCGCGGTGACCAGCATGCCGTTCATGGCCTCCAGGCACAGGCAGAGCGTGTCGAAGGAATCGAAAACCGGTTCTTTGTCCTCCTGCATATCCTTGTTATAGGCCAGCGGCAGGCCCTTCATCACGGTCATAAGGGATAACAGGTTGCCGTTCAGGCGCCCGGTCTTGCCGCGCACAAGCTCCGCCGCGTCGGGGTTTTTCTTCTGCGGCATGATGGAGGAACCTGTGCTCCAGGTATCGGAGAGTGTGATAAACCCGAATTGGGGCGTAGCCCAGAGAATGATTTCCTCCGCAAGGCGCGAGAGGTGCAGCCCCGCCTGCGCGCTGGCGAAAAGAAACTCATTGGCGAAATCGCGCGCGGAAACGGCGTCCAGCGTATTGGGCATGGGCTTGTCGAAGCCCAGCTTGGTGGCCGTAAATTCGCGGTCGATATTAAAGGGCGTGCCGGCAAGCGCGGCGGCGCCGAGCGGGCATTCATTGACGCGTTTCAGGCAGTCGTTAAAACGCGCCTTATCACGCTCCAGCATATGCCAGTAGGCGTTCAGGTGTTTACCTAGCGTAATGGGCTGCGCCGCCTGCAGATGGGTGAAGCCGGGCATGATATCTTTTGCGTGTTTATCGCTGAGAACGTCGAGGGAATCCTGCAATTCTTTAATTTTAGCGACAATGTTGCCAATGGCATCGCGTACCCAAAGCCGGAAGTCGGTGGCAACCTGATCATTACGGGAGCGGGCGGTATGAAGCTTGCCCGCCGCATCGCCGATAATTTCGCTCAGGCGTGATTCGATGTTCATGTGAATGTCTTCCAGTTCTACCTTGAACTGGAACTGGCCGTTTTTAATTTCCTGCCCGATCTGGGTCAGGCCGCCGATAATGGCCTCGCTGTCCACGCTGTCGATAATCTTTTGTTTGGCCAGCATTTCAGCATGGGCGATGGAGCCGCGAATATCCTGCGCCCACAGGCGCACATCGGTGCCCGGCGCGTTGATCTGGGTCATGATATCGTCGGGCTTTTCGCTGAAACGCCCGCCCCACATCTTGTTTGCTTTTTCCTGTGCCATGAAGCCTTGATAGCGCAGGCGAGGGCAAAAGGGAAGGGGTAACGAATTGATTTTAATGAAGCTGCGGTGATAACACTAAAGCTCCGGATTAATAACAAAGGGTGCGTTGTCATGGCCGCAGACAGGGATATTGCCCGCGCTTATGAGGAAAAAGGCGATTATGAGCGCGCGATCATGCATTATCAAAGAGCGCTTGCGCAGGATGCGGAGGAGCTGGAGCATTATACGGGGCTGGTGCATCTCTATGAAAAGACCAACCGGCTGGAAATGGCGCAGGAAGCGCTGGATGGTATTCCGCAGTCATTACAGGAGCACCCTTTGGCGCTGTATTACCGTGCCAAGCTGTTGCGGCGGGGCGAAGAGTATGAGCAGGCGCTGGCGGTGCTGGAGCGTGTTCGTGAGTTTGAGGGAAAGCTCAGTCACAACACGATTGCGCTGATCTTTCATGAAATGGGCGTTGTGCAGGAAAATCTCTCGGCATTTGATGCGGCTTTTCAGTCATTCCAAAACGCCAATCAGCATATTGCCAAGACAAAGCAATTTGAGGCGTTCAGGCAAAAATCCGATGATTTTGAAAACATGAAAAGCTTCCGGGAGCTTTTTCAAAAACCGTGGATAGAAAGCTGCCCCGCGCCGCCTGTTCCGGAAGTTCCGGCTCCCGTTTCACTGGTTGGTTTTCCCCGCTCCGGCACCACGCTGATGGAAAGAATTCTGGATGCGCATCCGCTGGTGCAGGCGTTGCCTGAAACAAATGTTTTTGAGCAGGTCATGCATCTGGCTTACAGGAAAGCGGGCGGGTTTATGCCGGGCATGGCGTCTTTTACAAAAAAGGATATCGGGGAGCTACAGGAAGAATATTACCGCCTGGCACGCGGGGTCGCGCCGCTGGCGGGGCGGCAGGTGCTTCTGGATAAAAATCCGCTGAATATGCGCTATATCGGGCATTTGTGCCGTGTTTTTGCGCGGCCTAAAGTCATTCTTGCCCTGCGTCACCCCTGCGATTGCATCCTGAGTGCTTTCAAGCAGAACTTTACCCTGAGCACGGCGACGATCCATATGTTAAGCCTGCGCGACACGGTAAATTATTACAAGGCGGTGTTCGACCTTATGGCGCATTACCGGGACGTGCTGGATTTCCCGCTTCATATCGTACGCTATGAGGATGTCGTTGCGGACCCCGAACGGGAGATAAGAAAGGTGCTCGACTTTATGGGGCTTTCCTGGCGGGAAGGGCTCATGGAGTTTTACAAAAACAACGAGCATAAGCCTATTACAAGCTCCAGTTACCATCAGGCTTCCCGGCCTATTTATAAATCGGGCCTCTACCAATGGAAAAACTATGAGAAATATATGGCCCCGTTCCTTCCGGAGCTGGAGCCGTATATCAGCGAATTCGGGTATAGAGTCTAGGTTGTGTTATCCTGCAAATAACGATGTTTCAGGGTTCAGCACGTAGTGAATGCATAGTGCCATGGCGACAGAAACACCCAGCCCGACCATCATTTTTACAAAATCCCGCCCTATCAGGGGGAAGACATAGCCCAGATGATACTGGGCGCGGTAAGTGGTGGCGATTGCCAGTTCGCGCCCGGTCAGAAGGCCGACAAACACCCATGTGGTGGACATGGGAATTGAGTTCATTTCCTTAAAGTAAATCAAAATAATGGCATAGACGAAATCGATGATGGTGGCCGAGCGCATAAAGCGCGTACCGGATTTTTCCAGTACGATTTTCTGGATCCTGCCTCCATGTGAACGGAAAATATAGGCAAGACCTCCACATAGTACGGTCAGGACACCGATGAGCATAAGCGGATCAAGCTGGCGCGGCAGGAAGACCGCTATGTTGGCCATGTCATGGGACAGCCATGAATACCAAAGAAAGCCTGTGGCCAACCATTGCAATGTGCGCCAAAGCGTACGGTGTTCTTTTTTTACCTTGTCGTATTTTTCGTTCAGGATACGGGATACGATGAGCCAGAGTCCGTAGGCGACAATAGCGGCAAGGCCGTAACCGATCACGGATTTGACGAGCATCTTTTCCAGAACCAGCGAAGAGGCGAAGGTGGAGAGAACAAGAAAAGTCGTGGATACGGGGATTCCCGAGCGGGTTAGCAGAACCAGAATGAAAGGAGCGGCGGCATGGTACCACTGGATTTCCATGGGAGGAATCCTGGCCAGGCGGCCCGAAGCGATGTCGCCGCCGTTCATCCACCAACCGTAAGTAAGCGTAAGAATTAAAACCAAGCAGGCGGCAAACCAGAGCGTGGTCCATTTGAAGACCTTGCCGTTAGAAGCGATGAACGTTCCCAGTGTCTGAACGGCGTCATTGCCTACAACCGCGTAAGAGGCCAGAAAAAAGCCGATGATGGCATAGAGGGTATGAATGTCTGCGGTCATGCGCATACCTTATCATTTTGTCATGCTATTCAATGGATAGACGAGCGGGCTGAAAAATGAAAGGTGAAAGGTCAGGATTTTAAGGTGAGCCCCGCCTTTTTTCCAGCGGCAAACACCAGTAACGGTAAAACCATTCCTGGCAACAATCCGTAGGTAATGTCATTAAGGCCGTAATATTTCCAGATAATCACCGTGACTAATCCCGTTAAGGCCATAGCGATGGACAGGGATTCTTTCGGCTTTTGTCCCACGGCAAGCACAATCAGTAGCGGTCCAAATGCAGCCCCCAAAGCTGACCAGGCAATTAACACCAGAGAGAAAACCGTTTCGTTGGCAAAGAGCGCGATTAGTAGAGCAATGGAGGTGACTATAACTGTGGCCAGTTTTGTGGCCCAGTAGGGGAAAGGCTGGCCGTTGTTAAAGTCACGCGTGGCAGATGCGGAGCAGCTTATAATCTGAGAATCCGCCGTCGACATCGTGGCGGCAAATAGTCCGGCCAATGTCAGGCCGGCGGTGGCAGGGTGCATGATGTTTTTGGCCAGCAAGGGCAGTGAAAGCTCGCTGTCAAAACCGTCTTCAAAGGGCAGGAGCAGGCGAGCGCAAAAACCGACCCCGATCGCCATAAGCGAGAACACGGTATACCAGCTATAATAATACATACGCACATGTTTGATGCTGTCCTGATGTTCCATCATCATAAAACGCACCATTACATGGGGCTGGCCAACGATACCGGCCCCGGCGAACAGCCATCCGATAATGAATAATGTGATTCCCCATAAATTTTTATCGGGCCAGAGGGAGAGCAGGGACGGGTCTATGGCGTTCAGCCCGCTGGTGAAATTTTCGATTCCCCCCGCGGCGTTCAGGGATAAAAACAGCATAGTGCCCATGGAAACAATCATGACAACCGATTGAGCGGCGTCTGTCCAGACGGAAGCGCGTATGCCGCCCGCCCAACAATAAATAACCACAATGACGGCACCGATAATAGCCCCTGTCTGGTAATCCCAGCCTAGAAGTACGTGGAGGGCTTTCGATCCCGCGCCGAGCTGGGCAGCGGCGTATGTTCCAAGAAATAATATTGTGATAAAGCCGCTTAGCTTGCGTAAGTAGTTCTGTTCATCCCCGTTCCATTTTGAGAGAACGCCCGCAAAACTGAGGGCCTTTGTTCTGTCTGTCGCTATGCGCAATTGCTTATGTGCCACGAAAGACATGATGAAATCTCCCACGATAAAGCCGAACATAACCCAGAAGGCCTGCAGCCCCGCCGTGGCTGTAAAGCCGATCAAACCTACGAACATCCACCCGGAATTATTGGTGGCAACGGCTGAAAGCGCAACAAGCCAGGGCTTTAAAGAGGACGAGGCAAGGAGGTAATCTTCGCTGGATCCTTTGTTGGCCAGGGCGGAGGCTGCGCCGATTGCGACAAAGACAAGAAGGAAAAATATAAAACTGCCAACAAGCATAACCCGATACAGGGTAAAGAACCGAAACGCGTTTGGCTAGGGTTTGACCTAAAAAAACGGAGCCATTTGGCTCCGTTTGGTGTTTTTAAGGGTTA
>CAZBNG010000092.1:6296-8490 GCA_964493095.1 uncultured Pseudobdellovibrionaceae bacterium
CACCGCGTTAATGCGGATGAATCCCTGGGCGTCCTTCTGGTCGTAGCCGCCTTCCTCATCCATGGAGGATTGTTTCGGGTCGTAAAGCGCGTTTTCGGACGTGCGGCCGATGGGGTAGGCGCGGCCCTTGTAAAGCTGCACCTGCACATCGCCGGAGATGTTTTCCTGTGCCTTGTCCATCACGGTCATCAGCAGGTCGAATTCCGGGGAGAACCAGAAGCCGTTATAGATCAGCTCCGCCACCTTGGAGGAAAGCTGGTCACGTATTTTCATCACCTCGCGGTCCATAGTGAGGCCCTCGAGATCGCGGTGGGCGTTGTGCAGGATCGCGCCGCCGGGTGTTTCATACACGCCGCGGGATTTAATACCGACAAAGCGGTTTTCCACCATATCAAGGCGGCCGATACCGTGCTTGCTGCCGATTTCATTCAGCTTGGTGAACAGGGGGAGGGCGCCTTTAAAGGTTTTTCCTTCTGCCTGCAGTTTCACCGGGATGCCGTTTTCAAAGCTAAGCGTAATCACTTCCGCTTCATCCGGCCACTGGTCAGGGGAGGATGTGCGGGAATAAATATCCTCGGCGCATGGGGCGGCGGGGTCTTCCAGAATGCCCGCCTCGTGGGAGATGTGAAGGAGGTTATCATCTTCCGAATAGGGCTTCTTGCGCGTTGCAGTTACGGGGATTCCGTACTGGTCGCAGTAATTGAGCATGTCCTGACGGCCCTTAAAGCGGGTGAGGAATTCTTCCATCTTCCATGGAGCGAGAACTTTAATGTCGGGTTTCAGGGCGTAGTAGGAAAGTTCGAACCGCACCTGATCGTTGCCTTTGCCTGTTGCGCCGTGACCGACGAACTGCGCCCCTTCTTTAATCGCGATTTCAATCTGGCGTTTCGCGATGACGGGGCGGGCAATGGAGGTGCCCAGCAGGTAACGGCCCTCGTAAACGGCCTGTGATTTGAAAGCAGGGAAAATGAAATCGGAAACAAACTCTTCCTTCAGGTCCTCGATATAAACCTTTACCGCGCCGATTTTCTCGGCTTTGGCCTTGGCGGCGGCGAAATCCTCGTTCTGTCCGACATCGGCGATATAGGCAACGACTTCGTAACCTTCTTCGATCATCCATTTCAGGATAACGGAGGTATCCAGACCGCCGGAATAGGCGAGAACTACTTTTCCTTTAGACATTATTTTTTCCTTTCTATTTTACGCGAGGTTTCGAAGAGGTGAAGTTTAATCTTGGTTTCCTTCGTTACTTCGCGTTATTTTTTTATTCAAGCGGTTTTACTGTCTTTATTTCCGAATGCGGTTTTAAAGGCATTTTCGAGATCGGCGATCAGGTCATCCGGGTGCTCAAGGCCGATGGACAGGCGCACGAGGCCGTCCGTTACCCCGACTTTATCGCGCATTTCCTTGGGCACGCCCGAATGCGTGGTGGAAGCCGGGTGGCACACGAGGGATTCCGAACCGCCCAGCGAAACCGCCAGTTTGAAGAGGGAAAGTGAGTTCAGAAATTTGAAGACTTCCGGCTTTTCAGCTTCCAGCACAAAGGCAAAGGTGGAGCCATCGCCGGTGCTCTGGCGTTTGCGCACTTCCTGATAGGCGGGATCATCGATAAAGGCAGCGTGCAGGACCTTCGCTTTGCAATAAGGGTTGTCTTTCAGCCACTGCGCAACTTTCAGGGCGGAGGCCGCACCACGTTCCATACGGATGGTGAGCGTTTCGAGGGAGCGGGAGATCATCCAGCTTGTGTGCGGGTCGAGATTAAGCCCCATCGCAGAGCGAATTTGACGAATGGGTTTTAATGTTTCGCGCGCGCCGCAGACCGCTCCGGCCACAAGGTCGCTGTGCCCGCCGACATATTTGGTCAGGGAGTAAAGCGCGATATCGATGCCCTGCGGCACGGCCTTTTGGAATACAGGGCCGAGGAGGGTATTGTCGCAAACGATCACCGGGCGGTTGCCGGTTTCTTTTTCAATTTTATCAACCGCACTGATAAGCGCTTCAAAATTAATGATCGCATTGGTCGGGTTGGCGGGTGTTTCGAGGAAAACCATTTTTACGCGGCCTTTTTTTGCGCCTTCCTGAAGCGCGGCAAGGATAGGGGCTTCGGTAAGGCCGTCAGAAAAATCCTGCGTTTCCACACCGAATTCCGGCATGAATTTGCGGATAAGAGTTTCCGTGCCGCCGTAAAGGGGCG
>CAZBNG010000093.1:0-254 GCA_964493095.1 uncultured Pseudobdellovibrionaceae bacterium
ACATAACCAGGAGGCACTTATGACATTTTTCGCTCCCATTTTCGTCGCTCTTATCATCCTGCTTTTCGCCTCGGTGAAAATCATCAAGGAATATGAGCGCGGCGTCGTTTATACTTTCGGAAAATACAGCTCGACCCGTGAGCCGGGCATCCAGTTGATCGTTCCTGTTATCCAGCAGGTTGCTTTCGTCGACATCCGCATCCGTACCTCCGATATTCCGGCTCAGGACGTCATTTCCCGTGATAACGTCTCGG
>CAZBNG010000093.1:264-8088 GCA_964493095.1 uncultured Pseudobdellovibrionaceae bacterium
AAAGGTGAACGCAGTGGTTTATTACCGCGTCGTAGAGCCCTCCTCCGCCATTAACCGCGTGGAGGATTTCCGCGTGGCGACAAGCCAGCTTGCGCAGACAACCCTGCGCTCCGTTCTGGGCAAGCACGACCTTGACGACATGCTTTCCAAACGCGACCAGCTTAACAAAGATGTGCAGGACATTCTGGATTCCCAGACCGATCACTGGGGAATCAAGGTAACCAATGTCGAGATCAAGCATGTTGACCTCGACCCCACCATGGTGCGCGCCATCGCAAAGCAGGCCGAAGCCGAACGTGAGCGCCGCGCCAAGATCATCAACGCCGAGGGCGAGTTGCAGGCCGCCCAGAAGCTTGACGATGCGGCGGCAATACTGGCCAAGCGTCCGGAAACAATGCAACTGCGTTATCTTGGTACCTTGGGCGAGTTTACCAACGCTAAGGGCTCTACGGTCCTGCTGCCCATGCCCCTCGATATTTTGCGTAGCGGTATAGAAGCCATCACCAAGAAAAAAGCGGCGTAAGGCACCGGAAAAAAAAGGCCGGACAAACCGGCCTTTTTAAATTCTATGGAGATTTGTTTATATCTATCCTTGGATCCGAATAAATAGGGCACAGTCAGAGGTCGTTTGCGCCTCGTTGTAAATACCGGCGTTGGTAGCTGCGTCAAGGCATGAACCGGTACCTCCACTTGTACCTATACCACCTGCACGGATCGTCCCCGTATTGGGGCGGCCATCATCCAGTTTCAGGTCGATGCGGGCAGCTTGGGAAGCCGTCAACCCTTGATTGCCACTTCCGCCATTGCCTACGTCTGTACGGCCATTGCCTAACGTTAAGTAGTGTCCGCCACGAATAGAAGGAGTTCCAAGAATACCTGTAATATCGGATGTTGTGCCAGCATAACCGATGAAGAACCCCGTGCCGCTGATCTTGCCGGCAGGCAGTTCATCATTCACGTTAACCGTTGAAGCGCTCTCAGGCACAACATTCACCCCGGTAATCAAATCCGCCGCTGCCAGTTGAGAGAAAGCAACAGCGCCCTCGGAGGTTATAACGGTGGGGTAAACGCCGGGATCATCAGCAATAACGCCATCGCCTAATGAACCTGACGAAGTAGTCGCATTAGCACAAGAAGCCGTACAATTGGGCAAACGATTCCCGGCATTATCCATGTCTCCCGGCAAGGCATTGTATTGATCCCTAAACGTTGTAATCGCCGCATCAAGCCCCTTGATCTGGGCAATTGTCGCCGTCACCTGCGCATTGCCGATAAGCTCCTGTCCCTTCAGGATACCGCCGATCAGCAGCCCGATAATCACCATCACGATGGCCAGTTCAACCAGCGTAAAACCACCTTCCCGTTCCTTGCGGCGCATAATTTCAACTTTCGACATCTGGAAATCTCCTCAATTAGCCTTTGAATATGTGCAAAACCATAAAAACTATTATACACATCAAATAAGTTTAAAACAGTTTAATTGTTTTTCAACAAAGGATTTTTTATACACAGGTCGTTATTTGCCGCCTCTTCCGGCTTAAGAAGACGCGTGCATATATAATAAATCGTCTCGTTGACCTCGCTGGCCTCCATTTTTCCGCCGCCGCTTTTCAAAACCTGTAAAAGCAGCGCATAAGCCGCCTGCTCCTGCCCCAGATCGCTCAGGATGAATGCCGGCATGCGTCGCGTCCAACCGGGCATAGCCGGATTATCTATAGCGGCCAGTTTTTGCGCCAGACGCAGCGCCAGATCCTGATTGTTGAGGCGAAAGCGCGCAAGGTATACAGCCTGCGCCAGCCAGCGCCATTTTTGTCCTTCCGCACTGTTACCAGCAATTTCGAGAAAATCTATAACCCGGCGCAATTGCTGAGGATCAGGCGTGGCACTGTAATAATATGCCGCCAGCAGCGGCAGGACATTCGACCTTGGATCAAGCTCGTAAACCCTTGTGAACCATTTCATAAGCCGTTCATAATCGTATTCCTCGAACTTTATGGTTCTTCCCCCCGTATTCCCCATGTTCTGAAGCATCATGGCCGCCAAACGGTAGGACATTTGCTCGTCCCCAAGCGTGGCGGCGCTCATGGCCCCCTTTGAAACCGCAGGAGGAACATTATTCCATTGCGCCCTGCTATCGCGCACGGAAAGCCAAAGCCCTGCCTGCGTCAACAATAACGCGATAAACAGCCCCCAAAGAACCTTGTGCCGAATTATCATAGATGCCTCAAATTCAGAACTGGCGGCGCGCCATGTCCAACGCCGCCGCAGAAACCGCCAGAGCACTGAACACGATCCCCTGCAGTGTCACAAAACCAAAACCGATAGCAGAAGGATCAGGTCCGTATAATATCCATGAACTCTGCCCTAAAAGATCAAGACGCGGCATCGCGATAGAAACAACCTGCATAATTCCGCCCAGAATATGCGCACCGAAAGTAGCGTCACCGCCATCAATAATGCCCAGAATTTGCCCGGTCATACGGGAAAGCACATAAAACCCGCCGGTTGCCATTGCCGCCCCGGTAGCGCTGGAAAGAGAAAGCGCAAAAAACATCGCTACATTCACCATGATCATATTTTCCGCCGCAATGCTGAGCAGCCAGAGCAAGAGCCCCATGCCGGGCTTAATACCAAGGCCTAAAAGAAGTAAACCGCTTATGACCGCAAATAAAAAAGCCAGAAACGAAAATGCGGCGGCATATGATAAAATCAGGACCGGACGACTTATCGGGCGCGCCAGAAGGAACTCGACGTCATGTGCTTCAACCGATCGCCGGATATAAAATACCGTAAAAAGCACAAGTCCCAGAACGCCGGTAAGGCGGAGACTATAAGCGGCGAACACACCGATAAACTGGTGTTTTTCGACAAGAGCCGCCGCGCCAAAAAACAGGGAGAGCAACACACAGATAAAAAATAATATAATAAGCCCGGTAAAAACCCTGTCCCGCAGAGCGGCTTTCAGCACATACTGGATCAGGGGCCAGGACATAGCGCCCTTTCCTCAGCTTTAGAGTTTAAAGGGACGGCGATCGCCGGAGAACATCCTGTAGATATCCTTATCCGTGTCATGCACCGTATCCGCACCGTCAACAATCGTCGCTTTCAACAAGATCACCAGTTCGGTCTTACTGACCTGATCCGTCTGGTTTTTGAAAAGACCGCTAACGACCGGAAGCTCACCAAGAACCGGCACACCCTCAATTGTACTGGTGGAGCGGTCCTGAAGGAGGCCTCCCATAACGACAGCCTGCCCTGATCGCATTTTAATCACGGAGTCAATTTCCTGGACGTTCACCTGCGGAATCAGGTTTTGAATATTCTGTACGTTATTGGTTTCAGCCACGAACGCCACAGCGGGGTCTTCGACTTCAGCTTCAACAGACGTGATAGAAGGACGTATCGCCATGGAAATGGTCTGGTCATCCAGATTGATGGAAGGCTGAACATTCACCAAAACCCCTTCAGGAACATTCCTGATATTACTGTCAATCTGCGTCTGCGTAGACGTATCGTTTGTGGTCACATCAATATCGATTTCAAAAAACACCCGATTTGTCGCCACATTCAGTAACGCGCTCTGGTTGTTCAGAACCGTCAGGCGCGGACTAGCCAGCGCCCGCACAGTACCGAAGGTGGACAGCGCCTGAACCAGCGCCTGAATATCATTCCCCAGCATACCGACCGCGAAATCACCGGAAGCTGTCGGCGCGCCGGCATTTAATGTTGTCAGATTTCCAAACTGCAGAACCCCCTCACCAGAGAACAGGTTGAGAGCCTGCCAGTTAATGCCCGACCTGTATTCATCGGAAAGTGTTACCTCCATGATTTTGGCCTCAATGAGAACCTGCGCCGACACGGAACGCTTAAGCTCATTCAGATAATCCTGAACTTCTTTTTGTATACGCTCAGGCGCATAAACGCTGACAATACCGGCCTGTTTGTTGATCGTAAACGCGGATTGGAAAGAATTAACGTCATTGGCGTTTTCTTTATTATTGTTACGGCTATCATCATCGACAGGCAATGATTCGACGCGCAAAACGGCATCGGGGGCCTGAACCTGAACCTGACCGTCCTCACCGGGAGGAGCCACAGCCGCCACTTCCGGGTTTTGTTCCTCAACCTGAATATACGGATTGCCCTGAGTGCTTAGATTTCCGGCAGCTTTTTGCTGGGTGATCTGCTTCAGGTTAGCCTCCAGTTCGCCCCAGAAATCCGCCTCGCTTTCAGATTTCATTTCAAACTGAGAACCTGTATCGGCGCCATCGCCGGAAACAACGGCGATATTATTCCTGACAGAACCTTTGTTGCTACGAATGTAGCTTAAGTAATCAATTTTGTAGAACTTGTTATATGGCGTATCGACTTCAACACGCAGCACATCGTTGTCAAAATTGTAACGCAGACCGGAAATCTTGGCTATGCGTTCGATAACCTCATCCAAAGGCCTTTGCCGCGCCGTAAAGATAATTGAACCACGAATGCGCGGGTCCAGTTCAAGGTCGTAATCGGCTTGCTGCGCCAGTTCATAAAGAATATCGCGCAGGGGAACCGACTGGTTTACCGAAATAGATACCAGCGGCATGGCTTTAAGATTTTTTGAGGCTGGCGCAATATATGGCTGGAGAGCCGGAATGCTTCCCGCCGTATCGTCCCCGGCATCAGGTTCCCTTGGCGCCAAACCATCCCGGAAGTCCTGTATCTCCATATCCGCGCCCCTGTCGGCCTTCATGTAGTTTCTGGTCAGGTCGCATCCCGCCAGTCCGAAAATGGACGCGATAATCAAAATTGCAAAAAGCGCCCTAAAAGAATTCACTTTGCGTGTTTCAGGAGAAAAGAATTTGATGTGTCCAGTCATGGAAGCCTCAGGCGGTAGAAGAATTTTTTCTTATCCGGGAAGATAAGAGAGAAGTACTGATTCTTATTACACCACAATGACCCGCGTGGCGCAACACTGCATCGCAGCTTATAATACACGATCCAGAGGAAGTTTTCACACGTTTTTTTACTACGAAACCGCCCGTCAATCCCTGAAGGAAAGCAATGATGTGTCAAGAGATTCGAGAACATCGGCTTTTTGCCCGGCCTTACCGGCCATTTTAACTTCCTGAAGCTTAACCTTCATATCGGAAGACTTGTCGGCGTTTTGGACAAGCGTATCTTCATCGATCAGATCATCGCCATACAAACGCAGCAACGACTGGTCGAATGTGCACATCCCCACGGAATTACTTTGCGCCATAATTCCCTCGATTTTTCCAATCTCGCCTTTTTGAATCAACTCGCGAATCAGCCCCTGATTCAGCATGATTTCTATCGCCGGCGTCAAACCGCCCTGCTGGCATGGAACGAGCCGTTGAGAGACTATGCCCTTAAGATTCAAGGACAGGTTCAAACGCACCTGATCATGAAATTCCTCGGGAAACAGATTCACAACCCGTTCGATTGCCTGATGCGAATTGCTGGTGTGAATGGTTGCCAGACACAAATGCCCCGTCTCCGCCGCCATAAGCGCCTGTTGCATAACTTCAGGATCTCTGATTTCACCTACGAGAATAACATCGGGCCGCTGGCGCAAAGCATTTTTCAACGCTACGGCAAAAGACTCCGTATCGACCCCGACTTCGCGCTGGGTCACCACGGATTTTTTATGCTCATGGTAATATTCGATAGGATCCTCGATAGTAATGATATGACCGGGCTGCCTTTCATTGCGGTAGTTAACCATACTGGCCAGCGTCGTGGATTTGCCGCTGCCCGCCATACCGCTGACAAGGACAAGCCCCCGCTTTTCCATGACAAGCGATGCCAGAATACGCGGCAGGTGCAGCTCTTCGAATGCGGGTATGCGTGAGATGATACGGCGAACCACAAGCGCGGGCGCCTGTCTCTGGCGCATAATATTGATACGGTAGCGCCCCTTCTCTCCCATATCGATGGCCGTGTTCAGCTCCATATGTTTTTCGAACTCCCGCTTCTGACGGGTACTCAGTACAGAGTTGATAATTTCCTGTACGTCATCGGCAGCAAGCGCCGGACCTTCCAGCGGAATAAGTTCGTCATCAGTACGCAATGTCGGCGGGCATCCCACCGTGAGATAGAGGTCGCTTGCATTGCGGGCCTCCATTTCCTCCAGATATGAAAGGATAATATGAGAACTCAAAAGGAATACCCCTCGTCGGATTTCATTTCTACAGGTTTTTCTTTTTCGTTGATTTCTTCTTCATCTTCATGATCGTCAAAGGTGTTGTCGATATCGTCGCTCTGGTCTGAAACCTTGATCAGGGCGCGGTCGGCTTCCTCTTTATCGATGACTTCGGCTTCCAGCAGATCCCTGATATAGTCCTCCATAGTCACCATGCCGTAACGTGTACCGGTCTGCATCATTGAATATATCTGTGAAATCTGGTTTTCCCGAATCAGGTTGCGTACCGCGTTGGTTCCCACCAGTATCTCGAATGCCGCCGTGCGCCCCCTGTCTTTACGCTTCAAAAGGGTCTGCGCGATAATTCCCTGCAGGGAACTGGCCAACATGGAACGCACCATTTCCTTGTCCCCCGTCGGGAACACGTCGATCAAACGGTCAACCGTTTTCGGAGCAGAGTTCGCATGCAGCGTTCCCAGCACAAGGTGCCCGGTTTCAGCAGCGGTAAGGGCGAGGGAAATTGTTTCATAATCGCGCATTTCCCCCACCAGTATGACATCAGGATCTTCCCGCAGGGCACTGCGCAGCGCATGGTTAAAACTACGCGTATCCGTTCCGACTTCTCTGTGGTTAATCAGCGCTTTCCTGGAAGTGTGAAAAAACTCGACCGGGTCTTCGACCGTGATCACATGCTTGGCAGAAGTGTGGTTTATATGATTGATCATAGCCGCCAGCGTGGTGGATTTACCGCTGCCCGTTGGACCGGTCACAAGAACAATTCCCTTTTCCATCTCTGCAAGACGTCTGATAACCGGGGGTAACTCCAGTTGCTTCATGGTGGGAACTTCCGTAGGAATAGCGCGGAACACGGCACAGGTTCCCAGCCTTGAAACAAAGCCGTTTACACGGAAACGTGCTCTTTCCCCTAGCGCGATCGCAAAGTCTATATCCATGTTCTTTTCAAATTCCGCGCGCTGCGCCTCTGTCATAACGGAATAAAGCATGGTTTTGATATCGTCGCTGTTAAGCGGGTCTGCCTTAACACGGCGCAGGTGGCCATCCGCACGAATAATGGGGGGACTGCCCGCACTCAGGTGCAGGTCGGATGCTTCGTTCTGCATGGTGAATGCTAAAAGCTGTGTGAGATCCAAAATCTATTCTCCCGTTACTGATAAATTAACGCCCCCGCGAATAACGGCGGCATGTAAAACATAAAGCGCGGATACGCCTATCTGGTTATTTTACACGAATTCTAAAAAAAATGGTAACCCCAAACACCATCATAGCATAAAGAGTGATAATCAGAGCAGGACCGAAAGGAAACGCCCCTTCGCGCCCCTTCATACGCCAGAAAAGGCCTAACGCCAGGCCGCTCATGCCGGAAAGAACACAAAAAGCCGGAAAAGCAGGAAGACCGAGCCACAAGCCGGAAACTGCAAAAAATTTGACATCACCAAAACCCAGCGCCGGTTTTTTCAAAAAGCGCGCCATGATACCGCCCAGCGCCCATGCAAAAACCCCATACACAATGGCGCCCCCTAAGTAGGCCCCCGCCAAGTATAAAAAATGCGCTTCGGAAGATTCGTATATCGCCCACAGCAAATTTAAAATACCCAGTATGCCGATAATCAAAACAGGCAGGTCAGGTAAAAGCATGTAGTCCCAGTCAATCAAAA
>CAZBNG010000094.1:0-2763 GCA_964493095.1 uncultured Pseudobdellovibrionaceae bacterium
GTTTTCAATCAGGCCGATGGCAGCGGCAAGCACCTCGTTTTTAAAAACTGTGCCGCTTTATATGGACCGTTTGGCGGATTCTTTTTCCGCGACATATCGCGCGTCAGCCTGATTAGCTGCCACTGCGAATATAACGAGCTGGACGCCTTTTCCTACCGTCAGAACGTTTTTGCAACCCAGACCAACGCGCTGGAAGTTAACGTCACGTCCTTTAACAACGGCGTTTATGACCATAACAACAATTACGACGAGGTCGTAAACGGTTCGGGTGCACAAGACGGTGCGCGTGTAATTCGCCTTAATGGTTTCTATGCGCAAAACGACGGGGCACAGCTTTCCGAAACCCATTCGGGAACCCAGAGCCTGAACCTTGGCACCATATGCGGGGAAAGCTACGCTACAACGCAGGAGGGAAGCAGCGACGCAGGCTACCGCTGCACTTCCGGGGCGCAAATGTGGCTGCAAAACGCCAGTTCCTTCAAAAGCCATTACAACCGCTCCAACGCCGGGTTCGCCCTTACCGATTTGGGCGGGTTTATCGGCAATGGCGCGGGTGGGGATAGTGGCACCATTTCGTGATTATGACCGGGAAAATACCCAAAGCAGGTGATATAATGGCGGTGGAGTAACTGGTCGGTATTCGTTCCTTTTTCCCTTTCGCGACTTTCCGCCTATGCCGCGCAAACAGGTTTATGCCAAAATTAAAATATTGCCGGGGCTGGTGCTGATGGCGATGCTATTGTGTATGCCCGGTGCGTGGGCGCAAAGTGCGCTTCAACCTCTGAACGGACAGGACCTTGAAGAAATGGGGGAGAAGGAAGGGCTGCTATCCCGCGATCCGTTTTCAAAATCCTATGAACCCACGCATGTGGGCGCGTTCATGGTTTATCCGCTTCTGGAATTGAAAGGATCTTATAACGATAACGTCTACGCCAATGACAAACGCAAAACCGATGATTTTATAAATTCGGTGAGCCCGCAATTGGTGGTGCAAAAGGAATACGGACGGCATTTTTTTGAGCTCCGCGGGCTGGCTGAATTGCAACGTGGCGTTTCCGAGCATTCAGAAGATATTGAAAATTACGACACATCACTGCGCGCCAATCTGGAGGCATGGCACGATCTCGTCATTCCGCTAAAGGCCGAGTATAAAATCGATCATGCCGACAGGCACACACTGCGCACATCGCAGATCAGCAAAACCCCGCTGCGATCCCGCTCGGCACAGGGCATGGCGGGCATTATCTACAGTCCGAACCGTTTGAAGCTGAGCCTGATCGGGCAAGCTTCCACCCTGCGGCTGGATGACGGCACCGATCTTATAACCGGCGCAGCCATTACGCGCGACGATGCCGACCGCAATGTCTATGAGGTGGCCCTGAAAGGGAGCTACGCCGTTTTACCAAACTGGAAGCCCTATGTGCAGGCGGCTTATCACCGGGAAGATTTTCTGCGCGGACGGTTTACCGGAGCGAATTATAATGGCGTAAGCCAAGACAACACCGTCTGGCGCACGCAGGGCGGACTGAATTTTGACTACAAGGGTTTGTTGCTGGGTCATATCGGGGCGGGGGTGGATTTCCGCCATTACGATGCCGCCTCGCTGGATAACACCACCGACTTTGCGGCTGATGCGGATTTCACAGCTAATTTTTCGCGCCGCACGCAACTGCTGGGAGAGTTTTCTCAGGCTTTCGTAACAGATAATGATGTGGTCACGGGGCTGGTTTCCACACGCAGTAAAATCAGCCTGAAACACGAGATGCGTCCCGATATGTTCATCACGCTGCATGGCGGGTACGGGCTGGACGATTTCGAAGCCAGCACGCGGGAAGACGATCTTTATTCCGGCGGCTTGGCTTTGCAATATATCTCCAGCCCCAAGCTGCGCCTTGCGCTGGAATATGATTATGAAGAGCGCGACAGCAACGCGGCGGATGTGGATTTTTCACAAAACCTGATCATGCTCAGGTTGCTGGGCAGTCTTTAAAAATCTTGCAGGAAATCGAAAATACGGGAGCGCTCGATAATGGTTTTCCAGCGGCGGTCATGCACATCTGGCGTTTTGAAAGAAAAACGCTCGACGCTCTCCCGCTTCAGGTTGCTGAAATCCGAAGACAGCCAGAAAATTTTCGCTCCGCGCCTTTTTGCGAACTGCTCGACCCAGCGGTATTTCATGCTGACGATCGGCAAACCCATGGCGCAGTATTCCAGCACCTTCGTTGCGGTCTGGACATTGAACGGATACTGATCGGGCACAAGGTTTAAGGCGTAACGCCCCTTCGCCATATACTTGGGAACCTCTTCATAGGCAACGCGCCCAGCGAAAATAATATTTGGATACGCCCCGTATCGTTTTTTTTCTTCTTCATGGACCGTGCCAATCAGCAGAATTGTGGAATCCGGCATATGGCCGGCGAAATGATCGAGCATACACATGACTTCATCGCCGCGATGCATGCTGCCCGCGTAGACAAAGTCATATTCGGGCGTCAGCGGCTGATCGAAAAACTGCGCGGCGATGCCCATATCGCGCAAACCATAGGGAACGCCATCGTTGAACCCGAATCCCTGCAGGACGATTTTATTCAGGAACACCCGCCGGTCCGGCCGCTGGTTAAGGCGTTTTTTGATCTGGTTGCGCAGCTTGGGGAATGGTCCGGCGGAAAAGGAGTTATATTCATGCACAATGAAATTTCCCTTCCCGGAAATATCCATGCCCATAAAGCGCCAGACGATATCGTAGTCCAGCGGCTTGCAATG
>CAZBNG010000094.1:2773-8068 GCA_964493095.1 uncultured Pseudobdellovibrionaceae bacterium
ATAGGGCTTAACCTTGGGGTAGGCGCCCGCCAGATACCTGATATAGGCGTCAATTTCAGGCAGGTAGGTCTTTTCCGGGCGCTCAAAAAGGATGGTCGTCATATCAACGCTTTATAAAATAATGAAGCACGAGTCCAATCATCAGACTACGAAATGTATGATAGAGCGCCAAAGGTTTTTTATAAACCGGTGCGTGTTTCAGGCGGGCACGCATTCCATCATAGGTTTGCCGCCAGCGCCGCTTCACGGAGATAGAATCCGGCGCGATAAAACGCTGTATGACAGGCTCCTGCACCATGGCCAGCTTCCCGGCCCTGGCCATACGCATCCAAAGCTCCATATCCTGCGCGGTCTTATAACTCTCATCATAACCGCCCAGCGCGCGAACCGTTTCCGCGCGCATCATCACCGTGCTGTGTGGGAAAGGCGTTTTCATGAAAGTAACCTTTGCAAGTTCCTGCGGGCTATAAGCGCCCCATTGTCCGCGTGAACCATCGGCATACAGGTCATCGGCATTGCCCCCAACCAGCACAACTGCCGGATCGCCCTCAAGGATGGCCAGCTGCTTTTCAAAGCGGTCAGGATAGGAAATATCATCCGCGTCCTGCCGGGCAATATAGCGCCCCTTGGCCAGCTTCAACCCGCGGTTAAGCGCAATCGTCAGGCCGGTATTTTGCTGATGATGGATTTTCAGGCGGTCATCGTCTCCAGCCAGATTATCAAGAATTTCGCCTGTGCGGTCGGTAGAGCCGTCATTGATAATGATAAATTCAAAATCACGCATGCTTTGCGCGAGAATGCTTTTCACGGCCTTCTCCACAGTATCAGCACCGTTATAAACCGCCATAAGGACCGAGAATGTGATATTTTCCTGCGTCATGCCTGCAGGCCCTTATCTACTTTGTCGCCTTTAAAAACGCATTGCTCCAACAGCGCATGCTCCTTTTGCACGAGGATGTCGAGACTTTGCGTTGCCGCGATCTGCTCGCGCGCGGCCCGCCCCAGCCTTTTGCGCAAGGCCTCATCGCCCATTAGCCTCTCTATCCCGGCGCGCAGGGATAGAGCATCCTCCTTGCACAGAAGCCCCGTCTTTTCATGCGTTATCACATTGCGGATGCCCGGAACGTCCGTACCGAGAATAGCAGAGCCACAGGCCATGGCTTCGAGCAGGGTTTTGGGGTTGCCTTCATAATGCGAAGGCAGGATATAAACCGGGTACGCGTTATAATATCCGGGCAGCTTGTCATTGGGCACGGTGCCAAGGAAATTTACGCTCGCGCCGTTTTCCGCAGCCAGTTTTTCAAGGGAATCGCGCAATTCCCCCGTGCCGATAATATCCAGCGTATAGGGCGTTCCCGCAACCGCGCCGATCAGCTTTTCGAGGTTTTTCTGCGCGTTCAGCCGCCCGACAAACAGGATACGGCCCGCCTTTTGCACTGTTTCCTGCGGGCAGAACAGGTCGGTGTCAACCCAGTTGGGATGAATATCGATTTTAGAATCCCTGACCTTGAATTGCGCCTTCACAAAGTCCTTGTCCTCCTGCGTCGCCACACAGATCCGGTCGGAGAGCTGATAGCTCAGGAAACTGATCAGCCATGTAAAAACGCGGCGCAGGAATCCCTTCCCCTGTTGCAGAGTGAAATGGTAAAGCTCGAACCCGCAGCGCAGAACCAGCGGTTTAAAGCCCCAGATTTTGGCAATTACCGCCACCCATGCGCCCCACATCTGGTTTGTTTTCAGGACATCCGCCTCCTGGATAATCTCACGCAATGCAAACGGCGCTTTCAGAGAGACCAGAGCCCGCAAAGCCTTGTTTTTCGGGCGCGGGATATACTTGTAAATGGGAATTACCGTGAATTGCGGCAGGGTTTTGGCGATTTCCTCATCTTCCGCCCCGCCCCAGGTTAAAAATGTAACATCAACGCCCTGCTTTACCAGCGCATCGTAAAGGCGGATTTCCCGCTCCAAAAGCCCCTTTTCCTGCCAGAGCTTTAGCGAAACGTCCCACGTAAAAAACAAAACAAGGTTGATCTTTTTCAGCACAGTGTTTCAAAGCATAAATCACAAAGGCTCACAAGGGGATAGATATTTTGATTGCCGGAAAATCAGGCAGCCTTTAATTCAGGAATATCTACTTGCACATAATGCGTTGGCGGGAGGGCCCTTACCGCCAGCTCAAACGCTTCGGGATTTTTCTCTTGTAGGCCCAGCAGATATTTAAAAGCTTCTTCAGGTTTGGACGTTCTTACAATTTTAATTTTCGTTTTGACATCAGAAACGGCAATTTTATCGCCGCCGAACCTCTCAATAAGGCGCTGCATTTCCTCTTTTACGATTTTATCAACGTCTTCAGAAGACAGGTTATCGCTACGCCATACAACCTCTATTTCCACTTCCAGCTTTTCCTGACTAAAGCCGCCATCAAATGTTTCAAATCTTAAATCGTCACATTTGATTTCAAGCAAAATATCCGTGTTGCCGCCCGGATGGTAAAGCCGCTTCATACTCTGGCCTTCGGATTTAACCAGTGCCCTTGTTTCGGTATCTATAACGCCCAATTCAGCAAGATGATTCTGAATTTCAGGCGGCAAAACATCAAAATTGACACCATACCCTTTCAGCCAGTTTTCCGTCTCCCGCCTTTTTAAGGAATCAGAATCCCCATCCCCGTTTGCATCCTTATCTTTAACTTTTACCGCCATTTTATGGGTATCGTAACCCTTATCAGAACGCCGCCGCGAACGGATTTCCGCCTTTTTCTTTCCTCCACGGTTAAAAGCAGCCAGTGCATGATTATCAAAGAAATAGGTCAGCTTATAAGGTGTGATTTCCTGATTTCCAGCTCTCCAGGCATTGGCCGCAAGATTTTCTATCCCCGGTTCAGCATAATGCGCATCCGTCGCCGCAAAAGTGAAAATCTCGGTCAGGGTTTGCCCATCGGTAACCGTTGCTTTTATTTCATCTTCAGAATGGGCATGTCCCAATTCCTGAGGCTTTTGAATTAAAGCAGCAGCCTTGCCAATAACTTCAGCAGCCAGTGCAATATCGGAAATTTCAAGGGGGTTTTGAATAAAATTGAGGGCTTTTTTGTCTATATCAGCACTATTGGCATGAACCACATGTGCAAACATTGATAAAGCAACGGCAACCTGAGAAAGACTCTGCCACGCCAGCCGGGTTGCATTGGAATATTCTTCCAGAGCCTCTCTAAAAGACTCAATGGCGCGTTCAGCCGCTTCTATTCTGCCTTCTAACTTTGCCTGCAGTTTTCTGGTAGGTTTTTCAACCCTTTCCAGGTCAGCCTTGGTCTCATCGCGCTTTTGGGTAGCTCTTTTTAAGCGTTCCAGACTTTTTTCAGTTGCTATTCTCTTCCTTGCCACAGCTCTAGCCGCAGGCAGAAGTTTAGGAAAGTGTTCGGCAAGTCCCCGTGCCTGCCTGACTTCCGGGGCATCTGAAATCGATTTTTTCGGCGATTTTCGCGCCATAACGCAGTATCCTGATTCTTAAATCCTAGCTCGTGCCTATTTATGACTAATGCCCTCCACAGTGCAAGGATTATTTTAGATTCACACCCGGATTTTAAAATTACCGAGGCCGCGTAAGCGGGTTGCGGTTCTCTTCCATTTTTTTCTTTTCGTAGCGCAGCTTGGACATGGGAAAGCGCACATTCACATAGACTTCGCGCTTTTGCCCCGTTTTTATATCCTCAGCAATATGGCGATTATGTTCGCGAATCCCGCGGCGCTGGTATTCGGTGGAGAGGATTTTCAGCCCCAAAGTAACAAAAATCCGGGTTTCTTCAGCAAAGGTAATCACATCATAAGCCCCGTCGCGGGAAAACCCGTCACCGGAGGCCATCACGTCCCTCATAATACCGTCCGCCAGCCATCCGTAAGCTTTTTCATCGCCGAAACGCTTGTCTTCCTTCGCCATTTCACGGGCCATGATGACGACATCCAGATTGGCCAGGTGTTTGTCCACCAGTTCGCGGAAAGACTTAAAAGCCTCTTCACGTTTCGGATCGTCGGCCTTTTTATCCTGCGCCTGCTCCGCCAGCGCCAACATTTTCCTTTGCACGTCTTCCCCTATCGGATCGTACCATGAACTTTGCATGTAGCGGATACGAAACTCCCCAAAATCAAACCTGGCCGGCTGATCGCGCAGAGCCCTGCGCGCCAGGTGACTGTATTGCGGATCCGCCAGGTACGCGCGGGAAAAATCAAAGTAATTGAAGCTCTCCCCGGTGACCGTTTCTTTTTTAGAATCAATGGCCTGCGCATGGGCAACGCCGGCCGCCATACAAAAAACCGACAATAATATGAGGAAGAAAAACCGCATTCTTTTATTCTAGCATGAACTGCACACCCCCAGAAACAGCAAGAAAAAAGGCCGGGAAATCCCGGCCTTTTAAAATCCTGATTTATTGTCTCGCAGGCTTACTCAACAATCTTCGAGACGACGCCAGCGCCGACGGTTCTGCCGCCTTCGCGGATAGCGAAGCGCAGGCCCTCGTTCATCGCGATCGGCGCGATCAGCGTTACTTCCAGCGCATTCACGTTGTCACCCGGCATCACCATTTCCGTGCCCGCGGGCAGCGTCACCTCGCCCGTCACATCCGTCGTGCGGAAGTAAAACTGCGGGCGGTATTTGTTAAAGAACGGCGTATGGCGACCGCCTTCATCCTTCGACAGGATATAGGCTTCGGCCACGAACTTCGTGTGCGGCGTAATAGAGCCGGGCTTGCAAAGCACCTGGCCGCGCTCGATCTCTTCGCGCTTCGTACCGCGCAAAAGAACGCCCACGTTGTCGCCCGCCTCGCCGCTGTCCAGCAGCTTGCGGAACATCTCGACGCCCGTCACCACCGTCTTTTGCGTCGGGCGCAGGCCCACGATCTCAATCTCGTCAGACACATTCACCACGCCCTGCTCGATACGGCCCGTCGCCACCGTGCCGCGGCCGGAAATAGAAAACACGTCTTCCACAGGCATCAGGAACGGCTTGTCCTTCGGACGGTCGGGCTGCGGAATGTAAGTGTCAACCGCTTCCATCAATGCCTCGATCGCCTTCTTCCCGATCTCCTCGTCGCGGCCTTCAACAGCCGCCAGCGCAGAGCCCTTGATGATCGGAATGTCGTCGCCCGGGAAGTCATAGGAAGACAGCAGCTCGCGCACTTCCATCTCCACCAGCTCCAGCAACTCGGGGTCGTCCACCTGGTCCACCTTGTTCAGGAACACCACAAGCGCAGGAACGCCAACCTGGCGCGCCAGCAAAATGTGCTCGCGCGTCTGAGGCATC
>CAZBNG010000095.1:0-8039 GCA_964493095.1 uncultured Pseudobdellovibrionaceae bacterium
GGGTGGTGTGGCTTGTGGTTAAACGTGGCGTGGAGCCTGTCAGACGCGCGATATTATCACGCGGCATGTTTAAAAGCGGAGTCCTGTGTGCAGGATTATCGGTGTTTCACCTTATAGCCAAAAATTACGCCTTTAAAATGGTGCCCGACCCTTCCTATGTGGCTGCAATCGGGCTTAGTGCGCCCCTTTGGGTTTTGCTGTTTTACCGCCTTACCGGGCACCGGGAAGAAGCGCGGGTCTGGCCCGGTATCGCTATGGTTGCCTGCATCGCAGTATTAGTGCTTTTTGCACCGTTTTAAAGCCTCTGAAATTCTTTTAAAAACAACAGGAAAACTGCCATTTTTTGCTGTTTTTGCGCGGGGCAGCGTGCTATAAATAAAGCTTCCGAAAAATCGGAAAAAATACAAATAAAATCAAATAGTTAATAAATAATTTAGAGCATAGAAACAAAATATGAGCGAACCGGCTAAAAATATGAACGAAAACAATACTTACGGTGCTGATTCCATTAAGGTTTTGCGCGGACTTGATGCTGTGCGCAAACGTCCGGGCATGTATATCGGCGACACCGATGACGGTACCGGTTTGCATCATATGGTTTATGAGGTTGTTGATAACGCCATCGATGAATCGCTGGCCGGGCATTGCGACCGGATTGATGTGGTTTTGAATAGTGACGGTTCGGTAACGGTGCGCGATAACGGGCGGGGGATTCCCGTGGACGAGCATTCGGAAGAAAAAGTCTCCGCCGCGCAGGTTATTATGACCCAGCTTCACGCCGGCGGTAAGTTCGACCAAAATTCCTACAAGGTTTCCGGCGGTTTGCACGGGGTGGGCGTGTCGGTTGTAAATGCTCTGTCCGAATACCTGGACCTGAATATCCGCCGTGACGGTAAGGAATGGTATATGCGTTTCAAGCATGGAGATGCCACGGAAGACCTGAAACCTATCCGTGATCTTGAGGCGGGTGAGCGCAACGGAACACAGGTGACTTTCCTTCCTTCGGCCGCCACGTTCACCATGACGGAATTTGATTTTAAAACGCTGGAGACGCGCCTGCGCGAACTGGCCTTCCTCAATTCCGGCGTGAACATATATCTGAACGACCATCGCGACGATAATGAGGAGGAACATAAACAGGTCCACCTGCATTACGAAGGCGGTATTGAGAGCTTCGTGGAATATCTCGACCGCGCGAAAAAGCCGTTTATCAAGCCGCCGATTTCCATGACGGCATATGATGAAGATGCAGGGATTACGGTAGAGGCCGCCATGGAGTGGACAGATGCTTACCATGAAACCATGTTGTGTTTTACCAACAACATCCCCCAGCGCGACGGCGGTACGCACCTTGCGGGGTTCCGCGGCGCCTTGACGCGTGTGCTTTCCAAATACGCGGAAGAGAACAAGCTTCTGAAGAAAAACGACCTGAAACTGACAGGAGAGGATATGCGCGAAGGGCTGACCTGCGTGCTGTCTGTGAAAGTTCCTGACCCGAAATTTTCTTCCCAGACCAAGGATAAGCTGGTGAGTTCAGAGGTGCGCCCGGTGGTTGAGGGCGCGATAGCCGATAAGCTTTCAACGTGGCTGGAAGAGCATCCGGCGGAAGCCAAACTTATCATCGGCAAAATATCCGAAGCGGCCATGGCACGGGAAGCTGCCCGTAAGGCGCGTGAACTGACCCGCCGCAAGGGGGTGATGGATGTTTCCAACCTCCCGGGCAAGCTGGCGGATTGCCAGTCGAAAGATCCGGCCGTTTCTGAAATTTTCATTGTTGAGGGAGATTCCGCCGGCGGCTCCGCCAAGCAGGCGCGTGCGCGCCACAACCAGGCAATTTTGCCTTTGCGCGGTAAAATCCTGAACGTAGAGCGTGCGCGTTTTGACAAGATGCTTTCCTCGCAGGAAATCGGAACGCTGATTACCGCGCTGGGCACGGGAATCGGGCCGGAGGAATTTAATATCGAAAAACTGCGCTACCACAAAATCATTATCATGACCGACGCCGATGTTGACGGCTCGCACATTCGTACGCTTTTGCTAACCTTTTTCTTCCGTCATATGCCCGATGTAATTGAGAAGGGGTATCTCTATATCGCGCAGCCACCGCTTTTCAAGGTAAAGCGCGGTAATGCCGGGGAGCTGTATCTGAAAGATGAACGCGCGATGGAAGACTATCTCATCGATGGCGCGCTTGCCGATATTGTAATCGTCGACGCCAGCGGGGCTACGCGCAGCGGCAATGATCTGCGCGATCTTCTGATGCAGTCTCGCCGCCTTCAACAATCCATTAATGCGTTGACGGCGCGTGCAGGAAACCGCCGCGTGGTGGAACAGGCCGCGATTGCCGGGGCTTTCGAAGATGATATTTTCGAAAACGAAGCCTCGGGGCTTGAATTTGCGGCCAAGGTTGCAGAACGATTGAATAATATTGCCGCGAAAAACGAAAAGACATGGGAGGGCACCTTCGCGCTGGAGCGCGGCTATACGTTCTGGCGCGATGTTCGCGGTGTGACCGAGCGGGTGCAACTGCCGCTGGACCGTGTGCGCTCGCCCGATGCCCGCCGTTTGCACGGGGCTTTGGAATGGCTGCGTGACGTTTTTGAAAAGCCTGTTGAGATACGCGATGGCGAAAAATCGCTGGCTACCGTTAACGGTCCCGCTGCGCTATATGACCGCGTCATGGAAGCCGGGCGCAAGGGCCTGACCATGCAGCGCTATAAAGGTCTTGGCGAGATGAATCCTGAGCAGCTCTGGGAAACCACGCTGGACCCCAATGTGCGTACGCTCCTGAAAGTGGAGATTGAAGATGCGCAAAAAGCAGACGATATCTTTTCCACTCTGATGGGCGACGTTGTAGAGCCGCGCCGAGAGTTCATTCAAGACAACGCCCTTAAGGCGGAAGTTGATGCTTGATTTGAACTGCGGAAACGCCAAAGAGTGCGGAGATTTAAAATGCCGCCACTATTTGCAAAGAGCTTATAGCATTTCTACAAAGAAAATATAAAAACAATCCGTGAAAATATCTGCAGGGGGTTTCAAACTGCCTTTTTGATTGGACATAAGATATCGCTGATGGAAAGGGAAACTCTGTGTTCTCTGTGTCTGTCTGGTTAAAAAACCTTGCATAAATAGGAAAAGTGTCCTATAATATTTCTCGTGAAATACGGCACAAACACAGAAACGAAAATTCCGTCATTGCGAACGAAGCGAAGCAATCCGGAAACCTGTATTCCCCGTGTAAACGGGGATCTGTTTGCTTTAAAGATCGCCGCTTTCGCGGGAAAAACAGATTCGGTTGGATTGGCTCACTCAGTTCCCTGCGATGACGATGTTACTTACCAACGAACTAAAGGAAATTTGCTTAAAAATCAGTCTGCTACCCCTCCCCCTATGCTTACAAATACCAGCGAACTAAAGAAGTGCTCTCGCTGTCTTCCGCTTGATGTCGTTCGTGGGATGGATTACCTTAACGTCATGAGAAAGCTTGTTTTATTCATTATATTTCTAATAGCGGGGGCTCCGGCGATGGCACAGGGCACTATGAAGCTTACGAGTAACGACATTACTGATGGCGGTACCTTGCCAATGGACCAGGTTTACGGTGGCTGTGGCGGGCAGAATATCTCGCCGCAGCTCTCATGGTCCGGTGCTCCGGCAGGCACGAAAAGTTTTGCCGTTACGGTTTATGATCCAGATGCACCTACAGGCAGCGGCTGGTGGCACTGGCAGGTTTTCAATATTCCGGCGGATGTGAGCGAACTGGCCCGCGGCGCCAGCATGAAGGCCATGCCCGCAGGGGCGGTTGAGAATTTTTCCGACTATGATGAACAGGGTTTTGGTGGCGCTTGTCCGCCCAAGGGAGATGCGCCGCACCGTTATATTTTCACTGTTTTTGCCCTTGATGTGGAACATCTGCCGCTCAGCGAAAAAGACAGCGCGGCGAAAGTGGGTTTTCATTTGAACGCGCATACGATAGAAAAAGCCCAGATCACAGCAACTTACGGGCATTAGATATCGCTTATGAGCTCATTGGCTTCAAAATTAACCGAGATAATGGGCGGCGTGTTTGCCGGGGCTGGATTGCCCGCAGAGCTAGGGTTGGTGAGGGTTTCCGATCGCCCGGATTTATGCCAGTTCCAGTGTAATGGTGCCATGGCGGCGGCCAAAGTTGCCGGAAAAAACCCGCGTGAAATTGCGGGTATAATCGCGGAAGCTTTAAAAGGCCGCCGTGAATTTTCGAAGGTCGAAATTGCAGGGCCGGGATTTATCAATCTTGATGTAACGGATGAGTTTTTAAATGCACACCTGTCTTCCATCGCCGGGGACAATCGCCTGGGCGTTGTAGAAAGCGGGAAGAACAAAACCATCGTGTTGGATTACGGCGGGCCGAATATTGCCAAACCTATGCATGTCGGGCACCTGCGCGCTTCCATTATTGGCGATTCTTTGCGCCGTATTTGCAAGTTTGCTGGCTATAATGCGCTGGGCGACGTTCATATGGGCGACTGGGGTTTGCCGATGGGCCAGATTATTACCGAGCTTGAGGAGCGCGGCATTCTGGGACAGCCCGTAACGATGGAAGACCTTGAGGAAATTTATCCGGCGGCGTCTAAAGCCTGCAAGGAGGATGAAGTCCGCATGGAGCGCGCCCGCGCGGCGACAGTGAAATTACAGGATGGCGACCCCGAATACACCAAGGTCTGGCAGCAGTTTATTGATGTTTCTATCGCCGGGATGAAAAAGAATTTTGACGATCTTGGTGTTCATTTTGATCTCTGGAAGGGCGAAGCCAGCGTACACAGCCTGATTGCGCCGATGGTTGAAAAGCTGAAAGACGCCGGGCTGGCCGTTGAAAGCGATGGCGCGCTGGTGGTGAATGTGGCGCAGGAAGGCGATAAGAAGGAAATTCCGCCGCTTATCCTGTACAAGCGTGACGGTGCCGTAATGTACGGCACGACGGATATGGCGACGCTCGTGGACCGTGTACAGCTTTATGATGATCTTGCTAAAATCGTCTACATTGTTGACCAGCGACAGTCCCTGCATTTTGAGCAGGTTTTCCGCGCCGCCCGTATGGGGAATATAGTTCCTGATAATATTGAGCTGACCCATGCGGGCTTTGGTACGATGAACGGCACGGATGGCAAGCCGTTCAAGACGCGCGCGGGTGGCGTGATGAAGCTGGAAGATTTGATTGCCATGGGTGTTGAAAAGGCACAGGCGCGGCTACAGGAAGCGGAGATCGGCAAGGAATACAGAGAGGCAGAGCGCGCCGATATCGCCCATAAGGTGTCGATCGCGGCGATCAAGTTTGCCGACCTTCAGAATAACCGCATTGCCGATTACGTTTTTGACCTCGATCGTATGACGAGTTTTGAGGGCAAAACTGGTCCGTACCTGCTTTACCAGGCGGTGCGGATTAAATCGCTTCTGCGCAAGGCGGCGGAGCAGGGTATGGAACCGGCCGGCGTTGATGCGGATATTGTTGACGATGTCAGCCGTAATCTTGCTCTGGTTCTGGCCGAGTTGCCCGACCACTTTGAAACAGCCTTGAAAAATTACACGCCGCATGTGCTCTGTGAGTACGCGTACAGGTTGGCGCAGAGTTTTAGCAGTTTTTACGGGAATTGCCATATTCTGTCAGAGGAAGATGAACGCCTTCGCTCTTCCCGGTTGGCGCTTTGTGCTTTGACTTATAAATATCTTGAACTGGTTTTGGCTATTTTGGGCATTCAGATACCCGAAAGAATGTAGCCAACTCCCGGAACCTCAATATTTTTACTTTGACCATATATTGGTATGTGTTGATTTCAGGGGCTTGTAGGGCGCTGCATTTTCGGCTATTATCGGCCAATGTTGAACGTTGAAAAAGTCGTTATATCTCCCCAGACCCTTGCCCTTATTTCCGAAATAGAGGCTTTCAAGGGAGAGTGGCGGGCGTTGGAAAAGCATACAACCGCTCTGCAGACGCTTGGCGATGTGGCAGGCTTCGGTCAAAAATTCAAAGAGGTAATCAAGCCCTGGCAGGATAAACCGCTGAGTGAAGATATGATCCGTACGCTTCACACTATCATTACGGGCGGTAAAGAGCGCAGCGAATATCGTAGCCAACCCTTCCCGCTTATCGTGCAGAGGGGAGAGAAAATTATCGGCGCGCTCGACACGGCAGAGCCGCAGGATATTGCTCCGCTGATGGGAAAGCTGGTGCCGTGGGTGCAAAAGATGCTGGAGCAAAAACGCTTCCATCCGATTCTTGTCATTTCCCTCTTTATCTTTGTGTTCCTCCAGATCAGTCCGTTTGAAAAAGGAAATCACCGCCTTGCCCGTCTTTTGGTTGTGCTGCTCATGTTTAAAACCGGGTACACCTACGCGCCGTATTCATCGCTCGATCAGGTTTTTATAGAGAAATCTCAGGACTATTACGAAGTGCTTCGCTATACCCAGCAGACACTGGAAGGTGGAAAAACAGATTGGGAGGCATGGTTGCAGTTCTTCCTCTTTGTGTTGCACGAGCAAAAAGCACACCTCTCCCGCAAGTTGGAAAAAGGGGGCGACCAGCTTTCCGATATGCCGGAACTCTCTGCACGCGTTATTTCTTTGTTCGAAGATCACAAACGCCTGTCGATGAAAGAAATCATAGAAATGACCGGGGGACGCCGCTCGACTTTAAAGTTGCGACTGGGAGAGCTGGTGGAGGGCGGATATCTCAAACGTCACGGACAGGCCCGCTCCACATGGTATGCGCGGATATAATTACCGGACAAGCAGGACAGCATAAAAATGATAGCCGCTGTTGCTGTAGCAAGCGGTTTCATAGGTGCTGGGCAGAATGATTTCCGTTCCGTCACCAAATGTGCCGGTGAATTTCGTGGTTGAATAGCTTCCTCCGGAATCGGTTGGAATGCCGGAAATACCCAGTTTTGAATTAATGGCCTCGCAAACGGTTTGGGTAAGGTTGGGGAGAACAGCCAGAAGCTCTTCATTAGAAATGGTGTCGGAATGACACCCCGTACTGCCGGCTCCGATGCCGGGAATGCATGTGTTTCCTGTGAAAAGCCATTCACTGCCGTCGTTGACATTCTGCATAGGGGATTTCCACGCTGCACCGCCGCCTGCCAGGTTAAAAATCTTATTTGTGTCTGCCAGCGGCGGTGTATGGGCATAACCGCTGACTTTCGGGTTATCAAAGCTGATGTCGTTTTCAGAGATGTTTTTACGGCGCAACTGAGATACGGCCCTTTCCAGCCGCTGCGCGTGAGAAACGATATCGGTGGCGGCAAGGTCAGCCTGGCGTTTCGTCAGGTTACTGGTACCCTCAGAGCGTATACCGCGCGCAACCGAGAAGGAAAGGGCGGCAAATAAAATCACACCGATTAGTATGAGAAAGAAGGCGTTGCCTTTTTCGTTATGGCGCTTTGCCATCTGCTTTTTATGCTTTTTCATCATCTTTGAAAATTGTCTTTTTGGCGTTAAGAGCGGCATTTTTAATGATGTCCTCAATTTCCGGCGGAAGTTTTTTATGTTTTTCAGGAGTCTTTTCCGCCGTACTTGCTGTCGGAGTGCTCACAGCTGCCGGTATCTGATCTTCTGCTTTTGTCTTGGGGCTTTCCGGCTGCGGAGTTTCCTCTTGTTTTGTTTCCTCAATACTTTCAGGAGTAGTAAATACAGACGGAGCTGCCGGTTCTTTGTTTTCTTCCTGAACTGGTATTTCCGGCTTAACTGCGGGTTTTGCTCCCGGTGGCGGTTCAACCGGCGTTTCAATATCGTTATCAAGTCCGTAAACTTTTATGAGCGCGGCGATGCCTGTATCAACCTTGTTTTCGGCATGTTCGGCAATCCGGTATCCTTCGACGAGTTCCTTGATGACAGGAGATGTTTCCACGGCAACATCGGCGTTAATCGCCGTCCATGTTTTATTGATCATGAGGTCACGCAGGGCCGTAATGGCATTGGCGTGCTTCATCAGGTTTTCATCGGTTGGCGGCAAGGCCATAAAACGTGTAACCCGCATCGCCTTGGCATGCCCGGGATCGGAATAG
>CAZBNG010000096.1:0-7687 GCA_964493095.1 uncultured Pseudobdellovibrionaceae bacterium
CACATAAATCGGGGAAAACCGGGGTATAAGAGGAATGGCTGAGAAAATACAAAACGTTCAGGACGTGTTTTTAAATAAAATCCGCAAGGAAAAAATGTCCGTCACCGTATTTCTGGTGAACGGCGTAAAACTTCAGGGCGTGATTACGTGGTTTGATAATTTCAGCATGTTGCTGCGCCGCGATTCACATGTGCAGCTGATCTATAAGCATGCTATTTCAACGATCATGCCCGGTGGTCCGCTGAGCCTGAACGACGAAGAAGAAACAACGACGGAAAAGGCTGCTTCTGAAGAATAAGCGGGTTAAACATATTTTGTCCGCCAGCCGTCCATAGATGCATATCAACACCAGACATCCCGCCCACAAAGCGCAGGAAAGAGCCTATATCGTACATCCCGACATTACCGCCAACGGGAAAAGTCGCGATATTGAAGATATCTTAGAGGAAGCGGAGGGGCTGGCGCGCGCCATTGACCTTGATGTGCTGGAAACCGTCGTGCTTAAGGTCGGCGATATCCAGCCCGGCGCGTTTTTCGGCAAAGGACAGCGGGAAAAGGTTAAAAGTGAGGTCAGTGCGCTGGAGCCTGACATTATTATAGTCAACGGCACGCTTTCCCCGGTGCAGCAGCGCAACCTCGAAAAAGAATGGCATTGCAAAGTGATCGACCGCACCGGGCTGATCCTTGAAATTTTCGGCGCGCGCGCGCAGACGAAAGAGGGGCGTTTGCAGGTTGATCTTGCCGCGCTGGAGTATCAGCGTTCCCGGCTTGTGCGGTCATGGACGCACCTTGAGCGTCAACGCGGCGGCGCCGGGTTTATGGGCGGCCCGGGTGAGCGGCAGATCGAGATTGACCGCCGCCTGATTGATCAACGCATTCTTCGATGCAAAAAGGAACTGGAAGACGTACGGCGTACGCGTGATCTTGGCCGGCAAAACCGGGCGCGCGTGCCTTATCCGGTTATCGCGCTGGTAGGCTATACCAACGCCGGAAAATCCACGTTATTCAATACGATAACCCATGCCGGGGTGTTTGCCGAAGACCTGCCCTTTGCCACGCTTGACCCGACCTTGCGCCGGATTAAGCTGCCGAATAATCAGGACGCCATTTTATCCGATACGGTGGGGTTTATCGCTGACCTGCCCACGCATCTTGTCGCCGCCTTCCGCGCCACGCTGGAGCAGACCGTCCATGCCGACGTTATCGTTCATGTTATCGACGTTTCTCGCCATGACTGGCAGGCGCAGCGTGAGGATGTGATCAAAATTTTAACCGATCTAGGCATCGAATATGAAAGCGACGCCCGCATTATCGAAGCTTACAACAAGGTAGACGCGCTTTCTGAAGAAGAGCTGGCGGCACTTAAACGCAAAGCCTTCGGGCAGGACAACATTATCATGATCTCCGCCTTGAAAAACGAGGGGCTGGATACGCTGGAGCAGGGATTTACCGATATTTTGGCCGCGCGTCATGTGGAAGGTACGCTGACCCTGCCTTTCGCCGATGGCCGTTCACTGGCATGGCTTTACGATCATGCCGATATTCTGGAGCGTACAGATAAGGAAGAAGGCATCAGGCTGAAAATGCGCATTGATCTGGCATCGCTGGCCCGGTTTGAAAAGGACACCAATTACAGGGTAGAGCGATAATTTTTTAAGCCGCTTTTTCTTTTGCCTTCTGGTCGCGCCATGCGGCTTCCATTTCTTCCAGAGAAACGTCCGTAAGCTCTCTATTTCTTACTTTAAAATCTTTTTCTAAGCCATTGAAACGTTTTTCAAATTTATTATTTGAACTTCGCAACGCTTCTTCGGCATTAACATCAAGCTGACGCGCCAGCCCGGCAATTACGAACAGCACATCGCCCAACTCTTCGGCCTTGTGCTCCAGAGTACCGGTATCTACCGCCTCGCGTAGCTCGGCCAGCTCTTCCTCCAGTTTATCGAGGAAATCAGATATATTTCGCCACTCAAAGCCGACTTTTGCCGCTTTTTTTTGTAGTTTTTGGGCCCGGAGCAGGGCCGGAAGAGCCTTGGGAACACCATCCAGAGCGCCGCTTTTCTCATTATGAGCAACCTTTTCCGCCGATTTTCGTTCATCCCAGATTTTATTAACATCTTCAGGGTTTTGCGCCTGCCGATCGCCGAAAACATGCGGGTGGCGGGATATCATCTTGGTCGTTATATCGCGGATGACATCCTCGATATCAAACAAACCCGCTTCACGGGCCATTTGCGCGTGATATATCGGCTGCAAAAGGAGATCGCCCAGCTCCTCCCGCAGATTTTCCATGTCTTCACGGTCAATCGCATCGGCCACTTCGTAAGCCTCTTCAATGGTATAAGGGGCGATTGATTTAAAATCCTGCTCCAAATCCCACGGGCAGCCGCCGTCAGGATCGCGAAGGCGCGCCATGACCTCGATGAGAGCGGAAATAGGGTGGTTTTCTTTTGTCATGAGACTTCCTCTTTTATGGCGATCCTTAAATAGGGAATAACATGGCAACCACACAAACCCAAATACAAATACAAACCCAAATACAAACCTGATATAAGCCAGATATAAACCGGGTATAAAGGTGTGATAATGTATATTATGGGAAAATATATATTGTTTGTTTTTTTTATCGGAATTGCCCCTCAGATTGACTATATGCCTGCATAACGCTTACGACACATAAATATTGTTTCTGGCGCTTTGCCTGTTTCTTGCGGTATCATATTTATATGAGGTTATTACCTTTTATTGTCATTGTCTTTTTTCTGGTGCCGCTGCCACTTTATGCCGCCGGCGTTCCGAAAACCTGCGACGAAGGCTTTTATGAAAGCCTCAAGGCCAAGGCATGGCTTGAAGGCCAGCGCGAAATGACTGTGAATGAAAATATCCTGTATAAACCCGACAGTATTTTACAATATTCATGTTACAACGCGTCTTTGAAAAAGAACGATGACATTAATAAAAGCGCTAAAAACGAGCTATTCAAGAAACCTCAAGAAAAATTCCTTGAGAACAATTTTTCTCATACCACTCTTGGCAGCACGGCAGATCCGATTGATCCTAATGCCGACAGTTATGCTAACTGCAACATCATGAACACCATATGGGCACAGGCCAAATGCGGCGATTTCCAAGAAGATTCCGCCGCAACGGGCTTTACAGATTTTTCAGAATACGCGAATTCAGGCGACCGCAGAACATTGATTTCCCAGTGCGAAGCCCCCGAGCCCATAACATGGGACGCGGCTCTGGCTGCCGCTTACCTGCCAGATAACGTCGATACCAATGACGAGATTTACAAGATTATGGATCCGGAATCCTGCGGCAGCACCCCTGTTATCCCGACAGGCATTTTTATATTCAGAAAAGGCACCCAGAACGAAGAAAAAGTCTGCGCCGCGCCAGGCTGTTATTATGACGGCGGCACTTGCACAGATTAGCGCGCCAATTACCCGGCTTTATTAAACAAAGTATAAAAATTTTTCGTGGTGGCCGCGGCCAGATCTTCCACCTTCATGTCCTTAAGCCCGGCCAAAAAAGCCCCGGTTTGCGCCACATAAGCGGGCTTGTTAGGTTTTCCACGGTACGGCACGGGAGCAAGGAACGGCGCATCGGTTTCCACCAGGATGCGGTCTAAAGGCGCATTTCTGGCAATTTCCTGAAGCTCCTGTGCTTTATTAAAGGTCACAATGCCGGAAAAAGACAGGTAAAACCCCAGTTTTAACGCCTCTTCCGCCAGCCACGGCGAGCCGCTAAAACAATGCATAACCCCGCGCAGCCGGCCGTGATCGCCCTCTTCCTTCATAATGGCGATTGTGTCTTCCTCCGCATCGCGCGTATGCACGATAAGCGGCAGATCCGTCTCAAGGCAGGCGCGAATATGCTTGCGGAAGCTCTCCTGCTGGTCTTCACGCGGTGAATATTCGTAATAATAATCAAGGCCGCTTTCCCCAATACCGATGATTTTAGGGTCCGCGCTCGCGGTTTCCACGATCTGCGCAAGCGTTATGGCTTTTTCCTCAGGCTTGCCGGAATCATGGGGATGCGTACCGATCGAACACCATACGTTTTCATGGGTATGGGCAAGGGCCTGCTGCGCTTTAAAATCTCCGGATATCTGGCAGGAAATGGTGAGCATTCCGTCTACGCCGTTTTCCAAAGCGCCGTTGATCAGGGATTCCGGCGTCGTGCCTTCCTCATGCCGCGCATGGGTCAGGTGGCAGTGGGTATCGATCCACACAGCCCTACTCCGCCGCTTCCGGCTTGTCTTCAAGGCGCGGGAAAACGCCCTCGGGCTTTTCAATCGCCGTGCCGGGTTTCAGCGCATGATCAGGGCTAAGGAAAGAAAGCTCTCTTTGTCCTTCCGGTATTTTGAGCTGATCCAGCATCGCCGCCGCCGAAACAGGGGTTAGCGGCTGCATAATCAGCGCAAGGCAGCGCAGAGTTTCGGCCAGAACATAAAGAACAGTGTTCATGCGCGCCGGGTCCTCTTTTTTCAGGGTCCACGGCGCCTGCTGGTCGATATAGGCGTTGCCGTCCTGCGCGACCTGCACAATATGCTCGATTGCCTTGTGGAAGCGCTGCAAATCCAGCTCGTCGCGGACAGCGGGCAGCATGATCTTTTGCGCCTTTTCCAGCAGATCTTTATCTTCCGCCGTGAAATCGCCGGGCTGCGGAATTTTTTCTTCGCAGTTTTTATAAATCATCGAGAGACTGCGCTGCATCAGGTTGCCAAGACCGTTGGCAAGATCGCTGTTGATCCTGTTCACGGCGTTCTGGTGAGAGAAATTGCCGTCATTGCCAAAGGGAACCTCGCGCATCATGAAATAGCGCGACGCATCAACGCCGTAGCGGTCCACAAGGTCGGCGGGCGCGATAACGTTGCCGAGGGATTTTGACATTTTCTGCCCCTCGATGGTCCACCACCCATGGGCGAAAACCCGTTTGGGCGGTGCCAGCCCGGCGGACATCAGGAAAGCCGGCCAGTAAACGGCATGGAAGCGCAAAATGTCCTTGCCCACCATGTGCAGATCGGCGGGCCAGTATTTTTTAAACTCCTCGCCGTTTTCGTCAGGGTAGCCGGCGCCGGTAATATAGTTGGTCAGCGCGTCGATCCACACATACATCACATGCTTGTCATCGCCCGGAACCGGGATGCCCCAGTCAAAATTGGTGCGGCTGATGGAAAGGTCGCGCAGACCGCCCTTCACAAAGCTTATCACTTCGTTGCGGCGGCTTTCGGGAAGGATAAAATCGGGATGCGCCGCGTAAAATTCCAGAAGGCGGTCCTGCCACTGCGAAAGACGGAAGAAATAGCTCTCCTCCTCCACCCATTCGCACTCCGCGCCGGAGGGAGCTATTTTTTTGCCGTCCGGCCCGTCCGTCAGCTCTTCCTCGCCGTAATAGGCCTCATCACGCACGGCGTACCAGCCGCTGTATTTATCAAGGTAGATATCGCCGTTTTCAGCGATTTTGTTCCACAGCGCCTGCGCCGATTTTTTGTGCCGCTCCTCGGTCGTGCGGATAAAATCGTCGTTGGAGTAATTCATCAGCGGCGTCAGGTCGCGGAAATTCTGCGATACCTTGTCGGTAAAGCTTTGCGGATCGATGCCCGCCTTGGCAGCGGCCTGGTGGACCTTCAGCCCGTGCTCGTCCGTACCGGTCAGGAATTTCACGTCAAATCCGTCAAGGCGCTTGAAACGCGCAAGAACGTCACAGGCCACGGTAGTATATGTGTGACCAAGGTGCGGCTTGTCGTTCACATAATAGATCGGCGTGGTTACGTAGTATGGTTTTTTAGCCATCAGTGACTCTTCCTTTATTTCAAATGTTCTTAAGCGGCGCGCATAAGCGAAAACGCCTCCATCACACCCTGACGTTTGTCCAGATTGGCGCGGGAGATATTATCAAAATGACTTTGAAGGTTTTCGCAGTTTTTCACAAGAGTTTCGAGAGAAGAGTTTTTCAATATGTCCTGAAATACGGCATCATCAAGGGGCCGGACAACTCCCTGCTCCCCCCTTGCCTTGGCGCGGGCCAGTTCCCCGGCCAGCCATGTCATCAGCTCCTGAAAGCTTTGATAGCTGCGGGCGTTTTCCAGCCGCGCATATTCATCGGCCAGCATGTGAATGTCGGTTTCGCGCCATTCCGGGTAATCTTCAAACACACCGATAATGCGCGAAAGCACTTCCAGCCCTCCCTCCCCCATAAGCTGCAGGGCCTTGCCGATACTTCCCGCGGACAGGCGCACAAGCGTTTCATATTCGCTCATGGACAGGCTGTGCCCCTGTTTGTTCATCAGGGTCTGAATGACCTGTGTTTCGAGAGGTTTGAAATTTATAACCCGGCAGCGCGAACGTATGGTGGGAATCAAAGCTCCGCTGCGGTGAGCCACGAGGATCAGCAGGACATTTTCCGGCGGCTCTTCGAGAATTTTCAGTAAAGCGTTTTGCGCGTTGCGGTTCATGGTATCGGCGTCATCGACGATCACAACGCGCCAGCCGCCCT
Source organism: uncultured Pseudobdellovibrionaceae bacterium (assembly GCA_964493095.1). Lineage (GTDB taxonomy): Bacteria > Pseudomonadota > Alphaproteobacteria > Micavibrionales > Micavibrionaceae > CAYXSX01. The sequence goes on from CAZBNG010000096.1 coordinate 6,502, forward strand.
CGGAGGCCGTCATACGCAGGAACGGCGCAACCTTGCGCAGCTGCGCAACGTCCAGAGCCTGCTTGTCCTTTCCTTTTTCATCGATGCCGCGCTCCAGCACCAGCAAATCGGGATGGGCCCCCGAAGCCACGAGCCGGCATACCGGGTCATTCGGGTCTATATCCATTGTTTCCGGATACACGGCGGGGGCATCGTCGAACATTCCGCCCTGCGCCGTATCGGCCTTTCCGTGTTTCAGGGCGAAACGGGCAAGACGAAAAGCAAAGGTCGCTTTTCCAATCCCCTGCAGGCCGGAAAAAATCACGGCATGCGGGCATTTACCGTTTTGCAGGAGAGAGAGAAATTCCTTTTCAACCGCTTCATGCCCCAGACATTCATACATCAGGCGCGGGGGCTGGAGCCCCTCGCGGATAATGGGAGCAGCGGCAGAAAAATCTTCGCCGTCATCATCCTCTTCAATGATATCTTCGCCGAATAAATCCATCAGTCTATTTTTTCCTTCACCGCCGCCATAATCTGCGCCTCTATCTCTTCGGCGCTCTGGCGGGCGTCAATCACCACGCAGCGCTCCGGTTCTTTTTTTGCAATATCCAAAAACCCGGCGCGCAGTTTTTCATGAAAGGCAAAATCGAGATTCTCATATTTATCCTCGCTTTGCTTCACGCCCAGGGCCTCGGAGGCCAGCCTGCGCCCGGAGCGCTGAAGCCCTTCCGCCGGGTCGATATCGAGAATAAAAGTCAGGTCGGGGGCAAAGCCGCCCAGTGTCATTTCGTTCAATTTTTCGATCTTATCAAGGTCCAGGCCGTGCCCGTATCCCTGGTAAGCACGGGTTGTATCGGTAAAACGATCGCAAATGACGATGCGTCCTTCTTCCAGCGCCGGACGTATCACTTTATTGACGTGCATGACTCGGGCGGCACAAAACATGAGGCATTCGGCCATCGGGGTCCAGTTGCCGCCATCGCGCTGCACCAGAAGGTTACGTATTTTTTCGCCTTCTGCGGTGCCGCCGGGCTCACGCGTAGTCACAACCTTGCGGCCTGATTTTGCAAGAGCTTCGGATAAACGATTGATTTGTGTTGTTTTGCCGGCTCCCTCGCCGCCTTCAAGAGTGATAAAAAAGCCCGCCTGCGCGCTAGCCATTGCTGCTCTCTGTTCCCTCTTCTGTAGACATGATTTCCTGCTC
>CAZBNG010000097.1:0-7587 GCA_964493095.1 uncultured Pseudobdellovibrionaceae bacterium
GTTTTATTTTCATTTTCCCGGCAAAAGCTGAAAGCTGCTTCGTTTCCGCGCTCAGCGTCATATCCATACCGGAGAGCTGTTTTATATCCTTCACGGAAGCTGTGATATCGGCTTTTACACCTTCAAAATCCTGAACCGAAAGAGAGGCGGAGGTCAGACTGTTGCCTGTCAAGACGGCGCGTGCCCGCGCCCCCTGGATATCATGTTTAAAGGCACGCAGCCCGTTTACGCTCAGGTCCAGATCCAGGTCAAAGGGAAGATTGAGCGTTTGCGCAACAACCGTTGCCGGCTGCGGCTGTTTTTGAACGGCCGCCTCAGGATTTTGCGCTTTGATTGCCGCCTGCAGGGCATCGTAATCAAAACGGTCCATCACGACATTGGCTTTTAAAGCCGCCGGACCGGCTGTTGTCGTGTGGCTGTAGGCACCGGAGATCTCCATATTAATATTATCAAGCCTGACATTGCCCTGCTCTACGGAGAACTGGTCCGGCTTGATCTTCAGATTGAAATCGCCCTGCGCTTTTTTCCATGCATTGGCATAAGTGCCTAAATTAAAACTGCCCAGAGACTGTACGGTAAAAGGCAGGTTCTGCGAGCTGGCTTTAAGCTTCATGGCCAATACCGGCTGTTTATAAAGTATTCCGTCCGTTTCCCCTGTTTCCACAGACTGGAAAGTCAGCTTTCCTGAAATATCGGCTTTACCGCCACCCGGCGCCTCCGCGACGGCAGAGGTTATCGTGACGGCCTTGTCTTTCTTTTCAACGGCGAGTGTCACATCCTTATATACCTCATGGCGATAGACAAGCTCGGGCACCGTCAGATTAAAAACGCCACTGACATCAACAGGCATGGCAATCATGTCGGGCAGAAACGGTCCCTGGCTTTCTTTCGTTTTTGCGGCGGGAATGCGCGAAAGCAGGGAATCAAGATTAAAGGGGGTGTTGGAGCGAATATTTACTTCCGCCGCGTTAGACGTGGTATTATAGGAAAATTGCCCGGTCAGCGGCTGCCCGGCAACGTCGAGATTCATATTCTTGATGTTCAAAACACCATTGGCATAGGTTAAAAGCCCCTTAAGCGTGGCAGGTGTCTTCTGAGCGCTTTCGGCGGCCTGCCCTGCAAATGCGGCAATATCAGTGACATTGAGTGAGGTTTCCCCCTGCACATCGAAGGGCGCCTGCAGTTCCAGAACTCCCGCATAAGAGAGCTGCGCCTTATCTGTTTTCGCCTCCAGATTAACGGCCAGAGAATGAGAGCCGGGACTAAGCCGGCCCGTTGTGGTTTTAAGAAAAACAGTCTGACCAAAAGTCCGGAAATCGCCCTCGAATTTAAAAGGGCCGTCCAGAGTTTCCGCTGAAAGCTCCGCATTGATGCTCTCCACAACGACAGGTTCTCTTTTGGCCTGCTGCATAAAGGAAAAACGTCCGCCGGAAATAACGAGCTTTTTAAGGGAAACCGCACGCTTCAGGTTATCCTCGCCCTGCGCCGCCTCCGTCTTCTGACCGGAACGATATTGCAGCTTTGCTGTCACCCAGTTCAACTTGCCTTCTTTATCAAGAGAAACACGTATATCGGGATTGATCAAATTAACGGAACCAACGACCACCTGCCCTTTCAGCAACGGCCATAATTCAATGTTAATATCCGCCCGCCCCAAAGACAGAAGTTCCCCTGCGTCACCGAGGGCCGGATTGCTGATCGTCAGTTTTTCCGCCTTCACATGCGGCGACGGCAAAAGCGCGATCTGAACGCTGCCGCTGATCTGAATATCATAGCCGGTCGCCTCCTCGGCCCTGGTTTCAATCTCGCCCTTGAGAGAATCCCAGTTCATAAAGCCCGGCGCAATGAGCGCCCCGGCGACAAGCACAACAAAAACGGCAAGGATAATAAGGAAAATTCGCATAGTAGACCAGCTCTTGTAAGTTAAAGAGAATAAAAAGAGTTTTCTGAAGGACTATATATAGTATTGGCAAAGCATGGCAAGGCATGTCCGGCGCTTAAGGCATGGAGCGGCCTTGCCGGGAGCGGTGCTAGGCCATGTATTGCCCGCCATTGGCCGAAAGCGTCGCACCCGTAATATAAGCGCCCTTTTCCGACACCAGGAAAGAGACAAGCGCCGCAATTTCCTCCGGCTTGCCCATACGCCCCACGGGAATTTGCTTGATAATGCTCTCAAGCACCTCCGGGCGGATCGCCGCCGTCATGTCCGTTTCGATATAACCGGGGCATATGGCGTTCACGGTAATTCCTTTGCCCGCCCCTTCCAGAGCGAGTGCCTTGGTAAAACCGATAATGCCCGCCTTGGCCGCCGAATAATTCGTCTGACCAAATTGCCCCTTTTGCCCGTTAATCGAGCTGATATTCACGATGCGTCCGAAATTGCGCTCGCGCATCGAGCCTATTACAACCCGGCACATGTTAAAACACGAGGTCAGATTGGTTTCGATCACTTCGTGCCAGTTTTTCGGGTCCATTTTGTGCAACACGCCGTCGCGGGTAATGCCTGCATTATTAACCAGCGCTGTAACGGGGCCGAGTTCCCTTTCAATTTCCGCAAAAGCCCTTTCGCTGGCTTCATAGTCCGCCACGTCGAATTTAACGGCCATACCGCCCGTTTCATCGTGAAACGCCTGCGCCGCTTCTTCATTTGCATGATACACGGCGGCAACCTTCATACCATCGGCGATCAATGCTTTTGATATCGCCAGACCTATTCCCCTTGTCCCTCCGGTTACGATTGCCACGCCGCTCATAAACTTCCTGCTCCCGTTCTTTTTTGTTTACGCCACTTTTTTCCATGTGGCGGTATCATCACGTTCGACGCACATGGCGATACCCATACCGCCGCCGATACATAATGTCGCCAGACCTTTTTGCACGTCGCGGCGGCCCATTTCATGCAGCAATGTTGTCATCACGCGCGCACCGGACGCGCCGATGGGGTGGCCGAGCGCGATCGCCCCGCCGTTTACGTTTGTGCGTTCGGGATCAAAGCCAGCCTCGCTCATCACGCAGCATGCCTGCGCCGCGAATGCTTCATTAGACTCTACCAGATCAAGTTCCTTTACATTCCAGCCCGCCTTTTCAAGCGCCGCTTTTGTTGCGGGAATCGGGCCGGTGCCCATGACCGAAGGATCTACCCCAGCCGTCGCCCATGATGTGATTTTGGCCAAAGGCGCTATGCCGCGCTTTTCGGCTTCACTCGCGCGCATCAGGACAACGACCGCCGCGCCGTCATTTATGCCCGAGGCATTGGCCGCAGTAACCGTGCCGTCTTCTTTAAAAGCGGGGCGCAAACCTGCAAGCCCCTCCGCTGTCACGCCGCCGCGCGGAAACTCATCTTTATCGATAACGATTTCTTCTTTGCGCTTCTTTATAGTGATGGGAACGATTTCCGCCTTAAAGCGGCCCGCAGAAATCGCCGCCTCGGCCTTGTTCTGGGAAGCCGCCGCGAACTTGTCCTGCTGCTCGCGTGTGATCTGGTATTTTTGTGCAATATTCTCCGCCGTAATACCCATGTGATAGTCATTAAAAATATCCCAAAGCCCATCCGTGATCATGGTATCGGCGAGAGAGACATTTCCGAACTTTACGCCATCGCGCATATGCACAAAATGCGGCGCGCGGCTCATGGATTCCTGGCCGCCCGCAACAACGATGGCAGCATCGTTGTTCAGGATGGATTGCATACCCATGGCGATGGCACGCAGCCCCGAACCGCACACCTGATTAACCGTAAGCGCTGTTTTTTCCTGGGGGATGCCCGCAGCAATCGCTGCCTGCCGCACCGGGTTTTGCCCTGCTCCCGCCGTAAGCACTTGCCCGAGAATTACATCGTCTATATCCGCCGGAGAAAGCGCAGCATCAGCAAGAACGGCCTTAATAACTTCCGCGCCGAGCTGATGCGCGGCAAGACTGCTCAGCCCGCCGCCCAGATTTCCGATAGCGCTGCGTTTGGCGCTGACAATAACGATGGGATCTTGTGCACTCATAATATGAACCTTTCCAACAAAACAGATAGAACCTGGCCCGCAAAACGGGGGCGGCCATTGTGAGGTTTTCTATACAGGAAGCGTGCCCTGAATCCAACCCAAAATCGGCCGCCATACATTTTCGGGAGCCTTATTACCGGCAATCATACCGATATGACCGCAAGGAGGATCGATATGGTGCGCAGTGGGCATATTTTCCATGACGGCCATAGCACTATTATAAGAAACCAACCTATCCTTGCGCGATGCAATCACCAGCAGCGGCACTTCGATTTTTTGCGGATTGACCACTTCGCCGCCGAGCCGCCACTCGCCTTTACCGGGTTTGTTGCGCAGGAACCAGTCATAAAGGCAGGTATGTGCAACCGCCCGGGGTAAATCGACGCCTTCGTTCAGCCAGTCTTCCACAGCAACGAACAAATGAGCCTCTTCACTTTTTTGTTCCATCGCCGCAAAATCTATAAATTTCCGCATGGCTTTTTCCGGGTCCAGCGCCGCAAAAAGCCCCTGAAGAGACGCAGCAGGCAGAAACCCTTTTTCCGACAAAATCGTGTCCCCGGCTATATAGCCGATTTCAATTTGTTGCAGCAATTTAGGCATGCTCAAGCTGAAATCCCATGGTGTGGCAAGTAATGTAACGCTTTCGATTTCGTTTTGCATTTTAGACGCCGCCCCCAGCAACAAAGTACCCCCCATGCAATAACCAAGCACATGGCATTTGCGCCCGGCATGTTTTGTGACGAAACTGAGAGCCGGGATCAGGCGCTTAAGAACCACACCGTCGACATCATGCTGCGCCTTATCATCCATAGGCGCGCCCCAGTCGAGCAGATAAACATTCACTCCCTTCTCCGCCAGCCAGCGCACAAGAGAACGCCCTTCACATAAATCAAAGATGGAAGAACGGTTGATTAAAGAGGGAACGAGAACAATCGAAGGAGCGTCCGCCGGCTTCCCTGCCTGCGCAGCACACAAAAGTATGCGCGCTTCGCCCTGTTGCCATATCACCGGTAATTTTGATTGCTGCGGACGGTAAGAACTATTATGATACTTTTGAATTCCTTCTATCATCTTTTGCAGAATTAAATCATCGTTTGATTTAAGCGCGTAAAATTGCGCAAGGCCCAGATGGATGGGCAATGGATGAGGGCCGGAACGTGTTGTGTTTTGCTGCAACATGGCACGTATCATAATTTATTTGAGTAAATGTTGCCAGAAAAAATACTTTTCGCACTTGCAACACATGTGTAATAATAGTATGACAACCCGCAGCAAAATGAAATGATTGCACAGCCACGCAAGGAGGCATGACATGACTAAAGTAAAGAATGGACAGGGCAAGCCCACAGTTATCAAAAAATATGCGAACCGCCGCCTTTACGACACGGGACGCAGCAGCTACGTGACCCTCGACGACCTCTGCGAAATGGTTAAGGAAGGCCATGACTTTGTTGTATATGATGCCAAAAGCGGCGCGGATATAACGCGTTCCGTTTTGACGCAGATCATCGTAGAACAGGAATCCAAAGGCGATCAGAACTTGCTGCCTATCGGGTTCCTGCGCAACCTGATCAGCTTCTACGGTGAAAACGTGCAGGCACTGGTTCCCAATTACCTGGAGCAGACCATGGAACTGTTCACCAAAAATCAGGAAAAGATGAGCGAGCAAATCCAGAAATCGTTCGAAGGCATCCGCAACATGGAAAATATTTTTCCCGCGAATACGGCCCCTAATCTGGAAGAACTGAGCCGCCAGAACATGGAAATGATCGAACGCACCATGAAGATGTTCAACCCGTTTGCCCTCAACCCTTATGCTGCAGCAGAGCAGAAAAAAGCGGAAGAAAAATAAAAACCTCTGCCAATGACTAAACGCAAAACAAACGGATCTTAAATTGCTTTAAGATCCGTTTTTTCTTGGCTTCGTGGGAAACTTTATTATGTCTTTCCTGTCTTAATTTTTTTGCGCCATAAAATGCTTATTGTCTTCTTTTACATTTGAGAACACCCTGGGTTTTCTGTGAACGTGATTTTCCGGCAGCCAGATACGTTCCGTGGTAGGCATCCCATAGAAATATCCCTGAATATGCTGCACGCCGTCATTCATAAGTAACGCCGCTTCTTCCGCCGTTTCCGCGCCCTCGCCGACCGTTTCAACGTCTACGCCATCGGCCAGCATTTGCAACGACTGGATAAACACCTTGTTTTTACCTTCGTTCATGCCGCGCACAAACGCCTTGTCGATTTTAATAATATCGATATCCAGATTGAGGATCTGGCTGAACCCCGTATGACCCGCGCCAAAGTCATCAAGCGCAACACGGCAGCCCAGCTCTTTGAGCGTTTTGATAAAAAGATCCGTCTGCTTCATATCCCGCGTTGCCACGCTTTCGGTAATTTCAACGACCAGGCGACGTGCCGCATGCGGACGATCGCGAAGCGCCAGAACAACGCCGCGCAGCCAGTCACGATCCATCAGTGACCATTGCGATACGTTTACCGACAGCCTGATATCCGGGAAACGTGTCAATTCCTCAATAGCAAGGCGCATCGCATACTGATCCAGCAGACGCACCATGCCGAGCGTTTCAACCGCAGGCACGAAATGGGCGGCATTCACCATTCCACCCTCTTGCCCAATCATCCGTACCAGACATTCATGAAAGGAAATTTTCTGGGATTGTGACCCCATTACCGGCTGAAATGCCAGCCTGATACGATTTTCCTCAAGGGCACGCAGAAAATCTTCGCCGGATCGCAGCAGCTCCCGGGCATTCACTGCATTCAAGCTCTGTGACTGGAAGCTGATAAAACAGCCCCTCCCCTGTTCTTTGGCAAGACGCAAAGCAGCCTCTGCTTTCCCGATAACCTCAACAACATCACGGGAGTCATGGTCCAAAAGCGCACCACCGACAGAAACGCCGACTCTGACAGAGGTTTCTCCTATAGACAGCGCAATATTACGGAAGTTTGAAATTATTTTTTGTGCCATGACCGGCATATCGGCAGCGGCGGTATTTTGTACAAAAACGCCAAACACATCGCCATTGATGCGCGCTATTTTCGCCGTTCCCATAAACATTTTGGCAAGGCATTCATAAACTTTTTCTATAAGAATGTCGGCTTCCTTAACGCCCAGCGCATCGTTAAACAGGGACATACGATCAATCCCCACAGCCAGAAAATATCCCGCAGCGCCCAGTATGGCAGGACGCGTTCCGTGCACCTGATGCAAATAATGGCACATTTCCTCGCGTGAACAGTATGAAGCGCTGTGAGATCCCTCTGCCGCGGACGGTATAATGATATCGCTCATCTTGGCACTAACGGCTTTAAAACTCATTTTTCCATGCCACACAGGCTTCTTTTTAGAAATATCGCGTTCAAGAACCTCGCGCACATGCACCTGCATGCCGTTACCAACCCGCAGGCGGTATGAAAGTTCAAATGTCTTCTCTTCCTGTGTAAACGTATGGAGCGCCCGCAAATAGCCGGGCAGGTCCTGCGGATTAATCAAAAGACTAAGCATTTTGCGTGATTTAGGCAGGTGCTCGTCGTCCATGTTCAGCGCCTGCGCAGCGCCCGTCCCCCATTT
>CAZBNG010000098.1:0-7572 GCA_964493095.1 uncultured Pseudobdellovibrionaceae bacterium
GCTTCTATACATACATTTTATCTTTCACAGGAACAAATCGCTCCCCAGGCTGTGGAGCCGACTTATACGACTGCGGCCGTAGATGACGATTATATCCGCAATCTGAATCCGTCGATCCCGGTTCCGATCCTGAAACCCGATACACTGACCAGAAGAACGCGGGATTTCGTGAAAGCTTTTACCGGCCGAACCATGTACGCCGTAAAATGCAACCCGGACGATGTTTTCCTGAAAGCCATATATAAAGGTGGCGTGCGCCGCTTCGATGTGGCCTCAATCGGTGAAGTGCGCCAGATTAAGGGCCTTTTCCCCGATGCTAAAATCTACTTCATGCACCCGATCAAAGCACCGGAGTCGATTCGCGAAGCTTATATCAACCACGGCGTTCGCGCTTTCGTGCTCGACTACGCCGACGAACTGGATAAGATCCTGCACGTAACCAACGCCGCACCCGATCTGGAACTGTTCGTACGCCTTGCCATCCCGAAGGATAAGCCGGGCGCCGATGTGGCCACCGACTTCTCCAGCAAGTTCGGCGCCAAGCCCGAGCTGGCTTCCGAACTTCTGCGCCTGTGCCGCCCTTACTGCAAAAAACTCGGCCTGAGCTTCCATGTGGGCACGCAATGTGACGACCCCAATGTTTATTCCAAAGCAGTAGCCCATGCCGCGAAAGTCATCCGCGAGAGCGGCGTGGAGATCGACGCCCTTGATGTAGGCGGCGGCTTCCCGGCCGAGCTTGATTCGGCCCATGAAATTCCCCCGGTAACGGCCTTCACACAGGCAATTGCCGGAGCTGTTTCCGCGCAAAACCTGCAGAAACTTGAGCTTCTTTGCGAAGTGGGCCGCGGACTGGTGGCCTGCGCAGGCTCTCTGGTCGTGCGCGTGGAAGGCCGCAAGGACGACCTGCTTTACCTCAATGACGGCACCTATGGCGGCCTGTTCGAAGCTGGCGGCTCCATCGGCCTGCGCTACCCCGCAAAGCTTATCCGCCGCGAGGAACGCGCGTTTTCCGGTCCCCTTAAACCCTTCCGTCTGGCCGGCCCCACATGCGATTCTGTTGACATGATGAAAGGACCATTTATGCTACCAGCAGATGTGCAGGTTGGCGACTGGATCAAACTTGATCAACTGGGCGCTTACGGGGAGGTATCCCGCACCGACTTTAACGGTTTCGGACTGGTTCATAAGATCATTATCCAGGAAGAAGCCAGCAGTACGGAATCTTTCCAGGCCGCGCACATCTGATTAAAAACAATTTGTAATAAAAAGCTTTTTAACCTTTGTGATGGGGAAGATAAAACATGGGATCACTCAGCCTTTTCGTTGTTCTTTATATTGTTATTTCCGTTGGTGTCGGCCTTTACGCAGCCATGCGGGTTAGAAACTCAACGGATTATATTCTGGCCGGCCGCTCCCTCCCTATCTACGTTACAATCGCAACGGTTTTTGCCACATGGTTCGGCTCCGAAGCGGTTCTGGGCATGCCCGCGACCTTCATGGAAGAAGGGCTGGGCGGCATTGTCGCCGATCCGTTTGGGGCCGGCTTATGCCTGGTCTTCGTCGGCCTTTTCTTCGCCGCGCCGCTATACCGCATGAAATTGCTGACTATCGGCGACTTCTTTCACAATAAATACGGTAAAACCGTGGAAACCCTCGTTTCCCTGGCGATCTGTATCAGCTACCTGGGCTGGGTTTCAGCACAAATCGTGGCGCTGGGCCTGACCATCAATCTGGTTTCCGGGGACATGATTTCCTTTGAATGGGGCATGGTTTTAGGCCTTGCCGTCGTCATGCTTTACACTATTTACGGCGGCATGGTGTCCGTAGCCATCATGGACTTTATCCAGATGATGACCATTTTAGTGGGGCTACTGGCTGTGGCTTACATCATCTCGGACCGTCTGGACGGCGGTTTCATGGAGGTTGTCAATCACGCTTCGGCCAATAACAAATTCGATTTCTGGCCAGAGCTGGATGCCCGCTCCGTTCTGGCCTTCATCGGGGCGTTCGTGACACTCGCGCTGGGTTCCATCCCCCAGCAGGACGTGTTCCAGCGCGTAATGTCCGCCAAGAGCGAAAAAACCGCCGTGCATGGTACCGTGCTGGGCGGTTCTTTCTATATCCTGTTCTGCTTCGTGCCGATCTTCATCGCTTACGGCGCGACCATTCTGGACCCCGGCCTTGTCGCCAGCCACATGGGGCCCGACGGCGATCCGCAAAAAATCCTGCCCGAATTTATTATGAACGACGTGCCGCTGCTGGTGCAGGTCCTGTTCTTCGGCGCTCTTCTTTCCGCTATCATGTCAACGGCTTCCGGTACCCTGCTGGCGCCCTCAGCAATCCTTGCGGAAAACATCCTGAAGGAAACATTCAAACTGGATGACAGGCACCTCCTGATCACGCTTCGTATCTGCGTGTTCTGCTTCGGCCTTGTTGTTCTGGCTTACGCCTACCTGAGCACATCCGCCGGCCTTAGCATTTTCGAAATGGTCGAAAACGCCTATCTGGTTACGCTGTGCGGTGCATTCGTGCCGCTCGCCTTCGGTGTGTACTGGAAAAAATCAACCAATGCCGGCGCTTTGACATCTATCGCCTTCGGCGTGATTACATGGTCTGTTCTGGAATTCCTGAATGTCCGGATTGAAGCAAACGGAGAGGAAACGCTGCTCGTTCCCCCGCAACTGGCCGGACTTTTCATGGCCGTGGTCGGTATGATTCTGGGCAGCCTGCTGCCGCAGCTTAATCAAAAGGCCCTGAAAAAAGCCTGATATTATAATTTGAGTAAAAGCGCCGTTATTTACGGCGCTTTTTTCTTTTCAGGGCTACCTGCTTTTCAATGTGCTCAATCATCAGCCCCGCAATGTCTTTGCCGGTAGCCCCCTCAACGCCCTCAAGGCCTGGACTGGAGTTAACCTCCAGCACTTTAGGGCCTTCGGCGGAGCGAATAAGATCGACGCCGCAGACCTTCAGGCCGACGACCTTTGACGCCGCCACGGCTATCCTGCGCTCCTGCGGGGTTATTTTCACCTTGTGCGCCGTACCGCCCAGATGGATATTGGCCCGGAACTCGCCCTTAGCCGCATGACGCTCCATAGCAGCCACAACCTTGTCGCCAATGACAAAGCACCGCAAGTCAATGCCGGCGGATTCCTTTATAAATTCCTGCACGAGAATATTTGCCTTCAGGCTCTTAAAGGCATTAATCACGCTCTCCGCCGCCTTGTCGGTCTCGGCCAGCACCACGCCCTTGCCCTGCGTTCCTTCCAGAAGCTTGATCACCACGGGCGCGCCCCCCACTGTTTTAATCACATCCCTGGTGTCCAGCGGCGAATTGGCAAAGCCCGTACGCGGAATGTCGATATTCCCGCTGCACAGCAATTGCATGGTACGAAGCTTGTCTTGCGCCCGGCCAATAGAAATAGGCCCGTTGAGCAGATAGGCGCCCTGCATCTCGAACTGGCGCAAAACTGCGGTGCCGTAAAAGGTCATAGAAGGCCGGATACGCGGGATCACCGCATCGAATTTTTCAAGGACTTCCCCGCCCCGGTAATGAATTTCCGGCTTGTTGGCTGTGATATCCATGTAACAGTTGCGGATAGCAACAAAATGCATTTCATGGCCGCGCTCTTCCCCGGCCTTCATCAGCCTTTTATTCGAATACAACTCGGGATCTGTGGCGAGGACAGCAATTCTCATAAAGGTTTCCTTACAAATATTAGTTTTTCAGAGTTTCATAAAGGTCTTTGGCGCCGCTTAGCTTGCCCAGCAGGAACGATTTGGCCGGATCCACCACGAACTTCGCCTTACGCAGGGCTTCGCGCCCGAGCAACATACGAAATGCCATATTATGACGTGATGTTAAAGTGATTTCAGCAAGAATTTTTTTCGCCCCAAATTCAATCGGCGTTTTAATGACATAGCGCTTTTCCCGCTCACCGTTGGAACTGGTTACCGCGCGCAGGTCGATAAGCGGGGCCACGCATGCCACCACCAGCTTACTGTCGCCCTGAAGCGGGTGGATTTTAAACCGCACGAAACGCACGCCGTCTTCGGTAAAAGGTTTGATGTCGTAGGCATGCAAGGCCGAGGTCTTGGCCCCCGTATCGATCTTGGCCTTGATCGCAGGCAGACCGAGCTCGGGCAATTTGCACCACTCCTCCCATCCTATGGCCGTTTTCGGTTTTACCGCCACGCTTTAATCGCTCCCCAGTTTCAAACCCTCCAGACGATCTTCCACCAAAACGCTTTGCAGAAAAAGATAATAATTTTCAATTGCCCCCAGCGTCGTCGTTTCATTGCTGGTGTGATACATCAGAGTCGGGATCTGCACAGTTGCGCCATTCCATTTCCTGCGCGAACCGGCAATAAGCTTGCCAAGCTCTGTGGAGCCGAGCTGTTCCGTCGTTTTTCCGGCAGCCAGCAGGATTTCGTCCTTAACCTGGAACGGCAGTCCCAGCTCACGGCAACGCTCTTTCAGAACCTGCGTAAGTGCGGGGTTGAAAATCTCGCTTTTATCCCGGTTGCGGAAGATGATATCGCCGTTATTAATCACTTTTTCATCGGCAAAAGGGCTGGTATCAAGCACGATCAGGCTTTGCGTCTCCGTATGCGAGCCGTTAAGAAACTCGGCGATATGCAGCCAGCTTTTCCCGATTTCCTCCTCGCAGGTCAAAAGTGCCGTACCCTGATAACCGGTGGAAAACAGCGTGTAAATAACCGCCAGCGACAGCGCGTTATCGATCTGTCCCTTGAGCAAATCCCCTTCCACCCGCGCCTGCCGCGCATAGGCCAGCGGAATATTTTGCTCCAGCCGCCCGATGCCCTCAACGTAAAACAGCGCGTCGTCGTTGCGCATATTGGGATAACATGCCTCGATCACGCCCTGCGCCAATACCTTGCCACTATGGGGGTGGTAGGCGTAAATTTTCTCCCCTTCGAAACGCTTGGCGATCGCCTCGACTTCCTTGCGGGAAGATTTATTGTTCTCGCCGTATTTGATTTCCCGCATGTATTGCGCGGCATACACATACTCGTCATCGCCCAGGCAAATCAGGCCGTGCCGATCGATATGGGCGCAGATAATGGCATCTTTGGGGGAATTACCGTGGACCTCCAGCGCGCCGTCATATTTAAAAACCGACAGGCCCGCCTTTTTAAAATCCTTATACAGGTAATCCATAAACACTTCTTCGTGCCCGACAACGGAAGGCACGGAAAGGTATTCAATCGTTTTGGCAATAATGGTTTTAAGCATGCATGAAACAGAAATGAGGGAGAAAACCCGCGGCATCTATAGCACGGCGCATCACATGAATATCGATACGATTCGGTTTGTATTTCAAAAGGGGGCCCTTCAGGTAAATAAAAGAAATCCCGGACGGGAATAACCATAGATTAGCACGGCTACTCGCGGAGTAAACCCGGAAGAGTCAATCGCACACCAATGCCTTTTGCGCCGTATTCTTCGGCAAACACGCCGCCGTGATAGAGCGCGGGTAGTCCTTCAACAAAGTCTGTATAATCCTCTGCGTTATCATGGGGTTCATACCCAAGCGCCCTAGCCACGCTATTATCCCACCACGCATCAGTGTTGCCCGATATTCCCCAGACAGTTTTCCCCGCAGCTTCGGGATTCTCCAAACCGATCCTGACGAGCTTCACAAAATCACGCGGGCTGATCCACGTGCTTAAATGTCGTGGCTCGCTGGGGGCTTCGCGGTAACTGCCAATACGGACATTCAAAATGCCAATCGGGCTGGTCTTCTTATTAAATTTTTTGCACACCCACTCAGCAGCAACTTTGGTATCACCATATAAACCATCGGGCGCGTTTTGCGCCCCGGCGTCTATTTTCACACCAGCCCTATACATACCCACCGTATGATGGGTGCTGGCATTAACGAACTTTATAGGTTTGCCTTTTTTCACACCGGCATGCAGAGCAGCGGCAAGAAGATTAGACGTTCCTATAACGTTGGCCTGAAAAGTTTTAAGAGGATCTTTTTGGGCCCACTCCTCCGTGGATACAGCGCCCAAATGGATAACGCCATCAATTCCATCCATCAACCTACGGACAGCTTGTTCATCATATAAGTCAGCCGCAATAAAATTCTCATCCGGCCGCAGATCTGGCGGGGTGTTTACATCTGTAAGAACCAAATCATAAATAGAGGCCAAACTCTCCCTTAAATCCCGGCCTATATTCCCCCCGGCCCCGGTAATTAACACTCTCATTTTACTCAAAACATTCTCAAAACATTGAAAAGAAATGAGACTATTCCGTGACATATTTTATGTCAACACAAACTTGCACGTCTATCTTTCCGGTGGCTAAATGACAGGACTACGATGCTTCCCCGTACATCGGCACTCGAAAGATTTATGATTTTATGCTCAAGAAAGAGAAAAACCCGTGCCCCAAAACCAGTTCGCCTTACTAACCCAGCGCCGCTTCCTGCCTTACTTTATCGCGCAATTTCTCGGGGCTTTTAATGACAACCTATTCAAAACGATACTAAGCGTATTGATTGCTTACGGTTTATGGGATGCCCATGGTTACAATCCGCCGGTTCTGGTCGCCTTTGCCGCCGGGCTTTTTATCCTGCCTTTTATCCTTTTTTGCCCGCTGGCCGGGGCGCTGTGCGATAAATACGACAAGGATCATATAATCCGCTGGGTTAAGGGGGCGGAAATTGTAATTGCCATAGCCGCCGCTGCGGCATTGTTTTCCGGATCCCTGATCCTCGCCCTGATCGTCCTTTTATGCCTGGGCATCCAGTCGGCGTTTTTCAGCCCCTGCAAATTTGCCATCCTGCCTGCCCTGCTCCCGAAAGATGCGCTGATCGGCGGTAACGCGCTGGTCAGTACGGGAACCTACATCGCCATCTTGCTGGGAACGATTATCGGCGCTTATTTCGCCTTTCTGGAACATGGCAAAGCAATTACGGCGGCAACCATCTTCCTCTGCGCGGTGGCCGGCTATAGCGCCGCGCGCTTTGTTCCCCATACGAAAGCCGCCACGCCGAAAGAAAAAATCGATTTCAATCTCTTCGCCCAGATATGGCGCGTCTTTCATTTTGCGCGCAGCCAAACGCCCGGCGTTTTCCTTGCTATCCTTGGCACGGCGTGGTTTTACTTTATCGCTGCTACCTTCCACGCCCAGTTCCCGAATTTCACAAAAATAACGTTGGGCGCCGACAATACCGTTCTGGTTGCTTTCATGATTATCTTCTCCCTTGGGATCGGGCTGGGCGGCCTTATGAACAATTCGCTTCTGCGCGGTAAAGTGGATATGAAATTCGTTCCCGCCGCTGCGCTGGCCATCGTGATTTTCGGGGCTGGCGTTTATGCCCTTGCCGCCGACTTCCCAAAACCGGACGGTGACCGCCTATTAACCCTGCCCACCTTCCTCGCCATTCCGCGGGGAAGTCTGCTGATGACCGTCACGCTGCTTCAGGCCGCCGCCTGCGGCTTTTACGTCGTGCCCTTGCGTGCGCTGGTGCAGGCCCGTACCAAGGCCGCCGTACGCGCCCGGGTCATTTCCAGCTCCAACCTGCTGGAAGCCCTCTTTAT
>CAZBNG010000099.1:0-7133 GCA_964493095.1 uncultured Pseudobdellovibrionaceae bacterium
CCCGCCGCCGCGATCAGAACGTGAAACCCTTTGCCGCTCTGACTTTTGCCGTTATCTGCCATGGTTTTCCATTGTTGCTTCTTATTGCCCGAGGGTGTAAAACCCTAAGCTATATACCAAAACTGTGGATATTCCAGTTTGAATCAAAGGTCAACCAGAGAGACAGGTTTGCATTGTCCGGAAACGCTCTGAAAAAAGAAGATCTGGATGCGGTGCCGGATGCCGGCGCGGCTGTTTCCGCCAAACCTGCCCCGTCCGAACGGCTGGAGCCCCCCGGAAAAAAAGCAAACATGCTGAGCTTTCTGACCGATTATATGCCGTCTTTTCTGCGCAAACTTACCGAGCAAAACCGCGATAAAAACAACAAGCGGCGCGGCCGTGAGTGGCAGAACCGCGCGGCGTTTGCCCTCGTGCTTCTGGGACTGCTGAGCGGCTTTGCCACTTACGGGGCCTTAAGCGAGACACAGCCTTTGGGAAAAGACCCGGAAATAGTGATCTGGCTGCTCAATGCCGATCTGATCATCATGCTGTGCCTTGTCATGCTGATCGCCAGCCGCCTCGTTTCCCTGTGGAGCGGGCGCAAGCAGGGCATCGCCGGCTCGCATCTGCATGTGCGCCTTGTTTATACCTTCAGCATACTGGCGGCCGCACCGGCCATTATCATGACGGTGTTTTCCGCGTTTTTCTTCCATTACGGCGTCCAGACCTGGTTCAGCCAGCGCGTTCAGACGGCGATTAATGAATCCCAGGCGGTGGCCAGCGCCTATCTTGAGGAACACAAGCAGGTAATCCGCGCCGATACGCTGGCCATGGTGAACGACCTTAACCGGCAGGCGCCGCTGCTCGTCGTCAATCCCGGCGCTTTTGAAAAAGTGATGAAAACCCAGTCCGTCCTGCGCAACCTGTCCGAGGCCATCGTATTTGATTCCTCGGGCCGCGTGCTGGCGCGCTCGGGACTGACTTTCTCTCTCGAATATGAAGAAGTCCCTAATTTCGCGCTGCGGCAGGCCGAAGACGGCGAAGTGGTCATCATGACGGGAGGTAACGACGACCGTGTGCGGGCGCTGGCCAAGCTGAGCAATTTCATCGACGCCTATTTGTTTGTCGGGCGCATGGTGGACCCGAAGGTGATTTCCCACCTCAACCAGACGCGCGAAGCCGTGCAGGATTATGCACGCCTGCAAAGCCGTTACTCGAGCCTGCAGGTCAGTGTGACCATGATTTTCGTGGTTGTCGGCCTGCTGATGGTTTTGGGAGCTATCTGGTTCGGACTTTTGCTTGCCCGCCAGCTTGTCTCACCGATCAGCACATTGATCATGACGGCGGACCGGGTGCGGGCAGGGGATTTGACCGCCCGCGTACCGGAGCAGGAAAACCTTGAGGAATTTGATTATCTCGCCCGCTCCTTTAACCGCATGACAAGGCAGATCGAGGAGCAGCAGGGCGAGCTGATATCCGCCAACCGCCAGCTCGACCGCCGCCGCCGTTTTACGGAAACCGTCCTGGCCGGGGTGTCCTCGGGCGTTATCGGGGTGAACGAGGAGGGCAATATTACACTGGTCAACAGCTCGGCGCGGCAGCTCCTGCGGGCAAAAGAGCAGGACCTGACCGGAAGCCCGCTGATTTCCATTATCCCGGAGTTGGAGACTTTATTGCAGGAAGCCCATAACAGGCCCCAGAAAATAACGCAGGCGGAAATTCCCGTGCATCAGGAAGAGGGCGGGGAGCGCATATTCCTGTTCCGCATCGCCGTGGAGATGATCGCCGAGGAGGATAAGGGCGCGATTATCACCTTTGACGACATCACGGAGCTGCAATCCGCGCAGCGCAAGGCCGCATGGGCCGACGTGGCGCGGCGCATCGCCCATGAAATCAAAAACCCGCTGACCCCGATCCAGCTTTCCGCCGAGCGCCTGAAACGCAAATATCTCGGCGAGATCAAAAGCGACCCTGCTACGTTCTCCCAATGCACCGATACGATCATCAAGCATGTGGACGACATCGGACGCATGGTAAACGAATTTTCCGCTTTCGCCCGTATGCCCGAACCGGTGATGAAACACGACAACCTGGCCGAGCATGTGAAAGACACGCTGTTCCTGCAAAAACAGGCTCACCCGGATATTACTTTTACGCTCAAAACGCAGGAAGATGATGAGACCCTGGAAACGCGTTTTGATTCCCAGCAGATACGGCAGGCTTTGACCAATCTTTTACAAAATGCGATTGATTCCATTCATATGCGCATAGAACGAGATGAAAAAGAACGCAGTAAAAACGGGCCGGGGGAAATCGACGTGCTGGTTGGAAGAAGCCCGGAGCATGAGCTGTTTATCAGCGTTGCCGATAACGGTTTGGGTTTGCCGAAAGACGGCAATCCCGTCCACCTGACAGAACCATATGTCACCCATAAGTCAAAAGGGACGGGGCTGGGGCTGGCCATTGTCAAAAAAATTATGGAAGACCACGGCGGAAATCTGCTGCTGGAGCCTGCCAACTGGATAAAAACCATGAAAGACTGGCGCGATCTTCATGGAGCCAATATAATTCTGACCATACCAGAAGATGAGCCCGTAAAAATTTCAAGCAATAAGGACAAGGGTGAGTAACTAAATGGGCAATGATATACTTATTGTCGACGACGAAGCCGATATCTGCAAACTGGTGCAGGGCATTCTTGAGGACGAAGGGTATCACACGCGTCTTGCCGCCAACGCGCAGCAGGCCCGCGAGGCCATAAACGAAAAAGCCCCCAGCCTCGTCATTCTCGATATCTGGCTTCAGGGCAGCGATCAGGACGGCCTGCAACTGCTTGAAACCATAAAGAAAGACAATCCGCATATTCCGGTCATTATGATTAGCGGCCACGGCACGATTGAAACGGCCGTTTCCGCAATCAAACAGGGGGCTTACGATTTTATCGAAAAACCTTTCAAGGCCGGACGCCTTTTGCTCATGGTGGGCCGCGCCCTGGAAACCGCTGCGTTGAAACGGGAAAATGAAATGTTGCGGCAGCGCGCCCCCGACCCGCAGGAAATGATTGGAGATTCCCGGGAAATGAATACGTTACGCCAGATGATAGAGCGTATCGGCCCGACAAGCAGCAATGTCCTTCTCACCGGCGAGGCGGGAGCGGGTAAAGACCTTGTCGCGCGCGCCATTCATAATGCTTCCTTGCGCCGCGATGCGCCTTACCTCGTCCTGAACTGCGCCACCCTTCACCCCGAGCGGATAGAGGCCGAGCTTTTCGGAATGGAAAAAACCGCAAATCAGCCCGGGCAGACCGGCATTCTGGAGCAGGCCAATGGCGGCACGTTGCTGCTGGACGAGGTTGCCGACATGCCGCTGGAGACGCAGGGAAAAATCGTACGCGCCATCCAGGAGCAGCGTTTCCAGCGCCTTGGCGGCGCGCCATTCGTTCAGGTGGATGTGCGCATTATTGCCTCCAGCAACCGCGACCTGGAAATGGCCATGCAAAACGGCGATTTCCGGCAGGACCTTTATTACCGTCTCAATGTCATGCCCGTGCGCGTACCGCCTTTGCGCGAACACAGCAGCGATATCGGCCCGCTTTGCGCGTATTTTATCAAGACGATTTCAAAACAGTCCGGCCTGCCCGTAAAATCATTCAGTTCCGAAGCGCTCCGAATGCTGGAAGGGTACGGCTGGCCTGGCAATGTTCGCCAATTGCGCAATATCGTGGAATGGATCATGATTATGAACAGCCATTCCGAAGGAGAAAAAATTACCCGCTCACAATTGCCTCCGGAAATATCGGGCGGCAAAGTTTCGCCCCGTTCCGCCAATGACGATTCTTCTGCCGCTGCTGATATGTCGGACTTTGTAGGAATGCCGCTGCGCGAAGCCCGCGAGATTTTTGAAAAGCAGTATCTGAGCACGCAAATCGACCGATTTGAGGGAAACATTTCTAAAACCGCGCAATTTATCGGCATGGAGCGTTCCGCCCTGCACCGAAAATTAAGGTCTCTGGATATTGCGGCAATCGATAAAAACAAAGATACTGACGACAGAAAAGACGAAGCGGGAAAAACGGCAGCACGTAAAATTGCCTGATCGTGTTTTTCCGTCTAGGCTCCTGAAATAAAATAAAACGAAAGACGAATTATGAGAGTTATTATCTGCGGCGCAGGACAAGTCGGATACAGCATTGCAGCCTATCTTGCGCGGGAAGAAAACGACGTCACGGTCATTGACCAGAACCCCCAGCTGATTGCCCAGATTAACGACGACATGGATGTGAACGCCATCGTCGGGCACGCCTCCAACCCGGACGTTCTTAATTCTGCCGGGGCGAATGACGCTGACATGATCGTCGCGGTCACTCAATCGGACGAAGTGAACATGGTGGCCTGCCAGATTGGCCACTCCCTGTTCAGCATTCCGAAAAAAATCGCCCGCGTACGGGAGCAGGCCTATCTTGACCCGGCCTGGTCTAATCTGTTCAGCCGTTCCCACATGCCGATCGACGTGATCATTTCCCCGGAAGTCGTTATTGCCAACGATATTTACCAAAGGCTTTCTGTTCCCGGCACGACCTTTGTTATTCCGCTGGCGGACGGGCTTGCCCATATGGTCGGCGTTATCTGCCAGGAGGACTGCCCGATCCTCAACACGCCGCTTGAGCAGCTCGGCAGCCTTTTCCCCGACCTGTCTTTCGAGATCGTCGCCATTCTTCGCCATAACAGATCGATTATCCCCGACGGCAAAGACCAGCTGGAAGTAGGCGACGAAGTTTATTTTGTAGTCGATACCAAACACCTGCACCGCACGATGGTTGCCTTCGGCCATGAAGAGACGAGGGCGCGGCGCGTCGTTATCGCGGGCGGCGGTAACATCGGCACGGTCCTTATCGAACTGCTTAAGGAAAAAACGCGCGGCGTCCAGATTAAAATCATCGAAAACAATGAGGAACGGGCGCGCTATCTCAGCGAGCGTTTCGAGGACATTATCGTCCTGAACGGCAACTGCCTTGATAAGGACCTGCTGGAAGAAGCCTCGATTTCCAACGTCGAAACTTTCGTCGCCATAACCAACGACGATGAAAGCAACATTCTGGGCTCTCTACTGGCCAAGCAATACGGCTGCAAGCGCGTAATCACGCTGGTGAACAATAACGCTTATTCGCCGCTTGTCGCGCCGCTGGGGATCGACGCCATTATCTCGCCGCGCGCCACCATTGTCGCCCAGATCATGCAGCATGTACGCCGGGGCCGTATCAAGGGCCTGCATAATTTGCGCGACGGTTTCGCGGAAGTTATCGAAGCGGAAATTTCAGATACCACCACCATCGTCAATACGGCCATCGCCGACCTTGAGCTGCCGCCCGAAGTGATTGTCGGCGCGGTCGTTCGCAATGAAAAGGTTATCATGCCCAGCCCCGAGCTGGTCCTGCTTCCCGATGACCACGTCATAATCCTTGCTTCACAGGCGCAGGCGCAGGAAGTGGAAAAAATGTTCTCGGTACAGGTGGATTTGTTTTAGATCATGCCCTTGTTTTCATACGTCAACGGCCGGTACCTGCATCACTCGGAGGCCCGCGTCCACATCGAGGACCGCGGTTTTCAGTTTGCCGACAGCGTGTATGAGGTTATCGCCTGTATCAACGGGCAACTGGCCGATGCGAAAGGGCATTTCGACAGGCTGGAGCGCTCTCTTGCCGAGTTGAAAATAAACATGCCATTTCCGCGCGGCGTCTTCCTGACTATCATTAAATCACTATTGCGCAAAAACAGGCTGACAAACGCCGCCATCTATATCCAGATTTCACGCGGCGTTGCCAAGCGCGATTTCAAATTTCCCACTCCGGACACACCGCCGAGCGTTGTGATCATCACACGCCACTTTTCCTTTGAGACCGGCCCCTATATCGAAAAGGGGGCCAGGGCCATAACGGTGCCCGATCTTCGCTGGGCGCGGCGCGACATCAAAACCACCGGGCTTTTACCTCAATCCCTGGCCAAGCAGCAGGCAGCAGAGCAGGGGGCCCAGGAGGCCCTCATGCTGGATGAAGAGGGGTATATTACCGAAGGATCTTCAAGCAATTCATGGATTCTAAAAGGCAATACCCTGATCACCCGCAAGGCGGATCATAAGATCCTCAAGGGCATTACCCGCATGGCGGTCGGTCATGTGGCGCGGGAGATGGGCCTGACTATCAGGGAAGAGCGGTTTAAACCGAAAGATATTTTAGCGGCGGATGAGGCCTTCAACACAAGCGCAACCTCGCTCGTCATGCCGATTGTCATGCTGGACGGCAAGCAGGTCGGAAGCGGCAAGCCCGGCCCTGTGGCCTTGAAAATCTACGAAGAATACAAAAATTATATCAGCGGCAAATACGGCGCCCCGCTGGAGTGGAAATATTAGAAATATGCACGTGAAACTGCCAAAAATCATGATTTTCGACTGGGACGGCACGCTGGCGGACAGCTTCGTGTTCTTAAACAATGCCCATAACCACGTGCGCGATATATTCGAAATGGAGCCTATGGCCCCTGAAGAATTTAAATATTATTTCGGAAAACCACGGGAAATCCTCTACCGGAAGATGTATGTTAACCGCGCGGATGAGGCCAAAACCCATTTTGAATCCTATGTCGTGGACAACCACCATCTGCTCCAGCCTCTGGGCGGGGCGGGGGAACTGCTCGAAATGCTGCATAAGGCCGGGATCGTAATGAGCGTGGTCACCAACAAGCGCAGCAAATTCGTTGTTAAGGAGATAGAGAATATGGGCTGGGACCCGTATTTTGCCTCTGTTGTCGGCGCAGGGGAGGCGGAGCAGGACAAACCCTCCCTTGCCCCGCTGCACCTTGCGCTGGAGACGGGGGGAATAGAAGCGTCTCCCGCCGATACATGGTTTATCGGGGATACCGATATAGACCTGGAATGTGCGCGGAATTTCGCCTGCGCAGGCGTATTGGTGGGAGATTCACCGGAGCGCGAGCGCCTGATTAACGAATATAAACCTATAATTGCAGTAAAAACTTTACAAGAATTGCACGATATTATATTGAAAGCGCAATAAAATAAGCGAAAAAGCCTTGCTGCGAGGCGCTTTCTGGGCTATGAAGCTCTACTAACAGCACATAAATAAAAAAAAACCAAGATATAAG
>CAZBNG010000100.1:0-6914 GCA_964493095.1 uncultured Pseudobdellovibrionaceae bacterium
GCCTCCTCGCAATGACGACAAAGCCCGCATCATCACGCGGGGTTCCTGCCGCGATCGATAAGCCGCAGGATGGTCGCCACGAGGGAGCGCTGCCCCTCCATATAGCGAAGCTGTTCATCCGGTGAACCGGGGCCGAGCGCGCGCTGGAAGGTTACGACCTGCAAGTGCGCCAGCACCTTCTGGCCGTCCTCGCTGGAGAACAGGCGCGCGAACGCCTTTTCAACCTCACGCATTTCGCGCTTGCCCGCTTCGGCGGGAGCATAGACAAGCCCCCGTTCCACCGGGGTCATCGGCAATTCTTCCCGCGCTTTCACGCCGGGCAAAACGTGGTTTAAAAACTCAAAGCTCATTTTACTCTCCTTTTGCTTGAACGTTTGTCTGATCATCCGCCGTCAGGGTAAGCGGCACATCGGCGCGCATCAGGTCGGTGGGCACGGCCAGGGCCTCGCCCAGGAAACGGGTTACCTGCGGCAGGTTTACGGCGCTGGCGGCTTCCGGCCCCATGGCGAGAACGGAGTTGATCCAGCTCAGCGTATTCTGGACATTGCGCTGCCCCTGAGAGCGGGCCAGCGGCGAGCGGTAATCCACCGTCACAAGACGCCCGTCGATGGAAATATCGGGAATTTCACCGCGCCGCTTCAGGATATGGAAGGCGCGCCGGATCAGCGGCGTTAAAAGCTCTGATTGCAAACGCCCGTAAGTCGCGCCCAGCAGCATCGACATCTCCGCAGAGCGCTCCAGCACTTCGGTCGCCGTCATGCGCGGGCTGGCTACGGGGGCAAGGCGGTCGGCAAGCAGCGCATGGCGGATGCGGCTCTGCAGGCTGTCGAGCATCAATTCCGACACATCAAAACGCCCCGGCATCTCCAGGGGTTGCAACCCCTTGGAATCAATTGCCTTGGGAATAATGCTGCCGGGTTTAAGTTCGATATTGGCGGGGTTGAGAACCCCGTCGTCATCGGCCTGCCAGATTCCGGTCACGGCGATGGAGGCGTTTTTCAACACCAGTTCCACAACCTTGTTGGCCGTTTTGATATCGGGCAGCGTTTTCATCACGGGCGAGCGTCCGTATATTTCACCCGGCGATTTCAGCCAGCGAAAATTGATAACCGGGGATTCCTCGAACCGTCCCTTGTGCAGCACCACAGGCTCTCCGCCGGTGTCCAGAAGGCAGGCCGTAAAATCATATACAAGCCCACCGGGCAGGACGGCCTCCAGCACCTTGAACCGGGCCTGCGGATCGCTTTGCGCCTGCTTTTCCACTTCCAGCGGCAACTCGGCGGCGGGGAAACGCTCGCGCAATTGCGTCAAAGTCAGCGAGGCGATGCGGAAGGTGCCGTCGAGATAACCACCCGCCCCTTCCTCCAAAATCACATGGCTGAGCGGCACGGCGGTAAATTTAAACGCGGAAAAACTGCCCGGCTCGGCTTCCTCGAAATACAGGCTCGCGGTGCCCCCGACAATCAGGTCGAGATAGCACTGGTGAATCTCCACCGCAAAATTGGAGCGGTCGAAATGCGCCTGTATGGTCTTGGCGGCTTCCTCCAGCAACGGCGCGAGGGCCTGCGCTTCCGCCTTGCTTAAATCCGGGCCGGGTTTGAGCCCGAACCACTGCGACCATGTGGGCGTGAGGTTACCCAGAAGACTGGCGGCAAGCTGTTCCACAGCATCCATCGCGGTGGCGTCATAGATAAGATGCGTGCGGGATTTTCCGGGAATGTTTTCCGCGGTAAACCCGCCGCGCTGGGGCAGCGTGAAATCATAGCATTCCTGCCAGAGAGTTTCCCAATTCCCGCGCAGGCGTTTGGCGGCTTCGAAGCGTTGCAGCAGCCCTTGCGTGTTTTGACTTAGTAATTCCTGATCGTCGCGTAATACGGCTTTCATTTTTTATTCTCCTAATAAAGTTTTGCGCTGGCCGGATGTTGCGGCGGGGCTGAGCAAACCGCGAAAGCTGGTCTGCACGGTGCCAAAGCGCCCGCGGCTGCGGCGCAGCAGGTTGTCCGTGCGCGCTTCTTCCGGCGTCGGCTCTGCGGATGGTTGCTCCGCGCCACTGCCCGCCGCCGGTGTTTGCGTATCGGCGCCCGATGGCGTTGACGGTGTCTGCGCGGCGGGCGCAGGCGTTGATACCGGCGCCGGGTTGGCAACAGGCGCCGGGGCCGGTGCGGGTTTTGATCCTGATGATCCGCTGCTGCCTAAAAACAGGCTGCCCAGACTGACAAGGGTTCCTAAACTTCCCATGATAACTCTCCTTTAATGTCGTGATAATTTCCAAGCTTGTCGCGCACGAGGCGGCGATAGAGCTGCCACGGCGTGAAAATAAAACGTCCGCGCAAACCCAAAACGCGTTTAACCGCCTCAACGCAGGTAAAAAGCATGAACGGCGCGGGGCCGGGTTGTTTCGCAATCACGGTTTCAACAATCCTGAGCCCCTGCGATTCCAGCCAGCGCGGCAAATCGAAATCCGGCGGCAAGTGGTGATGAACCGCCAGCTCTATGTTATTGGACAGCGGGTCGAGCGTGAGCCAGCTCTGCCCGTCATTAAGAAGGACGAAGCAATGCCGGAAGCCGGGTTTTAAAATCTTCAGCCACGGCAAATCTGTCTGGCCGCTGAAGGCCACCCATGCCTTCTGCGGCGCTGAGATGTTTTCAGAGATTTTCATTCCGCCGCCTCCATATAGGAAGCGGGGCCCTGTTCCCATACGGCACAGGGCGGCCATTTACGAACAATCCCCTTACGCTCCAGCAGCGGCTCGATGCGCTCAAGCGCCTCGCGCCAGAGTTTATCGGCACGCATTTCCTTGGGCCGGCGGGGATCGGGCGCCATTTTACGGCGACCGTAATGGCGCAGCACTTTTAAATGATCCATAAGCAACCGGCGGTTCCGGTAAAGCCGCTCCAGGACTTTCAGAATGTCGAGCGGTTCACACGGACGCATGCAGTTTCCTAAACCGGCGGTGATTCGCGCCCCGTCGTTACGCGCTTCCTGCGCTTCGACAAACCAGAACCAGGCCTCCTGTGCACTTTCAAACGGCACGCTCTCCGATACTGCATAAATGCGGGGGATGTATTTTCTCTCTGATGCCATGGCTCTAAAACCCTTCCTTTTCCTTCTTTTTTCCAAAATTTAAATACATTTGTTCCCTTTATGTTCTCTTTATGCTATAAAAATTCATCGACGTCAATAAAAAAATAAGAACTTTTTCCTATTTACGAACCCCTGCCCAAATGGGACTATGGTCCTATGTTAACGCACGACGAAATATGGCTGGCGATCGACCGGCTGGCACAGGCCCACGGTTATTCGCCCTCCGGCCTTGCCAAACAGGCGGGGCTGGACCCCACTTCCTTCAATAAAAGCAAGCGCATAAGCCCGGACGGAAAGCCGCGCTGGCCCTCAACCGAAAGCATATCGAAGGTCCTGCGCGTGACCGGCGCGACCATGAACGAGCTGATCGGGTTTATCGAAGAAAGCCGCGCCCGCCCCCGCGCCATGAGCAAGGACAAAATGGCGCAAAAAGCCGCTAAGATTTTGCTGGAAACCAAGTCGGTTTTATTTAATGCGCGCGAACCGTTCACCTATACGTCGGGGAAACAAGGCCCGGTTTATGTAGACATCCGCCGCCTGATCGCCTTCCCGGAAGCGCGCTCCACACTAATGGATTTGGGCGCGCAGGTTATAAAGCAAAAAATGGGGGATCTGGATTATGTCGCGGGCGGCGAAACGGCGGGCATTCCCTATGCCGCGTTCCTGGCCGAACGCACAAAACTGCCCATGCTTTATGTTCGGAAGAAACCGAAGGGCTTCGGACGCATGGCACAGATCGAAGGGGCGCTGGAAAAAGACAAGCCGCGTATCCTGCTGGTCGAAGACATGACGACAGACGGCGGCAGCAAGCGCGTTTTCGTCGATGCGCTGCGCGCGGCGGGCGCAACCGTGGAACATATATTCGTAATCTTCCATTACGGCATTTTCCCCGCGAGCGAGAAGACCATGAAAGAAATGGGCGTAACCCTGCACAGCCTGTGCAACTGGTGGGACGTTCTGGCGGTCGCAAAGAACAAGGATTATTTCGATTCGGACACTTTGAAATCAGTTGAAGCGTTTTTGAATAACCCGGAAGGCTGGAGCGCACCGTGAAAATCGCCTTTGATTCGTCACGCAAACCCCGCGCCCAGAAGGCGCTGGAAGAGCTGAAAAGCCGCTACGGCAACTGCAAACCGAAAGACGCCGACGTTCTGGTCGTGCTGGGCGGGGACGGTTCCATGCTCCATGCGCTGCACCAGTATCCGGACCTTAACATTCCTTTTTACGGCATGAATCTGGGCACGCTGGGGTTCCTGCTGAACGAATATGCCATCAAAGACCTGGAAAAACGCGTAGAAAACGCCAATAGCATCGAGGTTCACCCGCTGTGGATGGAAGCGCTGGACAAACACGGTAAAGTCCACAAAGAATTGGCTTATAACGAGGTTTCACTGCTGCGCCAGACGCACAACGCCGCGTATTTAAAAGTGTATGTGAATGATACGCTACGCCTTGAAGAACTGATCTGCGACGGGATTTTACTGGCCACGCCGATGGGAAGCACGGCCTATAATTCTTCCGCAGGCGGGCCGATCGTACCGCTGACGGCGAACCTTCTGCCCATGACCCCGATCAGCGCCTTCCGGCCGCGCCACTGGCCCGGCGCCCTGCTCAGCAATCAGTCCAAAGTGCGCTTCGATATTGCGAAAGCGGCGGAACGCCCCGTCAGCGCCACGGCCGATTCAAAGGAAATCCGGGATGTGAAGCGGGTTAAAATAAAAGAATCGCGCTCGATTTCCCGCACGATCCTGTTCGACCCGAATAATCACCTCGAAGAACGTGTCTTCCAGGAACAGTTCGCTTCCTGCTGATTTTATTGTTCTGAAGACGCCTCTTGCGCATCACCCACCTTATATGCATGTGATCCGTGCGCCCCCGTGGATTACACGGACTAGCCGTGTAATGACGATCCTTTGCCGGTATATCATTCTGAAGGCGGACGCCTGAAGGATATGAAAACAAGGCGTCATCCCGGACTTGATCCGGGATCTTGTGCCACAAATAACCAGATCCCCGCCTCTCGCCGCCCAAGCGCTGGCGCAGCGGGTCGCGGGGATGACGGCTAAAGAACCGGACCCTTCAGCCCAAAGATTTCAGGATGACACTTAGAACAGGGGCGGGCATTAACTCTTACGTGGTTTGTGCTTGTTGATATCACGCAGGCGGCGCTCCCGTGCCAGCTCGTTTTCAATCAGGTCGAGCTTGGCCATAAGCTGTTCGTTTATATTGCCATCCTTCAGAATGCCGCCCTCGGGAACCAGCCCGAGTTTTTCGGCAATATACTGGTAGCCGACAATCAGGTCGCCAAGGTCGAAACGGAAACGGTCCTTGTCCATCTTCTCGCCGGTCTTGGCATCCCACAGGCGGCAGTTATCGGGTGAAAACTCGTCGGCCAGAATGATGTAAAGTTCGCCTTCCTCGCCATAGAAACGGCCGAATTCGACCTTGAAATCCACCAGCCGCAAACCGATACCGGAAAACAGGCCGTTCATGTAATCGTTGATACGCCAGGCCATCGACACCATTTCCTCAAGCTCGTAAGGGTCGGCCCAGCCAAAAGTGATGATATGTTCGTCGCTGATCAGCGGATCGCCCAGCTCGTCCTTCTTATAATAAAATTCAACCAGCGGACGCTGGAGGATCGTACCTTCCTTCACGCCGAGGCGTTTGCACAGCGTGCCCGCCGCGATATTGCGCACCACGACCTCGATCGGAATAATGTCAACTTTGCGCACCAGTTGCTCACGCATATTCAGGGAACGGATGAAATGCGTTGGAATGCCCAGCGATTCAATTTTCGTCATCAGGTGCGAGGAAATGCGGTTGTTCAAAACGCCCTTGCCGGGAATAACGGCGTGCTTTTCCGCATTAAAGGCGGTGGCGTCGTCTTTGAAATACTGGATAACCGTGCCGGGTTCCGTACCCTCGTATAGAATCTTGGCTTTACCTTCGTATATCTGTTTGCGCCTTGCCATGCTTATGCCCTTTTCGTTATATGTTTCCTTTGATATAGCAGCGCAATGCTTTATATTCAAACAATAGAATGAACCAAAACCAAATATTTACATAGGAAGAACAAATGAGTGGATTAGACGAGCGCGAAGCCGCTTTTGAGAAAAAATACGCCCACGAGGAAAAAGTTGGCTTTGAAGTCGAGGCGCGATGCTCAAAACTCTACGGCCTGTGGGCCGCCGCGCAACTGGGACTGGAAGATGCGGACGCCGCCACTTATGCCGGCGAAGTTGTCGCCGCCAACCTGGAAGAGCCGGGTTTTGAGGACATCCTGCGGAAAGTGCGCGCCGATTTTGAGGCAAAATCCCTCGATATTTCCGATCACATTATGCGCGTGGAGCTGGACAGAGCGCTGGCCGAAGCCAAAAAACAGCTTCTGGGCTAGAAACAGGCAGGGAGCAGGACTACATCATGGGTATGGAAGCAGCACAGATTGAGCAGCTTATCCGCGAAGGCATTCCGGATGCGAACGTAAAAATCGAGGATTTGCGCGGGGACGGCGACCATTACGCCGCCTATATCACCTCCCCCTCTTTCGCGGGAAAAAGCCGCGTGCAGCAACATCAGATGGTTTACGACGCCCTGCGCGGCAAAATGGGAGGGGAGTTGCACGCGCTGGCGATTCAAACTTCCATCCCCGAATAACTCAGGAAAGATAAAACTATGAAAAACGTAAAAAATGTCATTTTCGAACGCATTCAAAAAGAAATCGATTCCAACGACGTCGTACTGTTCATGAAGGGCAGCGCAGCCTTCCCGCAATGCGGGTTTTCTTCACTGGTGGTGCAGGTGCTCTCCCAGCTCGGCGCGCCGTTTA